>CAZKSG010000102.1:0-15292 GCA_964555335.1 uncultured Anaerolinea sp.
TATGGCAGACCGCTCTCGAAGTACGAAGGTGTGATGTGCGCCGTCAATGAGGTGTCAAAACGTTTTGACCTGTCTGTTTTACCCCTGTGGAGCCAGGAAGACAGCGCTCCTGAACGCTCCTGTCAGGCGGCGATCTTACATCGCAAGGTAAAGTCTTCCGCCTCGCGCAAGCTGTTTCATTGGCGAAAATATTTCGTGCAGGAATATCCTGCTCTGGCGATGTTGTGGGGACGACTTCGTCACGCTGTTTTGAGAGACTGAGCGTGCGCATTCTACATTTTCCAACGAACTTCCCCGACCCTGATTATGACCAACCGTTCAATATGATCTTTGTGGCTGAACACATACGGGCTGCAGCGCTGTATCATCAGAATGTCGTGTTGTATATTTCACCGCTTTCCTCCCGTTCCAATAAGGTGGATGTGACCCGCACAGACGAGGCGTTGGGACGTGTCATCCGCATCCATACGCCTCGGGGCAGGTCAGAGATCGTCAATCGATTGTCAGTCTATTGGGTCGTTCTCGTCGAGTTGCTGCGATTGATTGCTGGCGGATTTCGTCCGCATATTATTCATGTGCATGTTTTTGCGAGCGCAAAGATCCCTGCCGCCCTGGCAAAGCTCCTGCATATCTCCCTGATCGTCACCGAACACTGGACGGCGCTCTGCAGAGAGGGCGCGCTTTCTGAGGAACGACTCAGATCAGCAAAGAAGATCTATGAGCAGGCAGCGTTCGTATTGCCAGTCTGCGATTTCTTAGCTCAATGTATTATCCGGAACACGGGTGCCCATTTTAACAGCCGCATCGTTTTCAATGCGGTCGATCAGGAGATTTTCTTTCCAGACACACGGGCACGAAAACGACAGATCCTCACAGTGGCGCGTCTGGAACCTGCCAAAGATATCCCTACTTTACTGCGCGCCTTTGCACTCTTAAAACACGCGGATATCACATTGAAAATTATCGGACGCGGCGATGCCCATTCGCTTCTGGACCTGGCAGGCGAACTGGGAATACAGGAGCGCGTGAAATTTCTGGGGGAACTGCCAAAAGCTCAAATCGCGGAATGTATGAGGGAGTCGTCGCTCTTTGTGCTCTCAAGCTTATGGGAAAACTCTCCTTGTGTGATCGGTGAAGCCTTATGCTGTGGGTTGCCCGTTGTCGCCACAAATGTAGGCGGCGTGCCGGAATTAGTCACTCGGGCAAATGGACGTCTGGTTCCCGCTTCACAGTCTGAATCCCTGGCTAGAGCGATTGAAGATGTGCTGGAATATCCCGAGCAATTTGATCGACAGGTGATTGCCGAAAAGGCACGGGGGAGATTTGGCTATCAGGCAATCGGTGCTCAATTAGATGATGTTTATCGCAGGGCTGTTTATGGTTGAGATCGTATATGCCCATCACGATAGTGAGGTCACAGGTTCTACGATAAGCCTGCGAAATCTGTTAGCTGAATTGGATCGCCGCTTATTCTCACCTCGCCTGGCACTATTTTCAGACGGTCCGGCGCGTGAGTTGTTTGAGACCCTGAACATTCCAGTAGACATCGTTAAAGCTCGACCTTTTTGGACCTCTCCCGGCAATCCCTGGACCAAACTGGGTTTTTATTACAACTTCCTGGCGCTGCTGCCAAATAAGAATTGGTCTCAATATTTGCGGCAACGCAGACCAGACCTGGTCCATGTAAACGATAAAGCCTGTTTGCAGGCAGGCAGTGCGGCACGAAAATTGGGTGCTCCGGTCGTTTGGCATTTGAGAAGCAGCTATACTCCCTCATTTTCACGTCTGCAGGCGAAGATTTCCGCGAACGTCATCCGTAGGAATGCGACTGCCATGATCGCAATTTCAGAGGATGAGACAGATGGATTTGAAGATTTCCCGGGACTCAGCATCGTTCACAACAGCCTCGATCTTGCAGCAGCGAATCATGGACTACAACGATCTGTGGCAATTCGAAGCGAGTTAGGCATACGAATTGATGAGATTGTGGTGGGTCTGGTTGTAACACAACTGAACTGGGTACGAGGAGCATGGGACTTTCTTGATCTGGCCGGCCAACTAACTGCAATGGTACATAAGCCTATCAAGTTTGTGATCGTGGGGAGGACCACAAATGAGTCAGCAGCGCAGGCCCGAGCGTTAGCCCATCAACATGGTGTCTTAGACCGACTTGTCCTGACTGGCTTTCGATCTGATGCCTTAGCTGTAATGGCCGCTATGGACGTGCTGGTTGTCTGCAATCACCATGGCGTTCTGGGGCGACCTCCCTTGGAAGCAATGGCCGTCGGTACTCCTGTGGTGGCATGGCATGGACATTCCTGTCGCAGTTCCATATTGAAGCATGGTGAAACTGGCTTGCTTGCTCCAACGGGCAACGTCACGGCGCTGGCGCAATTGACAACTAGCCTGGTTGAGGATGCAGACTTACGAACAAAGATGAAGCAGCGCGCCATGTCATATGCGCGTGAACAGTTCGATCCACAATGTAATGCGCGTAAAGTGGAACGCATTTACGACACTATCCTGATAAGAAAGAACGAATATGTTACCCGAATCGATGGTTGATATTGTCGGCGTGATCCCGGCTGCCGGCAAAGGCAGTCGCCTCTATCCTTATCCATGCGCCAAGGAATTATTTCCGATCGGTTACCAGGATATCCTCATCGGTGAGAGGATTCAAAAAAGGCCCAAGGTCATCAGCCAGTATATTATCGAGAATATTGTAAGCGCCGGCGCACGCCGGATACTAATCATTCTGGGCGAAGATAAGCACGATATTATGAAATATTACGGGGACGGCAGCCGCTTTGGGATTGACATTGCCTATCTCTTTCAGGAAAAGCTCTGTGGAATGCCCCATGCGCTTAATATCGCTAGGAACTGGGTGGCGCGCAGTACTGTCATCTTTGGCATGCCAGATACGATCATCGAACCTGCGGAAGTGTTTCAGCAATTACTGGCATTTCATCAAGGACAGAAGAACGAATTGACATTGGGCCTGTTCCCTACAGCAAACCCTGCTAAATTCGGCATGGTCCAAACCGATGATGATGACAACGTTACCTACATCGTGGATAAGCCGGCAAAGACTGACCTGAAGTATATGTGGGGCTGCGCATGCTGGTCACCGACTTTCACAGATCTGATCAGCTCGTATCTCCAGAAAAATCCTTATGCTGGTAAAGAAATCGTGCTCGGCGATATATTTCAGCGGACGGTCGAGTTGAATATGAAAGTAAAGGCCTTGCATTTCGATCACGGTCGATACATTGATATCGGTACCGCCGAAGAATTGGACACGGCGTTGAAACAATTCCATTTATGACGATAGGATGAGCCTGCTATGATCGATTTAAGTATCTCCATCGTAAACACCAGCAACTGGAAGTACCTCGATCCGTGTCTTCGTTCCATCATAGAAAACACGCATGTGATCAGGTATGAAATCCTTGTTGTTGATAACGCTTCCACCGATGGGAGTACCGAGAAGATTCGGGAACTTTATCCGAACGTGATCCTCTCGGCCCATCAGAAGAGATATGGTTTTGCAAAGAACAACAATGTCAATTTAGAAAAGAGCCAGGGTCGTTATCTCATGCTGTTGAACGATGACACACTTGTGCAATCAGGCTCTCTTGATCGGGCGGTCAAGTACTTGGATGAGAATCCGGATGTGGGGATGATCGGCTGCAAGATGCTTTCTCCAGACGGAACGGTTCAGGTAGCAAGTGCAAGACGCCTGCCGACTCTGCTCTCTATCATGTGGAAGGAACTCGGCTTGAGCTTTCGCTTTCCTCGGGTCTTTTCGTCTTATCTGGTCGATGAATACGATCATTCTTCGATCCGAAAAGTCGACCTCCCATCAGAGGCAGGATGGATCGTGCGCAAATCCATCGCCGATGAGATCGGCCTGTTGGATGAACGATTTTTTATGTACGGCGAAGGTGCAGACTGGGCAAGACGGATCAAGAAAAAAGGCTATAAGGCCATGTTTTTCCCCGATAGTCCCATTACCCATTTTGGAAATGTGACAAATCAAAAGGCTGGGAACCTAAGATCGTACGAGCAATACTATAAGAGCACTTACTTATACTTCTCGAAAGAAAGTCTGCTTTCTGGTGTGATCTACCGAATTCTGATCACTTCGATCTTTTCTTTCAAGATCCTTGTTTTCCTTTTTCTCTATCTATTGACACTAGGCACGTATAAACCATATCCCGAGATTTTTGCTTTTTATTGGGCTTCCATTCGGCTGATGGTATTCAAGCTGCCAGACGCAAACTACCCATTCCCTGTGAACTGACGAATCAGGCCAAGCATGGATGTAACTAGGAAATATCTGGATTCACAAGAATTATCGGAAACCTCACGGCCGCGGATCATGTTTGTTTCGAAGACACGTGCAGCGACCGTCACGTTAGGGCTGCTAGCCTGTCTCTTCGCTGGGGTGGCAGTTGTGTTTTTACCACCATTCTGGTTCACATTAGCCATAGGGTTTGTTGCCCTGTTGTTTGTCATGGTTCGCCCATATGAAGGGCTTTTCCTCGTGCTGTTGCTATTATATTTTCCCTTATTTCCTGTTGTCCCATTCGGTCCTCTGGAATTTTCAGCTACAGCACCTTTGACATTAGGTCTACTCATCGGTACTTTAAACCTACAACGTAGAGACGCCTCCCTGCGGTTCGCTCGCTGGCAAGTTGCCTTGCTTGCTGCCCTAGGGTCCATCATTTTGCTGACCATCTTGTTCAGTGAATCACTGCGAAGCTCCCTGTATACGCTTCCGAATTGGGCTGTCTACTGGATGTTGTTATATGTGTGCATGTTGCTGGTTCGTAAAGTCGAACAATTGTGGGCCCTTGCACGTTTCATCCTGGTATTGGCATTTATCCTGTCTATTTGGCGCGTGGAACTCGAACCACTACGAGAACTCCTCAACCTTCCCAGCCTGGGTATCAATGGAGCAGTTTTTGCATTTCATCCTGCCTTTGCTATCGCCATGGTCATTGCATTTATCCTGTTTAAAAGTGCGGTTTCGCTTTCGTGGCGTGTCTTTAGTTGGCTGACATTGAGTTCCCTGGTTTATCACGGTGTTCTCTATCAAACGCGGGCAGGTTGGTTGGTCTGGATTCTCATGGCTGCAATTGTTGGCTGGCAGACGCGGGGATATGCCCGTCTGGTCTTTGCCTTTGGGGTAATGAGTCTCGCATTAGGAGTGGCGATATTCTTTTCTAATGAAGTCAGTGTCAATATAGAAGAAACTCAATCTACTGTCCGGGCCGTATTTGGGGAGACTTCCTACTCCTCAGCAAGTTCTGATGACCGAATCCGGTTATTGGCGTACGATGCCGGTTTGCGCATGTTCTCTGTCCGCCCAATCCTTGGCTGGGGACCAGGAGCGTATTTTCGCCTGAAGCCTGAATTTGTGCGCTATATCGGTAAAGAGTCCAATGCAATTGGCGCGTTTGACTCCTGGTTGATCGTTATGACCGAAATGGGCTTGGTTGGAATGGGTATTGTGTTAGCATTATTTCTTTTGCCAATGCCATTAACTGGATATATCATGAACAGTCATCGCAACCTAGGTACGATGCTGGCTTTTGCTTTTGCGTTAGGTGCGCTGGGACTTTCCATACATCTTTTGTTCATTGATTTGTTATATTCCTTTGCCTGGGTCCATGCAGGGTTGGCATTGGCTGCGAGCCGACTGGTGCTTGAAGCTCAAACCATAAAATCATGACATCAGATTCCTTCTTAAGACTTGGTTTCTATTATCACACGCCCCTTGTTCAAGAAAACGGAGGCTTTCGTGTTCCAGGTTACCTCGGTCGTTTTCTCGATCGGTTGGCTGAACATTGCGAGCAATTGACCTGTTTCTTTCATGATCCGGCAAATGCGACTGCCTATACTTTGTGTGATTACATTCCGCGCTCTGCGAACCTTACTGCGATTAGTCTTGGTCTTGCCGGCTCTACGCCAAAACGCTCCTTCCGCCCTGGCTCATTTCTGCGACAATTTGAGCCTCATTGCCACCAGATCGATGCGTTAATCTTACGAGGACCATCACCTCTCTTGCCAGCCCTAGCTTATGCAGCTGGACAAGTACCGATAATTCTTCTTCTTGTGGGTGACTATGTAGAAGTCTCTCGAGACTCTTCCCAACCTTACTGGCGCAAAGTACTAATCAGAAGTTGGGCTCACTGGTACAACTGTAAGCAACTTCAGGTTGCTCAACGCAGCTTGACGTTTGTGAATAGCGCTAAACTGTATGATCAACTGAGCCCATTTGTACCTTATCTGCGTGAAACACGTACAACTACGCTGGAGGAGACTGATTTTTACGAACGACAGGATACCTGCCAGCAGAGACCAATCCGTTTGTTGTACACAGGGCGATATAGTGCAGCCAAGGGCTTGTTTGATATTCTAGATGCGCTTATACATCTAACAAAAGCTGGCGAGGATGTAGTGCTTGACTTGGTAGGATGGCCCGAATCAGGCGAAGATAATATTGTTCAACGCCTGAAAACCATTGCCAGCAAGAATGGCATGGGTAATCGAATCTTCGAACACGGATATCAGCCGATCGGATCAGCGTTATCCATGTATTACCGAAAGGCAGATATTTATGTACTTGCATCGCGTTCGTCTGAGGGCTTTCCGCGGACGATCTGGGAAGCCATGGCTCACAGCCTGCCAGTGGTTGCAACCCGTGTCGGATCCATTCCAGCTTTTATTGAAGGTGCAGCTCAATTAGTTCAACCTTGCAATCCTAAGCAACTGGCCGAGGGTATAGCGAACGTGATTCATCGGTCGGAAGTCCGTAAGAATCTAATTACGCGAGGGCTTGGTCTGGCGCATGGAAATACTATGAACGTTCAAGTGAAAACCATGGCAGTACAGATTAATTCTTGGCTCACGGCACGCATCCTTGTGTAAGGTTATATTTTCCAAGTGGCTGTTCCATTAAAGCTCTTGTGGGTCGGGAATTTTGCCTCCGTACAAAACGGAATAAGAACTGTTTCTGCGTCTATTACAGAGCAGTTGGCTCAAAGTGGATGGGAGTCGATTAAGGTATCGTATCGTACCAACCGTGTTTACCGTTTACTTGATGTTGTTTTTACCATTCTTTACCGCCAACAACAATACGATTTCGCCTGTGTAGAAGTCTATAGCGGAATGGCATTTCTCTGGGCAGAAATTGCGTCAGTGCTGCTAACCTGGCTTCGTAAGCCATTGGTATTAATACTACATGGTGGCGGATTGCTGGAGTTTTCAATTGAGCATCGCGATCGTATAGTTCAACTGTTGAATCGTGGATCCGTTGTAGTAACACCATCCCTCTTTCTAAAAAAAGGATTAACCCCCCTGTTTTCGAATATTCGTTACATACCCAATGGGTTGAGTATAAAAGCATATCCTTTTCGATTACGGGATAAAGTCGGACGTATTCTTTTATGGTTGAGAGCCTTCCATCAGACTTATCAACCTCAAATGGCAGTTCAAATTTTGGCCAACCTTGTCAAAGAATTCCCGGATGTCAAACTTATTATGGTCGGTCCTAACAAGAATGATGGCAGCCTAGAACAGGTCTTGCAGGATGCCCGCAGACTCAACGTCGATAGCCAACTCTCAGTGATTGGAATGGTAGCTAGCAGCGAGATTCCTCTTTGGTTGGATCGTGCCGATATATTCATAAACACAACCCTCTTCGAAAGTTTCGGGATTTCTGTGATGGAGGCAGCTGCATGTGGATTGCCGATTGCAACTACCAATGTTGGTGAACTGCCATTTCTTTGGCAGGATGGCAACAATGCCCTATTGGCTCCTGCTGATGATCTAGATTCAATGACTGATATCGTCTGCCGACTTTTGCGGGATGATAACTTGGTTACGTCACTTTCAAGGAAGGCACGTGATACAGCGGAAGAATACGATTGGGAAATTATCTTGCCGCAGTGGCATCGTCTCTTTCAAGATCTTATTCATGGCTGATCTTCTTGGGCGTCATCATCGATTCTCATATTCACCGAAATATCGAACTTTGGCAAGTATGCCCAGACGAATCGGAAAGTAGTAAGGTACAAATGTCAGATTTCTTACGTTTATACAATGTGTTCCCTTATTCTCTAAAAGTAGTCGCTGCCAGTGTATGGGGGTTGTATCTGAATAAGGTCCGTTATGCCAAAAACGTTGATGAAATGGTGGAGCAAGTACTTGAACGAGAAGACTGGAGTGCAGATCAGTGGAGAAATTGGCAGGAGAACCAGCTGTCAGCTATGCTCTTTCACGCCGCAAATAAGGTTCCATATTATCGTGATCAATGGGCAGAACGACGTCGCAAAGGAGATAAGGCATCCTCAGAGTACGTCGAAAACTGGCCTATCCTTCATAAGGAGGAACTTCGTACTTTTGGAGAGGCTTTTATCAGTGATGATGCCGATCGCAAGAAATTGGTTCTCGACCATACCAGTGGCACTACGGGAGTCCCGTTGAAAATTTGGGTAAACTCTGAGGGAGTTCAAAAGTGGTACTCCCTTTTTGAAGCACGCTGGCGTAGGTGGTATGAACTTTCCCGCCATGATCGATGGGGTATGCTCGGTGGACAGCTCGTCGTCCCCTTTTCCCGTTCCAGACCACCTTTTTGGGTATGGAATTCAGGGATGAACCAACTCTACTTATCAACTTTTCATATTTCACCTAGTTTTATCCCCGCCTATATCGAAGCAATGTACAAATACAAGATAGTTTATCTACTGGGTTATGCTTCTTCTCTTTATGATGTTGCTCGAATTGCGCTAGAACAAAACCTTGATATCCCACCATTGCAGGCTGTGTTGAGTAACGCTGAACCTCTTTATGATTTTCGACGGGAAATCATAAAGAGAGCTTTTAAGTGTCCAGTGATAGATACCTATGGCCAAGCTGAATTTGTTTGCGCAGCCAGCGAGTGTACAAAGGGGTATTTACATCTTTGGCCGGAAGTGGGGGTGGAGGAGTTGTATAAACTCGCCTCTGATGAACCTGCGAATCCCGGTGAGATCGGGCGGCTTATTTGTACTGGGCTATTGAATTATGCCATGCCTTTAATTAGATATGAGCTTGGCGATACAGCAATCTTTGGGAATCTTCAATCCCCCTGCCAGTGCGGGCGGACACTCCCAATCATCAGAAGTATTGAAGGACGTACGGAAGATGCCATTGTTACACCAGATGGAAGAGTGGTTGAACCAGATACGGTCTTTCAGGCTGACTATCCAATTCGTGGTGGGCAAATCATTCAAGAGACATTTGACGAGATTCGAGTTTTGGTTGTGCCTGCCCCAGGATTTAATTCGCATACAATGAAATCACTAGTATCTGGATTACAGGCACGCATTGGTAATATGAAGATTTTGGTTGAGCTGGTTGATGAGATTCCTCGCATGAAGTCCGGTAAAAGGCAGGTAATTGTTTCTAAATTGGATCATTCAAACATTGGAATTAGACAGGAGGGGTAGGTCTTTGGCATTTTCTGTTTGAGTATTCTTGCAAAAAAATCGGTCAATTCAGCAGTAGTTTCCAGAATACACTTGGTGAAAAGTGACATTGCATGGTGTTTTTCAAGGTACGCAGAAATACAACCTCGCCGGTGGGATTGAGGAGGGTCCATCCATGTACCCATTTGTAACCATCATCATGCCCATTCAGAATGAAGAAGAATTTATTCGCCGCAGCCTGGGCGCTGTGCTGGCGCAGGACTACCCATCGGATCGGATGGAGGTGCTGGTTGTGGATGGAATGTCTACTGATCGAACCTATGCGCTTATCCGACAACTGATCGCAGAATCGGGCTGCACGAACGTTCATTTATTGGAGAACAAAGGGGGAATCGTTCCTACCGGGCTCAATCTGGCCGTCAGGCAGGCCAAAGGCGACTTCATCGTGCGTGTAGATGGACATACAATCGTCGCACCGGACTATGTACGTCAGTGCATTGCGGCGTTGCGCCGAAGTGAAGCTGATTGCGTAGGCGGCCGAATGACGGCAGTGGGTGTCACTCCTTTTGGAGAGACGGTTTCCCTTGCAACCAGTTCACCGTTCGGAGTAGGCGGGGCCCGCTTCCATTATTCAGATAAGGAAGAATGGACCGATACGGCTTATATGGGAGCCTGGCCACGCAAGGTGTTCGAACAGATCGGACTTTTCGATGAACGACTGGTGCGTAATCAGGATGATGAGTTCAGTTACCGGCTGCGTGCAGCCGGGGGAAGGATCCTGCTCAGCCCGCTTATCCGGTCTGAATACACGGTCCGCAGTACTCCCTGGCGGCTCTTGAAGCAATATTTTCAATATGGCTTTTGGAAGATCCTGGTCCTGCAAAAACATACGTTCCAGATGCGCCCGCGCCAGTTTGTACCACCTGCGTTTGTATTGATGCTGTGTTTATCGCTCGGGTTGGCCCTGCAAGGCCGGGGTGGGTGGTTGGTTGCATCGATTGTGGGTATGTACCTGACAGCCAATATCGGTGCGTCATTGTATACCAGCGCGAACCATGGCTGGCGTCATCTGCCATTTTTGCCGCTCACCTTTGCCATTTTGCACCTGAGTTATGGTCTTGGCTTTCTGCTTGGATTGACCCGATTCGCTTTGAATTGGAATACCAAGATGATCGATGTCCCTATTCTCTCGCCGGAGATCCATGAACGATCTGCTCCGCCTGCGGATTGAGTATGAGGAACGGGAGCGACGCCTAGTCGGATGCGATTTGTATTCCTGGTCCAACCCCGCTCAACTCTTCTCCATTCAACAGCGTCAACGGGCTGTACTGCTTGTTCTGAGCCGACTGGGCCATGCTGATCTGGCAAATAGGCGCGTCCTCGAGATTGGCTGTGGTAGCGGCGGTGTTCTGGCTGAGTTCGTCTGTTATGGCGCATTACCACACAATCTCTATGGGTTGGACCTCTTGCCAGACAGAATCCGAAATGCAAAACAACGACTGCCAGGAACTCATTTTGTACAGGCAGACGGTTCACAAATACCATTCCCTGAGCATAGTTTCGACTTGGTCTTGCAATATACTGCGATTTCATCAGTATTGGATCAGAATTTACGCCAATCGATCTGTGCCGATATGTTGCGAGTGTTGAAGCCTTTCGGGCTCATCCTATCCTATGATTTTTGGTTCAACCCGACAAATAAGCAGACTCGTGGACTGAGGATGAGTGAGATCTATTCATCTTTCCCCAATTGCCAGATCGATCACTACCGTATTACCCTGGCACCGCCTATCACGCGCAGGGTGGCATCCTTTTCACAGGGATTGTGTCTATTGCTTGAAAGCCTGAAAATCTTTAATACACATTATCTGGTTGCCATCCGCCCACCGAGCTCTCAACATTAAAATGATCAAGGATCGATACGTTAGCAGAATGCAATGACGATTCGTTTGAAAAGGGTGGCTTATCAGTAGCGGTACAAACAACCCCGAACATCTTGATAAAGATACATTAATTCAAAGCAGTATTTTTCCTCAGCATGTGAGAAGCAGGAGCTGATCCTATGGAACTCAAACAATATCTTCGAATTGTGCAACGCTGGCTCTGGCTGTTGATCCTGGGTCTGATTCTAGGTGCGGCTGGAGGATTCTTTGGCAGCAATTATCAGACGCCAGCGTATCAGGCATCCACCCGTTGGTTGGTGATGCGGGCTCCGCAGGAGAAGACCTCTGACTATACCTATCTCAGCGACCAGCAGCTGATCCAAACGTACATCCAGTTGGTTACAACCAAACCCGTTCTGGATTCTGTCTCTGACGATTTGGGTTACGCTGTGACGCCCAAGCAGATAACGGTCCAGCAGATACGCGATACGCAGGTGATCCAGTTGACCGTTGAGGACCCAAGCCCCGAGCGGACGGCGGCCATCGCCAATGCATTGGTGGATCAGTTGATCAAGCATAATGATGCCCTGCAGGCAAGTCGTTTTACATCAACAGAAGCCAACCTTCAGGAACAGATCAAGCAAATGGAATCGCAGATCTCCGGCCTGCAGACGGTCATTACGCAGGTATCCAACCAAAACCTGAAATCGCAGATGGATGAACTGGAGGCACAGATCGCCCCATTGGAGGAAGAGAAGACAACGCTGGAGCGGGAGATTGCCCTGCTTCAACCTGCTGTGAACAATGACCGGAAGACCGCCATCGCTGAAAAAGAAGCGCGTCTTTCACAGATCGAACCTCTCCTGCAACTCTACCAGGAGATCTATTCCAACCTCGTGGTGTTGGGAAAGCCCATGGATACTGCAGGGCCTGATTCGATCAAATTAGCCCAGCTTCAAAAAACGCTGGACCTCTACCAGGGGATCTATGTCAATTTGCTGAACAACCTTGAGACCGTTCGCCTGGCCCGTCTGCAAAATACTCCCAATATCGTTCAGATCGAAGCGGCCGCAGTCCCTGTGGAGCCGATCCGTCCGCGCCCGGTTCTGAACACGCTGCTTGCAGGAGTGGTGGGGCTGATGCTTGCGGCAGGGATTATCTTCCTGGTGGAATACCTGGATGATACGATCAAGACCATGGAGGATGTTGAGACCGTCCTTGAAGTTCCCGTGATCGGGTATATTGCCGAACTTCAACATCATTCCAAACGGGAGGAAGAACTATATGTCCTCCGCCAGCCGCGATCGCCCGTTTCGGAGGCGTTCCGGTTGTTGCGAACCAATCTGGAATTTGCGAGCGTCGATCGCCCGATCCGGCGTCTGCTGGTGACCAGCACGAACCCGAATGAGGGAAAGACAACGGTCGTGGTGAATCTGGCTGCAGTCATTGCACAGGGAGGCCGGAAAGTCACCGTTATGGATGCCGATCTACGGCGTCCAAAGGTGCATCGTTTCCTGGGTTTGGGAAATCAATTTGGATTAAGTGATATGTTCCGCACCGATGTTACGATCCCAATGATCTCCCAGCAGACAAAAGGTTTGGAAAATGTCTCTGTCATCACAACGGGGAGCCTTCCGCCGAACCCGGCAGAGTTGCTTGGCTCTGCCCGCATGGACCATATTCTTGACCAGGCGGAAAAAGAGACGGACCTTCTGATCCTGGATAGCCCCCCGTCTCTGGTTGCAGATGTACAGATCCTGGCAGCCAAGGTGGATGGGGTGGTGCTGGTCATTCACCCCGGTCACACGCAAAGGGATAGTGCCCGGGCGACCATGGAACAGTTAAAGCGGGCAGGCGCGCGAGTGGTGGGTGTTGTATTGAACCGTATCCCACGCCATCGCGCTGAATATTACGGCGGTTATCGTCATTATTCGCCCTACTATAAAGAATATCAATATGGCTCGGGGGATTCTGGCTCCGGGGGTGAAAAATCACCCATCGAGCGGCTCTTTGCCAGGCATTCCCTCGCCAAAGATGTGCATAAGACGATTGCACAGGAAACGGACTCTCACTCACACTAACAGTATCGCCCTGCCTTCATGAAAACAACTACTCGTCAGTCGATACAGATCGAACGGTGTCCTTATCTGGGTCTGCATGATGACCCCGATACCGCCCTTGCCTATCCCTCCTGCTGGAATTATTGTTTTCACGCCGAACCCCCCGCATCGATTCTGGTGACACATCAGGTCGATGTTTGTCTTAACCCAAAGTACTCCAGTTGCGCCGTCATGCTTGCGAACAAGTGGGAGCGTTTGCCGCGGAGTTTACAGGACAAATCAGGCAGGCGCGTTTCACGAAGCGGACCGTCGAACAGATTTCCATGGCTGGCATTGTTGATCCTTGTCGTCGTTATTTTGCTCCTGGTTATCTTCCCGGGTCGGGACCTCTTTTTCTAAAAGTAGCCGAATGAACCGGTCCATTTGATATGTTTCAGATCCTCTTTGTATGCACGGCTAATGTATATCGTTCACCCTTGGCAGCAGCATTCTTTGCACAAAAAGTACAGGCAGATGGACAGTCAAAGGACTGGATCGTGGAATCTGCAGGCACATGGGCCATCCCCGGTCAGTCCATCCCTTCGTTTCTCCTGGAGAGTGCGGGCAGGCTGGATGTTGACCTGAGAGGCCATTTGACGAGGCCGGTCGACCCCCTCCTGCTCGACCAGAGCGATCTGATTTTGGTGATGGAAAAAGGACAAAAGGAGGCTTTGCGTGCGGAATTTCCATCCATCCAGGGGAAGGTCTATCTCCTCTCGGAAATGGCGGATCAATGGGAGTACGATATTGCCGATCCGATACAGTTTGATCTGGATATGAATACATTCGTGGCTGAAATAGCCAGGTTGATCCATCGTGCTTATCCAAAGATCTGTACGTTAGTGACTTGCAAGAATCTGTGATATCTGACGTTCATGACAACCATCCAGTCCGACGTTGAGTTGCTGAAGCACATTCTTGAAAACCTAAATGACCCGGAGCGGCTGAATCTCCATCCGTGGACATCCTGTTTATTTGTAAAAGAAACGGTGGAGAGGAACCCTACCCTCCGGAAAGAGAGTCCCGGGCAGCAGCTGATCGCAGCATTGTGCGATGTGTTTTCCAGGATGATGCCGAGTACCCCTCCCCGGCGCGGGAAGCGTCTCGACAGTCATTGGGGGGAATTCGGCATCCTTGCTGCGCGTTATTTTGTGCCACAACAGTTCGGTACAGCCATTCCGAATTCGTTGCGTGATGCGTGGGGTCGAATTGATTCGGCTATTCTATATAGCGTCTACGGAAAACCGGCGGAAGCACTTGATGAGAAACAGATCAAGTTATATCAATTGGTAGGCAGTGACCTGGAATACGCGTGTGTCAGTACGCTCAGTGATTGGCACAAGAAGGGGTTACAACGCTTCACAGAATTTCTTTTTGCCCGTGAGCATTTTCTTTCTAATAACCCTGTTCCGCAGTCTGAAGGTTTGCATGCGACACATGGAACAGATACCCGTCACCGGTTGAATCGTTTGTTTTGGCTGGCAACCTTTCTGCTCGTTGTGATCGTCGTTGGACTGGGGTCGCTCAACGTATCCAGAGTCTACAGGAAGGGGGTGCAGGTATATCAGGATGTGGGACAACTTCAGGGCATCCTAATTGGTCCAATGGAAATTCAGAACGTTGAAGCGGCGCTGCCGACTCTGCGGAAAGTACAAGCGGACCTGTCTTCTCTAAAAGAAGAATCCCGATTTTTGCTCTGGCTGGCACCCAGGCTAAATTGGCTCCCTGTGTATGGAAACGATCTGGCCGCTGCCCCAACGATGTTCGAACTTTTCGAGCATCTGCTGGATGCTTCGATCTATTCCTGCCAGGCAGCACAGCCCATATTGTACAA
>CAZKSG010000103.1:0-12467 GCA_964555335.1 uncultured Anaerolinea sp.
TTTCATTCAACGCACGGATCCGCGCCGACATATTTCGCATTGCCGAGACAGCCACCTCTGGCCGATCCAACAGGATGGATTTGAAGGCATCCCCTTCGATGGACAGTACGCGTACATCGTTCAATGCCCGCAGCGTCGCGGATCTCGGTGCAGAATCTAGGATTGCCATTTCACCGACAAATTCACCAGGGCCGCGCATTGCCAAAATGCTCTCCTGCTTACCTACAGACTTGATCACTTCCACTTCGCCGCTGACGATGATGAACAGCGCATCGCCCGGCTCGCCTTCGCGACAAATGACTCCGCGTGTTGCATAAAGCTGTTCCTGAGCAATATCTGCGATCTTTTCAAGATCCTCAGGAGCAAGGCCGGAGAACATTGGCACTTCACGCAGCAACAATACACGTTCCAAAGTTGAAAGAGTCTTCAAAGTCTTCATCTTTATACCTTTCATCTTCCTGAGGGCATCGACAGCAGCCTGTTTTACAAGAGGGTTCCCATCTTTTTTCAGGTTCTGCAACATGCCGATACCATCCACCAATTTCAAGTCGGGAATCGCGCGGGCCGCCAGCGCACGCAGCCAGTGTTCGTCCGATGCCGACAAAAATTCGACAGCCTCTTCAAGATCAAGTTCAGAGTCATCGGATTTTGTAAAAACACCACCGCGATCCAGAATAGGCAATATCTCCTGTGTGATCCTTCGATCCCCCAGCGTTTCAAGAGCCTCCAGTGCCGAAGCACGCGTGGAAACATCACCGGCATTCAGACTTTTGCGAATCAGGTCAAGCGCGTGCGGGTTGCCAAAGAGCCCTACTGCTTTGATCAATCTCTCTTCACTTTTTGACAGGCTAAGGTTCAATGTATCGGTAAGCAGGGATAGGACACGCCCCTCGCGTGGGAGAACATCCATCAATGAACGCAGAAATCGGATGTTGGACACCTCGCGTTGAATATACCCACGCAGGGAATGCAGGAGATCTTCATCACCAGACGGAATGGACTCCAACGCGGCATAGACAACTGTTCCGCTGGAATGCTCCAAGTGATTCAACACCACAGTTCTGGATGTCGGCCAGAGATGCTTCAACGAATCGGATGCTGTTCGCCTTAGGATTGCATCTTCATCAGCCAACAAATCGGATAATGCAGTGATCGCCATGTCATCATGGATGTAGCGAGCTACGCGGGTTGCATCCCTGCGCACCATGGTGGAATCATCATGAAGAGCATGCAATATCAGAGGAACATCCAAAGGGATCGGTTTTTGTACCCGCGCTGCAATACGTCCAAAGGCCCGAAGGGCAACGCTCCTTTTTGATGCATCTTTGTTTTTCAACATCCGCGCAAGCAAATTTTGGGCCTGTTTGCTGTCTCCCAAACATAACAGGGATACTGCAGCATGCGTTTGGACGTTTGCATCCCTGTCCTTTAGTAAACGCTCCAGCGTACGAGTCAGTTCGGGGGAAGGGTCCACTCCCAGCTTTGGAAGGGAAGCGAGTGTCTCGACACGCACATCGTTATCGGGGTCATCCAATCCGAGAATCACATCACCCAAGGCGGAATGCCCACCCAATTCCGCCACTGCACGCGTTGCCGCAGCACGGACACTGCCATCGTCATCGTACAAACGATCCACCAGGTCGGGGATGATATCTCGGTTGCCTGACTTCGCGCTCATCTCAACCGCCAGCCGGCGGATATGAGCCTTCGGATCGCGCAACGCATGGTGAATCACCTGCATCGCTGCGGGATCATTCTGATAACCAGAGAACGATTCATCCTGATCGCTAAAAACTTCCACGCGGCCGGCACGTAGCGCGTTCAGCAACGCATCTCCATAAGCAGGCTTCATCTTCATAGTGAGATACACACTAACGATTGCCACAAACGCTCCGAGCAACAATATATCTTTTGTTTCAAGTATCTGCCTGCTCAAGATGATCAGCAAACCAGAAAGAAATACACCCAACTGCGCTGGCATGCCATTGTTAAAAGCGAGCACCTGACCGCGACGCTCCGGCGGCACTACATTGAAGAGAGCGTTCCAGGCAGTACCCATCAATCCACCAAGACAGACCAACTGGGAAAAACGGACCACTACCGCGCCGCCAAATGAAAAGCTAATAAAGAAAATCAGGAACGCAATCACATACGTGACCGGCATGATAAGAATCGAACCAATGATCCCAAGACGCGTGTACAACCGATTGGCAAGCAACAACGAAACCAGGAATGTTACTGCCGTTGTAATACTGGTAAACACACCTTTGAAGCCTGCCAGGCTGGCAGCATCACCACCATAGTGGCTGGATACGATCTCGCTGAACGGAAAATCAACCGTGAAGAACAAAATAGAATAGAGGATGGACGATAAACCAACCCGGCGGAACAACTGCGAGCCGCGTACAAAATCAAACCCGGCACGTATATCGCTGATAAGACTATATTTTGTCGATCCTACTTCCGCCCGAAAATAGACGCGTGTGATCTCGCGCGTCAAGAAAAATCCGGCGCCGAGGAGAGCCGCATACAGAACAATCAAGTTATCGGCCCCGGCAATGTTCGCAAAGATACCCGTGAGCAGGTTGCCGATTACACTCCCCAAGATACCCATGCTCGTAAAAAGCGGGAATAAGCGTTTAGCCTGACGTGCGTCACAGACCTCCCCTGCAATCGTCCACAGAACAGTGCCCGATAAAACACCCATGCCGTAGGTTGTCAGCCAAAGAAGGGAATAGAATGAAACACCAAAGATCGTGATCAACGCCCATTGCCCGCCAAAGAGAAAGACCGAAAATGCAAGTAGATACATCACAACGCTCGCATCGCGGAAACGGCTCAGACTCGTTGCATATGCCAAAGATGCTATCGAGACGAATCCACCCAATCCCATATACATATAGGGCAATCTATCCACATGCACTCGCCCCAGGAAAAGACCGAAGGCAGCGTTCTCTCCAATACCCTGCCCCGCCTGGATGCACAAAAATAATGCGGCCACCAGCGTGACCATTCGCATTTCCTCCGGCCGGACCTTGAGCAGGGTGATCGCTTTATCTTTCAGCATGGGGTTTGTTCGTAATTCGGGAGTGCTTTTGTCGATTGTAGCATAGACGAATGACACTCTGCCATTTGGCTCGTCTCACATATAATTCCAGACATGTGGAAAACCTATTTTCGCAGGCAAATTTTCCTTCCGCAGGATCATGGTTCATGGGTTTTCATTTTTAGCCCACTGTTCATTGGTTTATTCGCGGCAGGGCGTTTTACAACAGCGTCCCTTTCCCTGGTTATTGCCGCGGTATGCGCATTCCTTATCCGCCAGCCAGTCACCATGGCGATCAAAGCCTACGCGGGTCGCCGCCCTAAAGCTGACTTGCCTGCAGCACGTTTCTGGGTTTTCGTGTATGGACTCATCATCACGATCGCACTGTTGGTGTTGATCGTTTCAGGTTTTATGTATATTCTTTACCTCGCAGTCCCAGGTGTTCCAGTATTTGCCTGGCACCTATGGCTCGTCAGCAAACGTGAGGAACGGCGACAGGTCAATGTGGAGGTCATTGCCACGGGCGTCTTATCTTTGGTTGCACCGGCCGCCTATTGGGTGGGGACTGGTCATTATGACCCAACTGGCTGGTGGCTGTGGGTGCTGACATGGTTCCAGAGCGCAGCAAGTATCGTTTATGCATATCTTAGGCTTGAGCAACGGGAATTGGGCAACGTCCCATCGCGAGCCGAAATGTGGAAAATGGGATGGCGCGCGTTTGCATATACAATATTCAATCTCGCCTCTTCCCTAAGCCTTGGCCTGTTCGCCGTTCTGCCGCGCTTTCTTTTCCTCTCTTATTTGGTGCAATGGGTCGAGACGCTGTGGGGAATCTTCCATCCAGCGGTGGGATGGAAACCCACACGCATCGGTATCCGCCAATTCATTGTAAGCACATTGTGGACGATCTTGTTCATCATCACATGGAGGTTCTAATGGATGAGCTAAAGTGGGAACTATTAACCGAAGTACAAGGGCGGCTGGAAGCAGAGTTTCTTAAGAGCTATCTGGAGGCAGAAGGGATCGAAGTTGAATTGTTCCAGGAATCGGTAGGGCATCATATCTATCCTGTCACTATCGATGGACTTGGCCGTGTTCAGCTCTTTGTGCCGAAGGAAGACGCAGAGGAGGCGCGAAGAATCCTGGAAGAATACAACAACGCAAAGGAGTAATGCAAGATGGGTGATACGGTCATACTGGTTACGAATTACGGCATGGGGAAAGCAGACGAAAAGCTACAACTTATACTGATCGCCAAATATTTCGAGTTGCTTCTCCAGAACGGCGACCTGCCATCAGCCATATGTTTCTACACCGAAGGGGTAAAGCTGGTGTGTGAAGGCTCTCCCGCTATTGAGCAAATTCGATCTCTGGACGCAAAAAAGGTACGCATGATCGTTTGCTCCACATGTTTGAATTATTTTGAATTGACTGAAAAAATTCAGGTGGGAATTGTCGGCGGTATGGGCGACATCATCGAAGCTCAGTCCAAAGCACAAAAAGTGATCACAATATAAACATGCCTCAGACAACGCAGAAATCATCCATCTCATCGATGTACCGCCTTCTTCTCGCGGCTCTCGCCATCGTGCTCCTGCTTGCTCTGGCTTCACTTGTGGCAACAGGCGTTCAAGCATCTCCGCAGGCACAGTCAACGTCTACGCCCATGGCGCAATCGACACCTACATTCGACATCAAGCGGCTGGATAAACCAGTCATTGCTGCCGAGAATACAGAACAACTTAAGAAAGGCTCTGAGATCTATTGGGGAATTTGCATGGCCTGTCACGGTGATCGCGGACAAGGACTGACAGAAGAGTGGAAGGACGCATTTGGTGCGGAGGACCGGAATTGCTGGCAATCTGAGTGTCATGGCCCAGACCATCCGCCTCAGGGATTTCTAATTCCAAAAGACAAGCAGATCCCGGGCGTTGCGGGGGCGGGAAAACTATCGCGGTTCAAGAACTCACAGGAACTCCATGACTTCATCCTGGCTAACATGCCCTGGTGGGATCCGGGTCAGTTGACCAATGATGAAGCCTGGCAGGTAACGTCGTACATCCTGCGGTTACAGAAGGTCATGCCAGGTAACCTTGAGTTGACGGATACCAATGCGTCAGCGATCATGACGCAATATGCTGTTCCACAACCCAGCGACGACCGTCCCGCGATGCTCACACTGCTCGGTGTTCTAGCGCTGGCCACCATCGGCTTGGTGGCACAAGATCTGAGAAAGCATAAATCGCCTGCAGTGGAACGTCCTAACTTCTTTCACCACCTTCATCCGCCCACAATTCCCATGGTACAGGCTCGCCTTCGCTATACATTAGGAGCGGGAGGCATGGCAGTTTTCCTTTGCCTGATCCTCCTAGTTACAGGGATTCTGGAGATGTTCTATTACATCCCAGTGCCTGAACACGCAGCCGTTTCAGTGGAACGTATCACATCGCTGGTGCCGTTCGGCGCTTTGATCCGCAATTTGCATTTCTGGGCAGCTCAAGCGCTGATGATCGTTGTATCCATTCATCTGCTGCGTGTGGTATTGACAGGTGCGTACGCACGTCACCGCCGGCTCAATTACTTGATCGGCTTGGGAATGTTCGTGTTGGTGTTGCTATTGGATTTCACTGGCTACGTCCTGCGTTGGGATGAGGGGATCCGCTGGGCGCTGATCGTGGGCACGAACCTGCTGAAAACCATTCCCTGGATCGGCGACTCGTTCTATCAACTTGTTGTCGGCGGTCCGGAACCAGGCATTTCATCTCTGGAGCGGTTCTATACCTGGCACATTTTTGTATTGACCCTGGTCATGATCATTCTGGGGGCCTGGCATATCTTCCGCGTCCGGCGTGATGGTGGCGTTGCCGTCCCACCTCCCGGGGAGAGGACCGATAACACACGTATTTCGCGTTTCGAACTGCTTCGTCGCGAAGTCAAAGTGATGGCAATCTCGGGTGTGGTACTGCTCTTCGTCTCATTGGTGTTCCCTGCACCTATTGAGCGACCGATCACACAAACTATTGTAACAACGGAAAGCGCCCGCGCACCTTGGTTCTTTTTATGGGTGCAGCAAATGTTGAAAGCAGGAGACGCGTTTGCATTTGGAGTTGCGTTACCCGTATTCGTTCTGTTGGCCCTGGCCATTCTGCCGTATGCCCTTCCTCAGGCAGCGGACAGGGAATTTGGGCGCTGGTTCCCGCGCGGAAACCGCATCGCGCAGATCGTCATCATCGTTATTGCAATACTGATCACTGTATTTACCATCCTTGCAATAATACCTACAGCACAACTATGAAAAACATCTCACGCCGAGACTTTCTCAAGATTTCCACCGACTCCCTCCTTGCCATAACGGGTATTTTGGGCATCGGCGGGCTGATCCGTTTCCTGAGCTACAAAGCGGACCCCACGCCTCAGACCGAATTCGATATCGGACCCGCATCAAATTATCCCATCAACAGTCGTACGATCCTTGCTTATATTCCTGGAGTTGTAATTCACGATGAAAAAGGCATCCACGCTGTCAGTCTGACGTGCAGTCATTTGGGTTGCACTGTGGAAGAGCGCAACTTTGGGTTCGAGTGTCCATGCCATAGTTCACGTTATGACCCAAAAGGTGCCGTACTCAAAGGACCTGCTGCGGCAAACCTGAAACAGCTCCGTGTGGTCGAATCGGAAGACGGAAATTTGCACGTATTTACTGTGTAAACGGATATACTTTAGCAAAATCGCCGAAGGAGAGAGAGGATGAATTTTGATTTAACAGAAGAGCAGAAGGTCTGGAAGAGAACCGTTCACGACTTTGTTGCAAAGGAAGTACAACCCAAAGCCCATGAAGTGGATGTCAGTTACGAATTCAATTGGACTGCAACTCGCAAAATGGGTCCGCTTGGGTTGCTGGGGCTGAATATACCTGAGGAATACGGTGGTGCAGGTGTAGACGCCGTCAGCGCTGCAATCGCATTGGAAGAAATCGGCTGGGGATGTGGATCCACAGCCCTGGCCATTGCCGCACATAATGGACTCGGCACGAGTCCTCTCGTAATGTATGGAAGCGAAGAACTCAAACGGAAATGGCTTCCGCTTGTTTCCAGCGGACAAAATAAACTGGGCGCCCTCGCTCTCACCGAGCCGGGAGCGGGCTCCGATTTACAGGGGGGGGTCATCACTCGGGCAGTAAAAGACGGCAACGAGTGGGTCATTAACGGTGCCAAGATGTGGTGTACCAACGCTTCCATAGCGGAATACATCATCACACTTGTACGAACCGATCCGAAAGGTGGATCGCGCTCGTTGAGTCAGATCCTTGTCCCCACAAATACGCCCGGACTCAAGATCGGTCCTGCTGAAAAAAAGATGGGACTGCACGGCTCACCGACGCACGCAGTAACGTATGAGGATGTGCGCGTACCTCTTGGAAATTTGATCGGCGAGGAAGGCAAAGGCTTGCACCAAACTCTTTCCACGCTTGACGGCGGGCGCATCGGCATCGGAGCAATTTCAATTGGGTTGGCTCAATCCGCTTTTGAACATGCGGTCAATTATGCGCGCGAACGTAAGGCTTTCGGCAAACCAATTGCTGACAAACAAGCCATCCAATGGATGCTGGCAGACGCAGCAACCGAAATCGAAGTTGCCCGCACCATGCTCTACAAAGCAGCATGGTTGAAGGAAAATAAGCGCCCATACAACAAGGAAGCGGCCATGGCAAAAATGTTCGCCACTGAAATGGCCGAACGCGTCAGCCGCAACGCGATCCAGATCCACGGTGGGTATGGTTATTCAAGTGAATACCCTGTGGAACGCATTTACCGCGACGCCCGTCTGATGACCATTGGCGAAGGCACAAGCGAAATTCAACGGATGGTCATTGCACGCCATGTACTTGCTGATGAATAGATCAAACGTAACAATACATCACTGGTGATGAAACTTATTTACTCGATTCAAGCTTTATACAGGGAATACCCGCGCCAATACTGGCTCATGATCGTTGGCATTGTTCTTGCCACTGCGGGCGGCAGCATGATCTGGCCGTTCCTCATCATCTATGCGAGCGGCAAGTTGAATATGCCGCTCAGCACAGTGGCATCTCTGATCTCCATCAATGCTGGGACAGGCTTGTTTGCCTCGCTTGTGGCAGGGACCCTCGCCGATCGGATCGGCCGCAAAGCAGTGATGAACTTCAGCCTCACAGTGAATGGCTTTGCCTACTTTCTGTTGATGTACGCACACACCTATCCACAGTTCGCCGGGTTGATGGTTCTCGTGGGACTATCGAATCCGCTTTATCAGGTCGGCGCAGACGCGATGCTCGCAGATATGATCCCCTCTGAAAAACGCACTGATGCATTCGCCATCAACCGTATTGCCAACAATGCCGCGTTTGCCATGGGTCCGGCCATCGGCGGCTTCCTCGCTACGCGGTCCTATAATCTTGCCTTTTATGCGGCCGGCATTGGCTTTCTTTCCTACAGCATTCTCCTGTTCTTTCAGGCAAAAGAGACACTCGTCCTGGCGCCCAAAAAAGGTGAGGAAGCGTCCTCTGGCTTCAATGAGATCGTTCAGAGTTATGAGCGGGTTCTACGAGACAAAGGTTTTATCGTTTTTGTTATCGCCATCAGCATCGGCCTTATCGCTCCCACCATGCTATGGATCCTTATGCCTGTCTACGCCAAGACAAATTTTGGCATTCCTGAAAATCTCTACGGCTGGATTCCCACCACCAACGGCTTGATGTGTGTTTTCGTGCAGTATCCGATCACGCGCATCACCCGACGCTACCGCACACTACCCGTCCTCGCAGTGGGAATGTTGATCTATGCTCTCGGTGCAGGCAGCGTTGCTCTGATGACCGGCTTCTGGGGTTTCTGGTTCAGTATGGTGGTCCTAACCCTTGGCGAGCTTACCCTAGTACCAACTGCCAGCAAATATGTTGCCGATCTGGCACCAGCCGATCTGAGAGGGCGTTACATGTCCATCCACTGGCTCGGATGGGGTCTGGCCCGCACCCTTGCCCCTATCATCGGCGGTTCCATCAACGATAATATTGCACCGCAAGCCATCTGGATTGGCGGATTACTCATCGGACTCACCAGCGCTTTGGGACTTTTTCTTATCAGCCGCGCTCCCGTTTCCCAGGCAGCGCTTCAAACTGGACCTTAACCGAATCGCACAACGCCTAAATCCTCCTCACCGAAAAAAGCTCCTTCCCTGCTAGGAGTAACCTAATTTAATCTAAACAACGGGATAAAAAAGGTAAAAGTAGATATAATACGTTCGAAAACTATCTTTTGGTAGTAGTTTCCAAAACTCTGCAGCCCGGGAAGGATTGACGTCCATGTCTGGAAATACCAGAAAAATGTTCAGGTCTTTGATTGTAAGTGGAGCATATGCAATTTTAAGAAGTAAACTGCTTGTCGAATCAGCACCTTTTAATGGACCTCCCATTCTGATTCTCTCCTACCCCCGAAGTGGTTCATCCTGGGTGGGAAAAATCCTATCAACATCTCCGACAACTGCCTACTTACGAGAGCCGATTACACAACAATACATATTCAAACATGGCGGAAGATTTGCCCTGATTGATATTCAGAACAATCCCAAGGCTCTTTCCATTTACCAAAAGCTAAGTGACGAAGCATTCCGGGGCATTCCACCGAGACACCCTGAAGTCATCAACAATCTTCGTGATTTTGCATATCCACAGCGCAAAGGGAAACGAATATTGATTAAGGAAGTGAACCCAAGAGCGGTCCACTTTTACTATGATCGATATCGCCCAAAGGTGGTCTTGCTTTTGAGACATCCTGCTGCAATCGCCCTCAGTTTTTATCAGCTGGGTTGGTTGGATTCATCTGATGTTCAAATGGATACGGGAAACCCTAAAGCCAATGCCTGGGAAAAATTTGGCTATGCTTATGGAACGATTTTGCATAATGCCATCGAATACCTCAAATCCAATGGTGATCATGAGATCGTCGTATACCGACATCTGGCGGAAGACCCATACAACGAATATAAAAAGCTATTCAACAAATTAGATCTAAAGGTCCCTGTGAATTACGATGCCGTTATCAGCAAGTATTGCTATTCCTCAAAACAATCAGTACCCAGAGCCGAAATCGAACGGACGTCAAGAAATATGGTTTTCAAATGGAAAGAGGAGCTTTCCGACAAACAAATCGATGATCTCTATACCGGTTTTTTGAAATCCAAACTGGAATACTACCGCGACGCGAAAGAATGGGACCCATCCGATAGCGGGGCAAACAGCTAGATCAAAAACGCGCACGTTTCCATGCAATGTACCTGATCACAACAGACAGGTTGTTCCTTCGACATTTCAGCCTTCAGGATGCAAAGGCCATGGAGAAAGTATTTGGCGATCCAGAGGTTATGCGCCACGGGGATGGGATCAAAACAAAGGAAGGGATTGAGTTCTGGCTGAAATCCTGCATCGAACAATATCAATCTCAGGGTTTTGGTCCATATGCCGTCGTCGAAAAAGACTCACAGAGTCTCATCGGCTATTGTGGATTATTTCATTTTCGAGATGTTAACGGACATCCTGAAGTGGAGATCGGGTACCGTTTTATACAGGCGATGTGGGGAAAAGGCTACGCCACCGAAGCCGCTAAAGCTGTCCGCGACTATGCATTTACCGTGCTTGGAATGAACCGCCTGATTGCCATCATCGAACCGAACAACGCCCCATCCATTCGTGTGGCAGAGAAGATTGGAATGGCTTACGAACAAAATGTCATGTTCGATGGATATTCACATCCCGACCATGTATATGCGACTACACATATTTAGCCATCATCTCTTCCAGGCGCTTTTTCACATCCATCCACTCGGTATCCAAAATGCTATAAAACACCGAATGACGATAGCGTCCATCCGGGAGAATCATGTGATTTCGCAACACACCTTCCCTGATCGCGCCAATACGTTCGATGGCTTTTTGTGACTTTTCATTCCGCAAATCTGTCTTTAACTGGACCCGAATACAATGTAATGTTTCAAAGGCATGGCACAACAGCAAATATTTACATTCTGTGTTCACCGCTGTCCGTTGAAAATCCACACCATACCATGTACCCCCTACCTCCAAACCACGATCTTTCGGCATAACATTCAGGTAGCGCGTGCAACCCGCAACACGCCCCGACTCAAGATGGATGGCAACGAACGGCAGGTCGGTTCCCTTCTCTGCTCGTGAAAGGATATCCAACACCCAATTCCGCATATCATCGGGTGTATCCATGTTGCCATACAACATGAAATCCCAAAACGACTGTCCCACACCAATCTCAGCCAGTGCCGGGATGTGGGCCTCCGTCATGGGTTCGAGGCGCACATGCTTTCCAATCAGCGTTACAGGTTGAATCCATTCTGTCATTTCACCTCGTCAAGTAGTTCAATAATAGGTCTTTCCCGATTATTATCCCTTCAACCAATCTGCTTCCACTCTATCGTGAGATGGAAGATATGGCATCGCAGGTCCTTCCACATTCAAAAAGTCCGCCAAGGCCGCGCGCATTGCTATACGGTCATCCCATAGGAATTCTGTTTTTCCAAAACACATGGATTGTTCATGACCCTTGCCACATGAGAGGACAATATCCCCGGGACGTGCCAGACTCAAAGCAAGACGAATCGCCTCCCCACGATCCGCGACACGCCAAAATGTCTCTCCTTCGCGTCCTCCCTTGGATCTTGCGCCGGCCGCCATTTCTTCGAGGATACCCTCCAGCGATTCTGTACGCGGATCCTCAGCAGTCAACACAGTAAGGTCCGCCAACTCAGCCGACGTCTCCGCCATCATGCGGCGCTTTTCCCTGTCGCGTAGGCCGGCAGAACCAAATACGGCAATGACACGTCCCTTTGTATTCGCGCGTGCAGCCTGCAAGGTAACTTTCAATGCATTTGGCGTATGGGCAAAATCAACGATAGTTGTAAAGTTCTGCCCCATATCGATCCTTTCCATGCGACCTGGAATGCCGGTAAGCGAAGCGATGCCCTTTGCAGCAATTTCAGGTTGAATCCCCAAACCATACACCGCTACTGTGAACGCCGCAAGACAATTTGAGACATTATAGGCACCCACCAGTTTACTCGAAATGCCTACACGAAAATCCTTAGTCTCTACTGTGAAGTGAATTCCTGAAGGATCGAATTCAACATCCTTTGCACGAACATTCGCACCCTCCATCAACCCGTAATTAATTTTATTGACTTTGATAAAGTCATTCAAGAAGTCAAAGGATTTTATATCATCGTGATTGATCACACCCAGCCGTGGGTTTCCCTGAGGCTTGGGCAATGTGATCTCCAAGCTCGAAAACAATCTTGCTTTTGCAGCACGATAGTTTTCATAAGAGCCATGCTCATCCAGATGCTCATGCGTGATATTGGT
>CAZKSG010000103.1:12567-15163 GCA_964555335.1 uncultured Anaerolinea sp.
GTGGTGGTCTTGCCGTCGGTGCCGGTCACGCCGATCACCGTCAGCTTACGACCCGGCCAGTCGTAAAACGAACCCGCGATCCACGTCAGAGCACGACGCGGATCTTCCAATTGAATGTATGGGACGGAGAGTCCGCTTAAACCCCGTTCCCCCGCAACGGCTATAGCTCCATTTGCAATTGCTTTAGGAATATAGTCATGCCCGTCGGTTTTGCCACCTTTCATCGCCACGAAAAGATGGCCTGGCTGGACAGCGCGACTATCAATGGAAATTCCGGTGATTAAAACATCCGGCGCATTCGTTTGTTCGAACGGCTCTGGCAGTTCAGTGAAGATTTGTCGAAGCGATTTGCAAGTCTGCATATTAAACAAAAAGAGGGTCTTGACAATTGTATGCCAAAACCCTCATCTCTGCGAAATCTTCTATCGTAAGTTCTGGCGCAGGCCTTCGAGCTTGCCAGCCACAGAACCATCGAGCACTTTGTCACCGACCTTGATGACCAATCCGCCGAGAATGGAAGGATCAACACGGAACATAACATCCTTGGCGCCAGACTTGGACAGCACATCCTTCTTGACGGCAGCTTCCTCATCCTTGTTCAACGGCAATGCGCTGGTGACTTCGGCGGATTCTCCCTGGAAGCCAGAGCCTTCCAACACAACCACCTTGCCAGACTTGACACCAGAGAAGAACTCATCGAGCAGGGCGCGTTGTTTCTTTTCGTCGAGCGCCTCGCCTACGAGCTTGTTCGCAGCGGCAATGGCAAGGGACGCCACCTGACCACGCAAATCACCGAGAATGCGGTTACGCTCCACTTCGGCTTCGGCGATTGCGGCTTCACGAGCTTTGGCTGCCTCAGCGGCAGCGGCGGCCTTCACATCATTACCAGCGGTGGCCGCGCGTTCAGTTGCTTCACGAACAACCTTCGCAGCTTCAGCCTGCGCTTCGGCTATGACTTTGGCGGCTTCTTTTTCAGCGTTAGCACGGGCCTCAGCCGCAACGCGGGCATCTTCCAGACCTTGTGCAATTTTCTGTTTGCGAGTCTCCATCATGTTCAGCATGGGTTTGTAGACCCAGGCGTTCAACGTCAGGAAAACGATGATGAACGCGATGATCTGAACAATCAGCAGACCCAGATTAATACCAAGTGCTTCCATGTATTGCTCCTATTTCCTACACAACTTTGAAGAGCATGAGGAACGCGATAACCAGACAGTAGATCGCGATCGCTTCGGAGAATGCGATACCGAGGATCATGTTGGTCAACAGGTTACCGTAGGTATCCGGGTTGCGAGCCATACCGGTGAGTGCACCCTGCACCGAGAGACCAATCCCCACACCCGCGCCCGCCGCGCCGATCATCGCCAAGCCTGCGCCCACATAGCGCATCGCATCCAAAATATTTCCTTCCATGTTTAAAGCCTCCTTAGGTTTATCCTTTAGTTTTTGATTAATGCGCTTCTGCGTGTTCTTCACCATGACCCTGCGTGGCTTGTGCCATAAAGACCATGGTTAACATTCCGAACACGAACGCTTGAATGATACCGACGAACAACTCGAACATCATCACCATGGCAGGCAGGATCGAAATCTTGCCAAGCAGACCTGCCACAATTGCCACAAGCACGATGCCTGCGAACATATTCCCGAAAAGACGGAAGGCGAATGAGAGGATCTTGGAGATCTCAGAGATCAACTCAAGCAAACCAACCAAAAAGTCCATTGCACCAAAGAATGGCACTTTGAACATTCTGCGCGTGTTGAAGAACTTGCTTAGGTATCCAAATCCCTGGGCTCGGAATCCAATCACCTGGATCATGACAACCGAAATGATAGCAAGGGCAGCGGTAAAGTTCAAATCCACGGAAATACCGCGCAGGAACGGATAGAGAACATATTCACCATGTTCCGGCGTAAGGATGGACAACCCACCCAATGCTGCTACGGCATGTCCGCCTTCTCCATGAGCTTCTTTGAGCAGTCCAATCGACTCAAAGCCAGGGATCAGTTTTAGGAGGTTTGCGAACAATACATAGATCATGATCGTCGCAAACCAGGGGAAGATCGCCTTCGCCCATTTTGCACCTGCTGAACCTTCCGTGAGGTTGTATAACATTTCCAGGATCGCTTCCATGAGATTACCGATCCCTCTTGGAACCAGATCGGTTTGCGCACTTTGCTGCAGGGAGCGCCGGGTGAAGAAAGCGATCACGATCAGCAAAACAATCGTGATTACAAGCGTGGGAAGTGTATTTACAAGGTAGAAATCGCCCACGACCGGCAGTGTAAATAGCGGTGTGTAGCTCAGTTTTTCAGGTGCCACAACAATCTCAGGCTGAATCGGGACGAAAATCCCACCCAGGATAAAGCCTGCGATCATGAGTACCAATACGACCCAACGGCGCCAGGGTCTATGTTTCTCTTGTTCCAAATCCGCCTCCTATGACGAAATATCTGTTGTTTTTTCTTTTTCTGCCTGCTCTTTTAGCCGCGCCAGCGTCCGACGCGCCACAAAAAGCATAACAAACACCGAAACGGGTATTCCAGCAAACAACAAAACCAGTGTAAACACCGGTTTTGTATCAAACGTTTTATC
>CAZKSG010000104.1:0-15142 GCA_964555335.1 uncultured Anaerolinea sp.
TCTTCACTCTCCGATGTACTCAACTTCGTGATGAGCAACTTCTCGGTCGATGATGTCCGCATTGTGGAGATCTCGATGGAAAATGTGGTCCGCAAAGTGTACGATGGAGCATTGGGATGAGGACGTATATTCCTGTTGCACGCGCCACCTTCATGGTGGGATTGGTGTATCGCTTTGGTTTTCTGTTTACTATTGTTGGCAATATCGTCTATTTGAGCGTCGCCTACTACCTGTGGAAGAGCATCTATCGCTATTCCAACGTTATTCGCGGACTGACCTTCAACGAAACATTTCTTTATGTTGGGTTGGGCAGCGCTGTTTTCATCCTTCTGAAAACCTATGCAGACTGGTACATCCACTACGAGATCCGCGAAGGAGCCATTGCCACCTACCTGACGAAACCAATCGACTTCCAGATTTACAATCTGTTCGCCAACTTTGGCTCCTTGTTGATGAACTTGCTCGCCATCACATTACCCACCATCATCATGATGGGGTTTGTCTTCAAGATCAAAGTCGTTTTCGGACCAGGTCTCTTTCTCTTCCCCATCAGCATCTTGCTGGCGTTTCTCATCAGCTTTTCGCTCGACTATTTCATTGGTCTGATGGGGTTCTATTCCGAGTCGGTCTGGGGACTGAGCATCACCAAGGAGATCATTGTTTCGGTCTTTTCCGGTGCTTTGATTCCCTTGCAATTCTTCCCGGATGCGATCCAAAAGGTGTTGTACTGGCTGCCCTTCCAGGCGATCTATCACACCCCTTTGATGATGGTCACACGTCCTGACCAGGGATTGGATGTGTTTCTTCCAATGATGTCCGTCCAGGTGGTTTGGGCGATTGTGCTATTTATCGCGGCGCGCTTGTTCTACAATCAGGCGATCAAAGTCCTGCGGATTGCGGGAGGCTGAGCATGCGGTCACTGGCTGAATATATCCGCTTGTATATCATCATTGAGACTCAATACATCAAAGCGCGTATGCAGTACCGCGCTGACTTTATCATCAGTTCCATCGGCATGTTCTTTTCGAGCCTTGCAACATTGGGTGTATTCTGGGTCATCCTGAATTCTGTGCCCAGCCTGGCAGGTTGGTCACTCATGGAAATGATCTTCATCTACGCGTTCTACATGATTGCCATCTCACCAATGCAGATCCTGTTTGACCATGCCTGGCAGATCCGTTTTCACATCCAGCAGGGAACATTTTTGAAGTATTATTTCCGTCCGCTCAACATGATGTTCTACTACATGAGCGAAATGTTCGACTTGAAAGGACTGACGCAACTGGTCGTAGGCTTTGCGCTGTTGATCTACGCTTCCATCCAGTTGCATCTCGATTGGACTCTTACAAGGATCGTGCTCTTATTAATCACATTGTTCAGTGCTGCACTGGTACAGATTTCGATCATTGTCGCCGCATCTTGTGCCGCATTCTGGGTGCTTGACTCCTATCCTGTTCTCGGTCTTGCCTGGAAATTACGCGAGTTCTCTCCCTATCCCATGACGATCTTCGATGGGGCCTTCCGCTTCGCCTTTACCTATGTGATCCCGATTGGCTTCGTGGCGTTCTATCCATCCCAGCTTTTCCTTCGCCCTGAAGAAGTTTCTCCTGTAATCTATTTCTCTCCACTGATCGGCATTGGACTTTTCGCCATCACATATTGGATCTGGACTCGAGGCGTCAATTCGTACACGGGAACAGGGTCATAATGGACATGCGCATCATCACTTCCATTTTGCTTGTTTCAACAATCCTGTTATCTGCCTGCACCCCGGCCGCGACTCCCGCCACACCGACGGAGCCGCCTGTGCCCTCAATAAGCGCCCCAACCAGCGTGCCAGAAAATACACCGGAAACCATCGGCCCGGGCGCGGGCTTTCGTTTCTCTACGTACGGCATCGGCACGAATCCAGGCCCTGACTACTGGGTATCGGTGGGGCAGCAAATGTCTTCGAAATTTGCAGGGTCACACCCCGAAGCGCTGTGGATCGCCGGAAACTTCATGGGCGAAGGTATGACCTATCTCAGTTTTCATGCTGAAACAGACGATCCACACATTACGTCGGGTTATGTGGATATGAATACCCAGGTGCTCGATCTTTTCGACAAGCACGGTTTCAAGGTCTGGCTGCAAGTGGAACCTGGCGATGCAGACATGATCACCCTGATCGACCTGGTATTGAATCAGTATAAGCATCATCCCAGTGTGATCGGTTTTGGCGTGGATGTGGAATGGTACAAGTCCGATGGCTCGCCCATGGGCACTCCCATCACAGACGAGGAAGCACAGGCTTGGGTACAAGCCGTTCGCAAGCACAATCCAAAGTATCGCTTGTTTCTTAAACACTGGGAGACCCGCTTCATGCCTCCCTTGTACAGGGACGGCATCACCTTCATCGATGACAGTCAGGAGTTCGAATCGTTCGACGCCATGTTGAACGAATTTCGCGCATGGGGCAAGTATTTTTCGCCATCGCCTGTCGGATTTCAGTTCGGGTACCCCGCCGATCGGAAGTGGTGGTCTACCATGCAGGATCCAGCCGGTGAAATTGGGAACGCTTTGCTCGCAGACATACCCAATACTACATCCGTTTTCTGGGTGGATTTCACAGTCAAAGAAGTGTTTTCACCGTAGTATTGCCATACGTTACGGATTCAGACGATATACTCAATCACGTCAGTACAGCCAGCAGTCAGGTACAATCTACTTATGGACACAAAAACGCTTCTCTCTTCCATCGAACTCGAACTCCAACGACAGGTATCGCGCCTCGATAATCCGCGCACTCAACCCTTCCACGAAATGCTTACTTATCACATGGGTTGGACCGGTGAAGGGGCCGGTCCCGAAGCTACAGGCAAACGGATTCGTCCATTGCTATTGTTATTGTGCGCCGCCGCCTGCGGAGGAGATTGGCAATCGGCTTTACCAGCTGCGGCGGCCATAGAGCTCGTGCACAACTTCTCTCTCGTCCATGATGACATTCAGGATAATTCTGAAAAACGCCGCGGACGTCCCACCTCCTGGGTAAAGGTTGGGGCCCCGATGGCGATCAATGTGGGTGATGCTTTGTTCGTCATGTCGAATCAGGCGATCATCGAGCTCAAAGAAAAATACCCGGCGGACGTTGTTGTCCGTGCAGCGGAGATTCTGCACAACACTTGCCTAGATCTGACGCGTGGCCAATTCCTGGATATGTCTTATGAAGAACGGACAAATCTCAGCGTGGATGATTACTGGCCAATGGTTGCCGGCAAAACGGCTGCGCTCTTATCTGCATGTTGTCATATCGGGGCTTTGTTAGGCGGTGCAGATGAAGCAAAACAGGAGTCCTATCGCTCTTTTGGGCATTACTTGGGTCTCGCCTTTCAGGTGCAGGATGATATTCTCGGCATCTGGGGTGACGAAGCAGTTACAGGAAAGTCTGCAGCCAGCGATCTGGTGGAGGGCAAAAACTCCCTGCCTGTTCTCGCAGGTTTGAGCGCCAATGGGAAATTTGCCCAACGTTGGAAACAGGGCCCGATCAAAGCGGACGAAGTCGAATCGATCGCCCGTTTGCTTTCTTCAGAAGGCGGTTACTCTGTCGCCTATGACGCAGCTCAACAAATGACCGACCTGGCCCTGCTTAACCTTTACGAAGCCGATCCTCAAGGAGAAGCGGGTGAAGCACTTTTTGAACTGGCCGGCAAACTCCTCAAGCGGAACCAGTGATCGGCGCTGTAGGAAGCGTGTCATGTCCTATCCGTGACACACAAGGCGCCTCGTCCCTTGCTTGCTCGCGCTGGGCATGATACAATACCGCCCGCTGGAAAATTGGGGATTGGTGCAACGGCAGCACGCTACGCTCTGGACGTAGAAATTGTGGTTCGAATCCATAATCCCCAGCCTTAAAATACCGTAGAAATACGGTATTTTTGTTTATTCCTCATTATTTCTGAATGAAACATGATACTTTTCTGTTATGACTGTTTTTGATTGACTTTTTACAGGCGGTCGTTATAATGACCTATGTCCATTACCGAGAACTGGGCTTCTCCAGCGCTTAACTATCAAATCATTAAGATGAGTTTCTAAGACCATACAAGGGAGTTCTGTGGAAACGAAATTGCAGGATCGAGATTGGGACCTGCTGATGCGACGCATCAAAACCGGGAAGTGTACCCCTTTCCTTGGGGCAGGCGCATCACAGGGAGTTTTGCCTCTAGGCTCCCAAATTGCCCGGGATTGGGCCAAGGAATTTGGATATCCATTAGATGATGATGGAAATCTGGCTCGTGTTGCCACCTACCTGGCCGTGCAATATGATGCCATGTATCCCAAAGAAACGTTGTTAAAAAAATGGTTCCAAAACCCGAAACAGCCTGATTTCACAAACCCAGCTGAACCGCACGCCACGCTGGCAAGTTTGCCACTTCCCATGTATATGACAACGAATTATGATCCATTCATGACGCAGGCGTTGAAAGCAGCAGGGAAAAAGCCGCGCCGCGAATTATGTAAGTGGAATAATTTCATCAAAGACACACCATCCATATTCGACAAGGACCCGGGGTTTGAACCGAGCGTGGAAGAGCCGGTGGTGTTCCACTTGCATGGGCATGACGAGTTCGCCGAATCACTCGTTCTCACTGAAGATGATTATCTGGATTTTCTGGTAAGCATTTCGAAGGACGACCAGTTGCTGCCGCATCAAGTCCGACGCTGTCTGGCCGGGACATCGCTTCTCTTCGTTGGCTACAGCCTGTCGGATTGGAGCTTTCGAGTGTTGTTCCGCGGATTGGTTACCTCGGTGGAACAAAGCCTGCGGCGTATCAGCGTCACGGTGCAGATGCCGCCAGCTTCAGAGCAGAACCCGCAAGTGCCCAAGCAATCCGAGATTCAGTCGTATCTCGCCAAATACTTCGATCAGATCGACATCCGCGTGTATTGGGGAACAGCGCAGGAATTTATGAGTGAGTTGCGCACACGTTGGGATGCATTCCAGAGCAGCAATGGCTAATTCAGAGCAATCCATCAAGGTTCAGGATACGAAGACGCAGGAAGTGTATGTAGGGCCGCGTCCCTTTGAACGGAACGAACGCAACCTGTTCTTCGGTCGCGACCGTGAGATCAGCGAACTACTCTCGCTTGTGACCTCCAGCCGCGTCGTGCTATGCTACGCTCCATCTGGTGCCGGGAAGACATCGTTGATCAACGCCGGTTTGCAACCGCGTCTCGAAAAGGAAGGGTTCGAAGTCCTCCCCTCTGTGCGGGTGCGTGGATTGATCCCGGACGGCATCGACCAGAAGAAAATCATAAACATCTATGTCTTCAACGCGTTGTTGAACCTGGCAGGGGAAGCAGGTATTCCGGCTGAATTGATGTCCAGTTCGATGTCTGAATACCTTTCCAAGAAACCACATGCAACAGATGAGGAGGACTTCCCTGAGCCGCGTATTCTGATGTTCGATCAGTTCGAAGAATTGCTTACATCCTATCCCGACCGATGGCAGGAACGTGAAGGATTCTTCCATCAAGTTCACGATGCACTTCAAGCAGACCCGTTATTGCGTGTGATCTTTATCATGCGTGAGGATTTCCTCGCACGTATCGAGCCATTTACCCGCTTGCTGAAACCGCTCCCTCAGGCACGTTTCCGGCTCGATTTGCTCGGACCTGATGGCGCACAGGCTGCAGTTTTAGGACCCATTCGCGGGACCGGCAAACGATTCAAGGAGGGCGTTGTTGCCTCTTTGATCGAGGAATTGCTCAAAGTCCGGGTGGAGACGGCACAGGGAGAAGCAACCGAGGTTGTTGGGGAATATGTGGAGCCGGTTCAATTGCAGGTGGTTTGTCGCAATTTGTGGACGAGCCTGCCGCCCGATGTAGAAGAGATCAGTCAGGAACATTTGCAGGCCTATGGCGATGTGGACCAAGCACTGCGTGATTTCTACGAGTCCTGCCTGACACAGGCAAAGACGGGACTGAACGCGAATGAGTCCAACCTGCGTCAGTGGTTTGAGCATCAATTGATCACGCCGGCAGGGACGCGTGGGATCGTATTCCGGGATGCGAAACATACAGCAGGACTTCCCAATAACACCGTTGACTTTCTGGAAAATCAACATTTGATCCGCGGCGAGTGGCGCGCAGGATCGCGCTGGTATGAACTCACGCACGATCGTTTTATCGAGCCCATTCAAAGAGCAAACGAAGGTTGGCGAAAGAAACGTCAGTCGCGCTTGAACAGGCTCGTGATGGCAGGCGGACTCTTGCTGCTGGCACTCATCCTAACGTTTGGGACCATACGCGCTCAACAATCAGCATCCCAATCAGTGCGCGCTACGGTAGCTGTCGCCGTTCAGACAGCCGCCCAGACGGCTGTGTCTGTAGCAGAGCAACAAGCCAATGTAGCCAATGAAAATGCGGCAATCTCCAAATCAAAACAACTCGCGGCTGAGGCTTTATTATCCAATGACCGCGATCTATCCCTTTTATTAGCCATCGAAGCCAACCGCTCTTCTTCTGACACCCAGGAAGCCCGCCGGAGTCTGCAAAAGGTTCTCTCCAGGCAACCCTTTGTCGATGGAGAATTTCTACAAATGCTGAAACCGGCGGTCGTCTCTCCATCGCTCGTCAAGCGATTGGAGGATCACGAAAACTGGGTGGTAAGCGTGGCATTCAGCCCGGACGGCAAGCGTTTCGTTTCTGGAAGCGCAGATTCAACGCTGATCCTCTGGGACGTAGCGACGGCCAAAGCGATCGGCTCTCCCTGGCGAGGACATACCAGCAATGTGTTGGGCGTGGCATTCAGCCCTGATGGACGTCTGGTTGCATCTGCCGGGCTTGACTCACAGGTCATACTTTGGGATGTAACCACTGGACAACCTGTTGGAGCACCGTTACGTGGGCACGATGGCATGGCCACGAGCGTCGCTTTCAGCCCCGATGGAAAACTGCTCGCTTCTGGTGGTGCTGATAGTTATGTCCGAATCTGGGATGTCGCAAACCTGCAATTATTGGGAACACTCAGCCATCCTGCGGCCATTTGGGCCGTGGCATGGTCACCCGATGGACAATATTTGGCGACTGCCGGGGCCGATGGCAATATCAACATTTTGAAAACCAATCCCTTTAGCGAATTTCTCACGCTCAAAGGACATAAAGGATTGATCCGAACGCTCTCCTGGTCACCAGATGGTAAATCCCTGGCATCAGGGAGTGTGATCGAAGAAACCAATCAAAGTCAGGGGCAGATATATGTCTGGGATGTAGCAAGCGCAAAAATCATTTCACGCCCAATCCCTGAGAATTACCTGCCAATCAGGGCGATCACATTCGACCCAAGCGGGAGAACAATTGCAATTGGGCGGGATGACGGCACGATCACATTCTGGGATGTCCAAAACCAAAGCACAATTGGCAATCCGCTCAAAGCGCACAATCATCGCGTCATGAGCATTGCATTCAGCCCCGATGCACACTATATGGTCTCTGGCAGCATTGACAGGACGGTAGCCCTGTGGGATCTCTTCGCACCCACCAGAAACGTTACAGTCAGCGAAGATGGAAGCCTGATGGCAACCAGTCAGGGCTCCACGGTCAGTTTGTGGGATCGGAGATCCGATTCAAAGGCGCCGCTCGCAACGCTCTATGGACATACTGGAGATATAGTGGCTCTTGCACTCAACTCGGACGGGTCTGTATTGGCATCGTCTGGTCTCGATGGCACCATTCGACTATGGGATACAAAATCAGCAGCTCCGATCGCTCCACCGCTTACAAGAGACGGTGGCAATGTGATCACTTTAGATCTCAGCCCAGATGGCTCGACGCTTGTAACTGGAAGTGATAAGGGCGAAGTTGTACTCTGGGACGTGGCAAGCCAAAAAGTAGTGCATTCCTTTAGTCTGTACAGCGGTCCGGTGCTCAAAGTCCTGTTTGAAGGGCGCGGAGTGACCGTGCAAATAACAGGCAACAACGGGGTGCTATTGGAATGGGATCCAATGTCGGACAAGATTCAGGAAGTCCCTCTCCCGGCAAATCAAGGGGGTGGAGTCGTCACAAGCGTTGCACTCTCTGAGGATGGACAGAAAGCGGCTTATTTCCAGGAAGAGTCCATTCCATCCTTGAGCAATGACAGGCGCGCTCACGGGATCGAATTGTCTCGCTGGGACAACTCTTTCGATGCAACGGTCAATCCCAAGGATATTGATTTCGTGGTGATCCAGGCAACAGATGGCGTCCAGGTGGATGCCAAGTTCGATGAATTCCAGAGATCGATCCAGCCTATTCCAATGCGTGGAGCAATGCACTTTTACGAACCCGATGACCCGTGGCAAAAGCAGGCAGATCTTTTCCTGTCCACGGTAAAAGATAAGGGCTTCCATTTTTATGTTCTCGATCTAGAGCTCACCCCAAAGGATGGCAGCACAACATTCCTGGCAGACGCACAAAAATGGCTCCAATATGTGGATGAAAGGTCTGACCAGAAAATCCTGCTTCAAACCGGCGGATTCTATATGACCTCGTTCGGCGCCGATGGCGAATGGATGAAGAGTTGGCCATTTGCCATTATGAACTACCCTCTCGAACCAGATCGAAACGGGACACCATTCCTGCCGCAAGGCGTCCAGGACTGGACAATCTGGCAATATACAGAGAAAGGGAATGGCGCTGAGTACGGGGTCGGAAACAATAACATCTATTTGGCAGTCTACAACGGCACACCGCTGGATATGTGGAACTGGCTGGATTACAACACAGCGAGTCTTTCCATCTTCGATCGTAACTCGAATCAGATTGTCCGCCCGGCTCGAACGATTCAGGTAACCGGTTCAAACGGCATGGCTTTCAGTTCCGACGGCGCGTATCTTGCGGTCTCAGGCGATGGATTAGTTTCACTTCTCGATGCGGGAACCGGTGAAGAGATCACCAGTCTCACATACGGTGGAGGAAACAGTCTCAGCCTGAACTTCACTCCCGATGACAACAAAATGATCATCGGCATGGAAGATGGAACGGTACTGCTTTGGGATCTAAGCATCCTGCAACCGGGCGCCAATGTGAACCCTATGATAGAGGTTGCCTGCTCACAAGTGAGTCGCAGTTTTACAGAGTCTGAATTAATACAGTACTTCTCTGATCCTACAAAACGAAATACATGTCCGGAGCAACCGTAATTGGTTTACATCCAAGAATATGGGACGCGTGAAATTCACAATCAAACAATAGATGCAAGAAAAAACTCCCTCGGAAGTGAGGGAGTTTTCGATCAAAAGAAGAAATGCTTTTGTTCTTGATGTCAAGTGTCGTCAAACATTCAATAGTACATTATTCACAGATTTATCTTGATAAGAATTCAAACTTGTAGTTTAATCGGCGCTACCTTAAAAATTTCAAGAGCCTTGCAGGAAAACTTTTGTTAAGATTTAAGGTATAATGAATCTTAACAAAGAAACGTTGCACTTATTTGCGGACTTATCCAATACAATGAAAAAAGATACGATCTTGGTTATCGAAGGACGACATGCAGAAATCCCTTCTTTTGCTGGTGATTTGCAAAAGAAGGGATTTGATGTTGTTTCCTTCCAAAACGGAAGTCAGGCGGTTTCCAAAATAAAACAGATCAATCCAAGTCTGGTTGTGATCAACGCAGCTTCACTGAGGAGCACTGGTATTCGCATTTGTCTTTCTGTACGAAAGAAGGACTCAAAGCTCCCGATCATATTGATCCTTGAAAAGGAAAAATCAATCGACAAAGAGATCGCCGATTCAGTGCTCGCGCTGCCCTTCACCGCTCAAAAACTTGTGAACCGTATCAAGGCATTGCTACCCGGTGACGGAAACAACGTGGTCAGCGCAGGACCGATCCGGCTTGACCTGGAAAACCGCCGTGTGAAAAGTTTGGGCAAAAGCACCAAGCTTACGCCACGCCTGATCACACTATTGCAACTCCTGATGGACAAACACGGTGAAGTTGTCGAACGCGAAGCTCTGTTTAAAAAAGTGTGGGAAACCAACTATACAGGCGATACTCGCACGCTTGACGTTCACATTTCCTGGCTGCGTCAAGCTATTGAACTTGACCCCGACAATCCCAAATTCCTGAAGACCATTCGCGGCGTTGGCTATCGCCTAGACGTGTAACTGGAACTGCTCCCCTTTTGTAGTGACAAGCCGGATGCAAATATTGCCTCCGGTTCTTATTTTTAATTCGCGAGGGATTTCGCCGCTTCGCACAGGGCGTTTGGCCTGGACAGCACTTTTGAAGAGTTTTCCGTCCCAATCGGGGTCCACTTCCCAGTAGTCCAGATCTAATTTTGTTTCGAGGCAAATTGAGTCTTTTGACGTTTTAACATACACCGATTTCGGAGCAGGCTTCAATGGCAAAGGAGAACTAGAATCATATTCCAGAGAGAACGACGCGGATAGATTGGTCAACCGACTGCGGGTCGTATGAAGCGCACGGAACGTTTCATCGCAGGCAATGAAATTTCGTCCATGCTTCGAAGCGACAAACGGTGTTGTACCTGATCCACTGAAAAAATCCGCAACGATATCACCGGGATTGGAAGATGCAAGGACGATTCGCTCCAGCAATGCAACAGGTTTCTGTGTCGGATATCCCGTTCGTTCATTATGCAACCGCGCAACAACAGGGAAATACCACCAGTCTTCGGGAACCTTGCCGCGCTCCAGATCGGGGATCTTTCCAAACCCGGCTTTGGGCGACGAATTAAACGTTTTAACAGTATTCGCGTTATACGGCTCGCGGACATTGTCCACATTGAATGTATAACCGTCACTCTTCACATAAGCAAGGATAGTGTCATGCTTGCGGTTAAACGCACGGCGAATGGGAGAAGGTCCGTGATACGCCCAGATGATCTCGTTGAGAAGATGGTCTTCACCAAATAATTCGTCGAGCAGGATACGTGCATACGAGTCAGCATGCCAATCTAGATGGAGATACAGTGTGCCGTTCGGAGACAGCAAGCGATATATGAGAGACAGACGCTGATAGAGGAAGTCGAGATAGGAGTCAAGTCCATCCCAGTGATCATGATAGCCCTCTGCCATCTTCCACTGATCGGGCTTGCGTGAGTCTTCCCCGCGCCCAATACGGGCAGAAAATTTCCGGTTGGTGAAAAATGGAGGGTCAGCATAGATCAGGTTAACACGACCCTCGTACTCAGGCAACAATGCCGTCATCAAAGACAGGTTATCACCCAATAACAACCGATTGTCTGTCTTGGGAAGTGGATATCCGTTTCCTTTTGGGTAAATGATCGAATCCCGCACCAGCGTTGCAGGTGCGACCTGCGCCAACGATTTCCCCGGCCACGTTAATGTAGGCATGGTTTAATAATGAATCTCTACCTTCGTGCCGATCCCGCGATTATAGGATCTACCAATCTCATGTTTGGGAAGCGCCCATAGGAACAGCCATTTGGCTTCCTCAGTGCGCATGTTGATACAACCGTGGCTCATGGGCGTGCCAAAGTTTTGGTGCCAGTACGTGCCATGGAAGGCATGTCCCTGCGCAGTGAAGAAGCTGGTCCAGGGAACGCCGGGGAGCTCGTAATCGTCCGCGTCGGCAAACAGGTTGCCGTTACCCATGTGTTTGGCCGGCATTTTATCCAGAATATTGAACGTGCCTTGCGGAGTCTTTGTTGACAGTCCATCCTTACCGCGCGGTCCGTTCGGAATACCGGAGGCAATCGTTGTCTTCAATACTTCCTTGCCTTTTTCAAAGGCTTGCAATGTTTGAGTTGTCAGATTGACTTCAATGCGCTTATCCTGAAGTTCCAGTTCAGGGCTGATCGGCGCGAGCTCGCTGTTCTCAAATGGTCGAACGTGCAGTGGATTAATATGATACGGGAAACCCGTTAGATCATCATAGACACGATACCAATTATCACCTGTGGGACCTTTTTCGATCGCTTCCACCCAATGAACGGAGCTGTAGTAGAGGCGGAATCCAAGCTGTTGCCATCCATACGCCTTGGATGTACGCCAAGGCTGGGTGAACGGGACCGTCACCTCCACGAGGCGCATCTGTCCCTCCGGAAGAGCCGGAAGCGTCTGGTTATAGATCACCTTTACACGCTGCAAATGCGAGCGATGGACATATCCGCCCCACACCCGATACCAAACCGGGTTGATCACGGGCTCATCAGCTGTCACCTCGCCATAAATACGCAACAATTCATCACGGAACCAGGTCGAGACGATGGAACTCTTGTCGCTGGGCTTCTTATAAATACTGACCGAGTTTGTGGCTACACGTACTAAATCACTGTCGTCAAAATCAAATAATGGGTTCAAGGATGGCGTGAACGCCAGTCCGCCCAGGCTTACTCCGCCAAGTTTGAGGAATTCACGTCGGGATAAGGAGCTCATAGTACGAAAATTGTAATCGAAAACATCAAATTTAAAAACATTCTCATTAATTTTTCAGTTAACACAACTACCCTCCAGCGCATGGAGGGTAGTTGATTGTATGACCCAATTGTTGGCTTAGGATTCTACCGTCTCAGGTACCATTCCGTGCAGGAGGATCTCAAGTGCCATGGTATGAGCACAGCGATGATGTGTTACGAAGAATTCACAGTCGCAAGCGTAAACGCCGTTCTCGAACGTCACATGATGGTTGTTGTTATCGCCGTGGAAGGTCAGGTCGAACTTGTTGAAGAGGAAGCGGTTTCTCTCTTCTGCGTAGCGTTTTGCCTTCTCTCTCTTACCGATCATTCCGTAGTCCATCTTTATTTCTCCTTTCAGGATTTGGAATAAAAAAAGCACGCAAATAGACGCGTGCTTTTCAGCTTGGTTCCTGTTTTATGTAGGTAGCTAATCGCATAGGATGTGTACCTCGTTGAGTTGAGTATAGTACTCTTCATCGGGGTAGTCAACACCCAAGTTCGCCTCATAGGTGTTTCGTACAGAAATCGTAAGGTTGGTGTCAGTCTGCCGCAGACGGACTTGTCTGAATGTGTTCATCTCCATTGTAAGTTAGAAGCGCGGGCCATTTACGGACGATAAGGGACATTCCCAGCACACAGGCAATTCCGCCGCTAATGATCGCCGCCGGCGCCCCAAATAGTTGCGCCACGATCCCCGCTTCAACTTCGCCCAACTGTGGTCCGCCCTGGAAGAAAATCTGGTTGACGCTGGTCATACGTCCGCGGATGTGGTCGGGAGTCTGCAACTGGCGGATTGTGTTGCGGATGATGGTGCTGACCGCGTCTGCTGCGCCAGTGACCGCCAAAGCGCACCAGGCAAGAAGTACGGTGTTGCTCATTCCAAAAAGGACGGTTGCCGCCCCGAAAACGACCACGCAACCCAAAAAGACCGGTCCCTGCCTGCGGATCTCAGGCAACTGCGAGATGACCAACGCTGCTGAAACCGCGCCAACCGACTGTGCTGCCGAGAGCCAGCCGTACTCCACCACCCCAACATGGAGGATATCGCGCGCGACGATAGGCATGAGGGTGTTGGCAGAAGCAAAGAATGTGGCGACAAAATCCAACAGCATGGTGGAGAGGATGATCTGCTTACTGAAAATGAAATGGATACCTTCGCGGATGGCACTCCAACTCACCACCTTGCCCGACCTGGTTTCCTGCGGAACATCTCCGATCAAGATGAGGGCAAAGATAACTGCCAGAAAAGAAATACCATTGATGTAATACACCGCCTGCTGGCCGGCAAAAGCAATGGTAAAACCAGTCAGTGCTGGACCAACAATCGAACCCGTTTGGAACGCGATGGATGTCATGCTAAAGGCATTGGGCAGGTCCTTTGCCGGAACCAGGTTCGGGACAAGCGCCTGACGCGCTGGTCCATCGAAGGCGATAGCAATGGCGTTGAGGGCAGTCAAAGTGTAGATGTGCCAGATGGTGATGTGCCCGAATTGAGTCAACAAACCCAATATAATGGCAAGTAACGCCGCGGTACTCTGTGTGATGAACATGATACGGGTGCGCTTCAGCGAATCGGCAACAGCACCACCAATTAGAGAGAAAATAATCACCGGCAAAATACGAGCCAAACCGACACCGCCCAGGGCAATGGGTTCATTGGTCAGTTCACGGATGTGCCAGAAGATCGCCCAAATTTGCATCTGGGTTCCAGCGACTGAAATTAACAGTCCCAGCCAGAGATAGAAAAAGCGACGGTGTTTTAATGCGGGGGGAATACGAATCATTTCAACTTTTCATCCTTACAACAGAAAGCAGAAGGCAGATGGTCGCCTTCTGCTTCAAAAATTTATGCAAACAACTGGCTATGTGCCCCAGTCACGCAGGTATAGGAAGTCGTAGCCGATAGTGCGGTTGCTGAGTTTGGCAATGGGAGGCAGCATCCGTTTAAACTGGTTACGGCGAACGCGTTTGATGACCAAATCCACGAACTTTTCATCGAAACCGACTTCCACACATTCCTGTGGGCTGTAGCGTTGATCCACAAGCAGGTAGAGCAATTGATCGGCTTGATCGTACGTGAAGCCCAGTTCGCTTTCGTCCGTCTGACCTTCCCACAGATCGGCGGAGGGCGCTTTGTCGATGATCGGTGCTGGGATGTTCATCGCTCGAGAAAGCTGGCGGATCTGTGCCTTATATAAGTCGCCGATGGGGTTGATCGCCGAAGCCGAGTCGCCCCACTGGGTGCTGTAGCCAAGCAGGATCTCGGTCTTGTTGCTGGTGCCGATGACCAATCCCTTGAATACTTCGGATTGGTCGTAGAGCACGATCATGCGTTCGCGTGCCATGATATTGCCTTTGCGAAGTTTGGTGATATTGGGGTCAGCTTGGAATAACGGCTCGACCATGTCAGTGATCTCGATCGTCTTGCTGGGAATCTCCAACTGCTCGATCAGCAATTCGGCATGAGCCAGCGATTCAGGGCTGGATAATTTATAGGGCATTCGCACTGCCAGAACATTTTCCTTCCCCAACGCTTTGACCGCCAGGGCACAGGAGAGCGCCGAGTCTATGCCACCGGAGAGACCTACCACAGCTCGGGAAAATCCAACGCGTGTGACTTCGGAACGGATAAAACCAGTCAGGATCTGACGGGCGACATCGGTATTAATGGTTAGATCGACCACGGAAAAGTATCCTGTCTAATTCGTTTTGGACGAGAGCAGTACGCTCATCGCGCA
>CAZKSG010000105.1:0-15002 GCA_964555335.1 uncultured Anaerolinea sp.
ATAAATGACACCAATGAAAAACGAAATGCGCTGCAAGTAGCAGCGCATTTCGTTTAACGAGTGAAGGTAAACCCGAGAATTTGTGTCGTTACATTCCAACCAGGGAGGCGTACGCCCATAACGGTATGACAATGCCAACTAACAGCGAGATGGCTACAACAAGGATGATGGTCACTTTGGTAGTACGCTGCTTCGAATGTCTGCGATGCATGGGAGTTCCCTTCGGCAAAACGGCGATGATACTTGCAAGACACACCCACATGGAAGCAGTTACAGAAAAACGGTGCCAAAACTTTACAATCGCGTTAGGTTCACAATAACATCCCTTGATCTGAGCCCTGATAGCGTTACTTCTCTTTTCTGAAACATCCGGCAGATTTTGCGTCAGGCATGTTACATAATTGACTTTCCATTCTGCCCATGATATTATGCGGACACAATTCAATAGCCCCACAAGGCGCTCTTATCCAGAGAGGCGGAGGGAACGGCCCTGCGATGCCTCGACAACCTGCCAGCGAGTAGTCCTCATTAGAAGAAAGCTGAAAAGGTGCCAATTCCGACAGACGGATGTTCTGGGAGATGAGAGGGCTTCACACTTGAAGATGTATTGCCCTTTCTGTTCGTCTGAAGGGGCAATTTCATTTCTAAAGGAGTTTCAAAACAATGAGCAACACTTTTATGACGTCACCCAAATTGATGTTCACGTCAGAATCGGTGACCGAGGGACACCCCGACAAACTCTGCGATCAGATCTCAGATGCAGTGTTGGATGCGTGTCTCGAGCAGGATCCTCGCTCACGCGTCGCCTGCGAAACCGCGACCAAGACTGGCTTCGTCGCGTTGTTGGGTGAGATCACCACCAAGGCAGTCATCAACTACGATGAACTTGCACGCAAGGTCATTACAGATATCGGATACGACTCAAGCGACAAAGGCTTCGATGGCAATTCCTGCGGCGTGCTTGTCGCCATTGCCAAACAATCGGGCGATATCGCCCAGGGCGTGGATCATGCGCTCGAATCACGCGATGGACATCACCTCACAGACGAGGAAGTTGAGACGATCGGCGCAGGCGACCAGGGCATGATGTTCGGGTATGCATGCAATGAAACACCCACCCTCATGCCATTGCCGATCTATCTTGCGCACAAGCTCACTCGTCGGCAGAGCGAACTTCGCAAAAACGGGACCATCGAATGGCTTCGTCCCGATGCGAAGAGCCAGGTCACGATCGAGTATTCGAAGGGCAAGCCCGTCCGTGTCGATACTGTCCTGATCTCCACGCAGCATGCTCCTGAAGTTTCACAGGCTGAGATCACCGAAATGGTCACTGAGCACATCATCATGCCCACACTCCCCGCTGATCTGGTGGATAACAACATCAAGGTGTACGTCAATCCGACCGGTCGCTTCGTAGTCGGTGGACCGATGGGCGATGCCGGCGTGACCGGTCGTAAGATCATCGTCGATACATACGGCGGCATGGGCCGTCACGGCGGCGGTGCCTTCAGCGGAAAGGACCCCACGAAGGTGGATCGCTCTGCAGCCTATGCGGCACGCTATGTGGCCAAGAACATTGTCGCCGCGGGTCTCGCCGACCGCGTGGAAGTTCAAGTGTCCTATGCCATCGGTATTGCGCATCCGCTTTCAGTGAACGTGGAAACCTTTGGCACAGCAAAGATCGCCGATGAAAAGATCTCCGCGTTGATTAGCGAATTCTTTGACCTGCGCCCCGGCGCGATCATCCGTGACCTGGGCCTGCGCAAGCCGATCTATCGCAAGACCGCTGCGTATGGGCACTTCGGCCGCGATGACATCGAATTCCCCTGGGAACGCACCGACAAGGCAGAACCGTTAAAGAAAGCTGCCGGTCTGTAAAATTGTGCGCATAAAAAGAACGTGGAAAGCTGAGCTTTCCACGTTCTTTTTGGTTAAGGTTTTTTTCAAGGCGTTGTGAAACTAAAGACCAGGGACCAGGCAGAGGGTCCGTTATCTCCGTTAACCTTCACCCGCCAATAATAGGTCTTGCCAGGAAGCAGGTCCTTATTCATGGTATAGGTCGAGTATATAGTGTTGGCGTTCACCACCAGCGTGCCAAAGCCGGGGCCGGTTGATACTTGTATCGCGTAATTCTTAATGGTCCCCGGCCCGCTCGCGTCATTCCAATCGAAGATCGGTCTGAGTGTTCCCACCAGATCCATGTTGGCAGGGGATAACAGCAATGGCGTATCTATGATCATGCGGAAGGAACGGACAATAGATGTATTGTATTGTCCAAGAGTATTGAAAGCCAATACTCTCCAATAGAACCTGGTGTTGTGAGGAAGGGATGGAATGGTGAGTTGGTTTTGATCGGGAAGTATGAAACTGACATCGTTAACGATCGGGGTTCCAAAGAGGGGATCGTCATCCACCTGCACCTGATAATGATCAAATGTTGTGGTGGGAGTCACAGTGACAACAGACCATTTGAGTATTGGTGTGTGATTCGTGTTCAGCGAGTTATTCGTAGGGAAAAGCAAAGCAGGGACACTCGGAGGAGTTGGAGATGTGAAGGAACGGGACGCCCACAGGGAAGGTCCATTGGCGCCGTTGGCATGTACGCGCCAGTATAGTAATTTTCCAGGAGGCAGGTTCACTGTAGGAGTGTAACTGCTGGATGTTGCAGTTCCAGTATGGACGATGGTTGTAAAAGCGCTATTGGAGGCAACCTGAATCGAGTAACTGGTGGCAAGAGGTGCTGTGCTGTTGGGATCCATCCACGTGAAAGTCGGCCGCAAAGAAAGTGGATGGTCGCTAGCAGGCAGGGCACCCAATGTGACTGGCAATAGCGCCGTCCGGAAGTAGCGAACAGTTGACCAGGCGGAGTACTGATTCAGACTATTCTCAGAGCGGACACGCCAGAAATACCTGGCGTTGGGGTCCAGAGCCGGAGTGATAACGATGGACGAGTCAGTGATAAGGGTCTCACTCGTGGTGTATTCTTTTAAATTCGTCGTGAATGTTGCATCGGTTGCGGTCTGAACACGATAACGCCCAAATGCTACAGATGCTTTTGGCAGGACGGAGTCGTTCCAATTCAGAGTAGGTGTATAGGCTGTGACCAACCCGTTAAGGGCAGGCGTTGAAAGCACAGGAACGGATGGGGGATTGGCTGTGACAAAACCACGATAGGTTGCCCATGGACTTGTCCCATAAGAACCAAAGGATCGCACTCTCCAGAAAAGTGCTTTATTGGCAGGCAGATTTGCCCGATAGAAAGAGGCGGGAGCAGTGACAACCTTGTTAATCAACAAGGTTGTGAAGCCATTATTGTACCCAACCTGAATGGTGTAATTGGCAGCGGTGGGGATATCCGCCCAATCAAAGGTAACAGGGCTATTGCCAAGCAGATGTTCGTCAACACTCGGCGATACTAAAGTTGGGATCGCTGTTACTGTAAGAGTGCCATTCACGTAAGAAAAGTCATAATTGTTGTCCACTCCGTTAGCACAAGTAATGGGGTACTTTCCTGGCGCTGTATGATCACCGGTCACTCCACAAGTTGGAGCGGTATCGATCACGATTAAAGTCTCACTGTACATAAAGCCGGAATAGCCAAATGAGAAGCCAGGATCGGGCTCACCGATATTAATGGTTTGATTATTCGCAGTGACCGTGAGCATCGCTTTTGTAACTGTTAGATCGGCTCCTATGTAAGTGATCGCGTAGTTGGGATGTCCCAACGTGCCCAGCGTGATCGCGTATGTACCCACATCATTGCCGGGTGCACGAGTTAATGAACCAGATAAGTTGTCTCCAGTGAGCAACGCCGGAGAAACCGTGTACGTCAATGCAGGATCAGCCGCACCATATGTTTTGCTCTTGGCAATGGCGGTGACTGTGATCGGCCTGGCGATAATAGCACCTGTTGTAACCGGCACAAAGTTATAGGAATAATTAAGCCCACCATTCCCATCTGTTACCGTACCTGCAGGCGTTAGTGTTTTGCCCGTACCAACTTCTTTCGTATCATATGTCTGGGTCCAGGATCCGGTATCGCCAGTTCCAAGAGATGTGCCTCCTGTCAAAATGGGGGTCGCACTGGAACTGGTATTGCCATCGTATGGCTTGCTGGCCATTACAGCTGTGATGGTAATCGCCCTGATGTTAATCACTCCGTTTGAAACAGGGATAAATGTATAGCTATAGTTCAATCCGCTATTCCCATCGCTGACTGCACCAGACGGTGTGATGATTTTGCCTGTACCAACATTTCGGTTGTTAAAGGTTTGACTCCAGGTTACGCTATCCCCAGATGCCAGAGGTGTGTTCAGAGATGGAACACCCGATGAATTTGTGGTGCCATCATATATTCTGGTATCCGTCACTGCAGTGATCGAGATGGGTTTCTTCGTGATATTTGCCAGGCGAGTTGGCTGGGTCAATGTATAGTTCCCGGCACTTGCGCCTGAGAGAGTCAAACCTGTGATGGTGACAGCTTTCCCCGTGCCAACATGCTTATCAGCAAAAATACCAGTCGCACCTGCAGTATTCAACGTGACAGTATCCGTACCAAGGACACCTACCAGAGTGGGGCTGCCAATATCAAGCGCAGCATTCACGGTGCCGTCGTACACCTTGTTTTGAGGGGTGAGTCCTGTTGCAGATACAGTAAGGACCGCAGGGTCGACCGTGACGGCTGGAGACCCGGCCGTGATGTCGACCAACCCCTGACCACCGGGTCCAATATCTGTCTGTGTTAGAAACGTATGGGGAGAACCAGCCACACCTGGCGCCGTCGCGCCGGCATAGGTCACCGTAAAGAATTGGCCAGTAGTACAACTGGACATATCGACAAAAATAGTGGAATCGGTAATTCCAAAGGGCGGCGAGCCTGATAAAGTACAAGTTCCGCTGTGAACTGTTACTTGTCCAGGGCCTGCCGCGGTGGTGGGTACTGTCCATCCACCTGGAATAATAAGGGCAACCTGTGAGCCGGGACCAAAGTCGCCAATATTGGCTGTGAAAGTAAACGTAAATGTGTTACCCGCGCTGCCATAGGCCACATTTGTCGGCTGTACAGACATCGTTCCCTCCCCATCCAAGGCTGGGGCTGCGGATACAGGAATGACCAAGGAAATGACCAGCAACAAAGCGAAAATCAATGGTGCCTTTCTGAGACCATCCCGGATGGCATCCCCGCCAGCAAGAATCTTTGTATTCATATTCTCCTCGCATTCAAGTTCAGAAACAGATTGATTCGCTATTTCAATTTCACCTACACCATTAAAGGAATTGACTGATTGGAATCGAGACATTCAAAGCTCGTAAAACGATTGGGCAGTCCCACTTGATTGCCCTGTTCCAAAGTATCGTTCCGCAGCAATCTGCAGTTCGTTTGGAAGTACTTTGATATCCGATTTTAGTTTAATTGCAATAAAAGTTGATGCAAGTGACGAATGTAATAATCGATTTCAAGAAACATAGCATCATGTCGAATATAAGAAGAGCGGCTTCCAACTTTGGGAAGCCGCTCTTCTTGATGAACCAACGAATTAAGAGTTTAAGGAGTTGTAAAGCTAAAGACTGGGGACCAGTCGCTAGGACCGTTCGCAGCTTTTGCCCTCACACGCCAGTACAGGATCTTGCCAGCAGGCAGGTTCGAGCCAGGCTGATATGTGGAGGCAACTGTATTCCCGTTAACCAGCAGGGTTGAGAAGGAAGATGTCGTGGAAATCTGAATGGAGTAGCCTGTTGCTCCAGTCACATCCGTCCAATCAAATATGGGTCGTAGCGATCCCACGGTCGTATTGTTATTGGGCGCGGAAAGCGAAGGTGGCAGGACCGCGGTCCGGAAGTTGAATACATTCGACCATGCACTGTAATGTCCAAGCGTGTTGAATGACCGTATCCGCCAGTAATATTTCGCATTGGGCGTAAGGTTGGTTGTCAACTCGAATCGTGGAGAGTTCAAATTCGTCAGGTTTTTGTCGAGCAATGGACTGCTGAAATCGCTGGTATCGTCCAGTTGGAGTTGGTATCGTGCGAACGACGTGCCCGACGGAACTGCAACAACCTTCCATTGAAGGAGAGGAGTGTAATCCGTTACCAGAGAACCTGAGGTCGGAGAGGACAAGACCGGAACCGAGGGAGGAATGCCAGACCTAAACACCCAGACCGCGGACCAATTCCCGGTCACGGCCGCATTCTTTGCACGAACCCGCCAAAAAATCAACTTGTTCTGTGGCAGGCTTTTCGTCATGACATAGTCCGATGTGGGGGAGGATGCATTCAACAACAAGGATCCGAAACTGGAACTCGTCGAAGCCTGAATATTGTAGCCCGTTGCGTTGGTGACATCCGACCAATCGAAGGATGGGCGATCTGTTAGAAGCGATTGGTTTTGAACAGGAGAAGTAAGGCTTGGCAACCCAAGAGGGGTCTTGAAATTCCAGGTAGCCGACCAGGCACTTGCCGTGCCTGCATCATTAAAACCGCGCACACGCCAGAAATAGGATCTTCCGGTAATGAGATCTGTCTTCAATGTGAACTGCGAAGGAATAATATTACTTTGATCCAATACCAAGGCAGTAAAGGTACTATTCGAAGAGACTTGAAGTTGGTAATACGCCGCAAAAGGTGATATCTCCATCCAATCGAGCATCGGCTTCAAACTGGAAGCGACCGCGCCTGTGGCAGGCCAGAAGAGTTTGGGAGTGCCTGGCTTTACAGGCGGCGTATCCTGCTTTTCGCCTCGGGCGATAACTTCCACTTCAGCAAGCCCAGCCACATTACCGCCACTGACAGATTTGAATTCGATGCGGATCGATTTCGCCAGGACTTCGTTAAAGGAAACGTCGGTACCATTCTCTGATACTGCACCCGATGACTGGTTTGCCACTTCCTGAGTCGCTTCCGCGTCACTGAACAAGCGGACAGTTGTATCCTGCACCCGGATCGTTGAATCAGCCGCTGGAATGTTGTAGAGTCGCACCGTCCGAACCGTGATCGGAACCGGGAAGGTCAACTGAACCCACTGAGATGTAGGAGACTGCCCTACCTGACTGTACCAGTATTTCAAGCTCTTGTTTGGAACCACCATGTGAACTTTTCGGTCGATCAAACCATTGGCATTTGGAAGGTAGGTCTCTGTGGAGGAAGCACTGACCACAGCGCCAGGCGCAAGATTGGTCCACTTTGCATCTTCAGGGTTATCGGGCACGGGAATCATGGTATGCCCGGTATGGCAGCCCACACATCGCTGCGTATCACCGGGACGTCCAAAGTTCAAGCCAGTCACATGCGCCGCGCCATCAGGAGTTGGCCCGCCCGTGAGGGGAACTGTTCCATCCGCGGATCGAATCTGTTCGAACAACGGCAAATTGGCAGGTGCGTTTGGGTTACTCACCGAGCCATCTGGGTTGATGACCAGTTCATCCAGCAGAATGGGCCAATCCTGCACAGAGGAAGCCAGGAAGGCCGTCCGTTGAAAATCGGTAAAGAAACGGATCTTTGCAGCCGAGCCCACGGCCGGCGCACTGACAATATCCGTATCCACAGGCGCGTTGGTATATACATTCAACGCGTCAAACGTGAACGTACCATCCTGGTCATAGGGTCCATCTTGCGTGGGAGGTAAGAGGCTGGGAGTTTGTATGATCGTGTCGGGAATAATAGGCGGCAACGGACGAGGCGTGATCACGTGCGCGCGTAATTCAGTTGTGCCAGGGTTGTCATAGATCAAGGTACGCCCCGAACCATCCTTGTTCACAATATACAAACCATAATCCTGTTTGTGATCTGGCGCCCATGAAATGATGATCCGCCCATCTGGAAGCACGGCCGGCTCTGTGGCATACGGACCGACAAATACTCCATAAGATACTGGCTTCGACGAGCGCACATATTGTGTAAATGTGCCGCTCACTCCATTGATGGGCATATATTTTCCCGGACCCCGATGGTACAGGCGAATCGTACCAAAACCGGCCGCCTCCGTCATATTGGTCATCGGGAAGAAGTTGGCGATCAGGTCACCCTCGGGAGTAAACGCTCCACCATAGACGTGGTTGTCTGGATCGCTGCGAAATGAACCTGTCCAAAGGCCCAGTCCGGTTCCATCGGGGTTGATGGTTGCAGCGTGCCAGGAATTGCGCCACAGGTAATCAGGGCGGACAAGCTGGTTGTTGCGGTCGGCACTCAAACCGTTAAATAGGTAATATCCATCTCCAGGCTTCGATTTATTCACATAAATCGTTTGCATGCTGTTCACAGCAAAGTGGAAGTTACGCCACCAGCGTGAATATACAATCTTTCCGGTGATCGGGTCCACCAATGGGCGGTCAGCACCGTTCCGTTCTGAAGTAATGCGGTGGAGTCCGCTGCCATCGGCGTTGACTACATATAAATTCGACGTACGCACACCACCATAATGAGCATGGCTCGGCCAACGTGTCGACGAAAAGACAATACGACCATCCGGCAACCAGGCCGGGTCCGTATCGTCATACTTATTAATATGGTCTGCATTGCTTCCAAATTGTGAGAAGTCGAGATTATCCTGGTCGGAAAAGGTGATCTGCTGAAGCCCGGTACCATCCACATTGATGGTATACAAGCGCCAGGCATTGGGGTCGTTGTCAGGGGCGGTATCGTATAGACCCGCCACTAATCCAGCAAACACGATCTTTGTCGCGTCGTAGGAAACATCGGGCGCATTGACATCGATAAGATTGAGGGATTGTGGAGTAGGGGCAGAACCATCAATAAGCGTGCGAAGAGTCCCATCAGCCTCGCGCACGATCAGCTTTCCAGGAGCTGCCACCTGGAAGCGGCTATACGGGCCTACTCCCGGTTGAGAACCGGTCTCATTGGGTTTCATATAAACCGTTCCACGGTTGGGAATCTTGCGCGAAACAAAAACAATGGCGTAATCTCCCAATTGCTGATCTGCACTTTTACCTGCACTCAGTGCAGATACACTTCCCACTTGGGATAAAAGCAGAGCGACGATCACAAAAATAAACATCGTCACACGGCTTGAACGCTTCAAGTTTGAATTATCCATGCTACCTCCAAAATTGTCTGATCGATAAATGAAGCTTCCGCTCGGCGAATTCCCCCAGTGATACTTTGCATTGCACATTTACGAAAGCAAGATGGACAAATAGTTACAGACAATTTTGTAAGAACCTGAAAAACAAAAGTACTACTTTGGCAAAATTACGAATCTTGTAGAGTAAACAACCTTACAAAAACGCAAAGTGGACAAATACCCAAACCACCTTGTCCTGGAGTCCGTAGAGGTTACAAACAGAAGCCTCCTGCATCCGGTTCGGTCTCTCGGCCAGATACCGGGCAGGAGGCTTCCTTCTTTCCATTGCCCATCAACAGGTTAGATTGATGGAATGATACTGAACTACCTCACAATCAAAACGGCACCGCTGGTAACTGGCTGCACGCTACTATCGTAGATCACTGTACCGCTTTGGTTCCAGATCTTGATACGGAAGGTGTCGGGGTTGGCATCATTGGCCCAGACCATGAACTTGTAGTTCCCTTGACCGTTGATCTTCCCGCTCCCCTGGAATTGTGCAGTCTTTGCAACCGAATCCAGGACCATCCAATCGAACGATGTAGCCTTGAATAGCAAAGCGCCATTCAGGAATACAAAATCAAGGGAGCCAATCGGCAAAGTCCCGTTTCTTGGGTAGGCTACAGTGAAGACCGCCGCGGCGGGGCCCTTCTTGGTTGGTTTATCCACATATGCACCAACCGGCGAATTGAATGCAACGGCACCTGTTACCAAACCAGCATTCGGGTCATATACAACCACCGGGCTGAACGTGGACTGATGTGAGTCACCATCCTTATCAGTGACGGTTAGTGTGATGGTATAGAGTCCGGCTTTGATATAGCTGTGGCTGCCTGCAACCGAGCCGGAACCATTTGTTTCGCTCACAACACCACTGGAAGTCGTCCCATCGCCCCAATTCCAAACAGCCGTATGCGTGTCCAGAGTTCCAACATCAGTAAAGCTGGCACTGGCATTGACAATTGTCACAACTTTGACGGGGCCGGTGGGAGCACTGATCGCACCTACAACAGGAGCAACATTATTGATCGTAACCGCAAATGTATATTCGGTTACACCGCCATCTTTATCCTGAACCTGTCCACGGACAGTGACACCAGGGTTATCGTTCGCAACACAGGACGCCGAGCTTGCCGCCCCAAAGGCTCCATAGCCTGCACCGCAATCAAAGGCATAGCTGAAGCCAGCGGTTGTATCTGCGGTTGAAGGATCGAGCGCATCGGTGAGCGAAATCGCAAACGAAGCACCTTCATTCAAGGTTGCAGGTGCATTGAATGTCGCGGCAGGAGCTACGTTCACCACATCTACCGTTGCAGTGGACTCAGCGGAAAGTCCCAACGGATCAGTGACTTTCACCTTGACTGTGTAGCTGCTTGGTCCATCCAATGAAGAAGCGTCAAATGAAACGGTTTGACCGTCTGTTTCGAAGGAACCGTTGTTGTCCAAGTCCCAGGCATAGGTGAGGCTATCGCCGTTCGGATCGGAGCCGGCCGCGGTCAAAAGAGCTGAGCCGCCTTCATCCACTGAATAGGGCCCACCTGCATCCACAGTAGGAACTGCATTGGGGATCAGTCCAATGATCACCGGATCGTGGTCAGAAGTGCGGTAGGGATTTACTTCATAGAGGGCTTCCTGTCCGGCAGGCTTAAAGGTGGTGTCGTAATCCACCACATCGGGTTCATCTGAGTTGATATGCCAATCCTCTGCGCCAGTGATCTGCGGTAGGATGCTCGCATTTGCCAGAGCATGGTCGAGGTAACCGGCCTGTCCATCGAACGTGTACGAGTAGGCATAAGCACCCTGGAAGTGCGAGATCAAGTTTGTGAAATCATCGCCTGTACCGGCAACATCGTCAGAACCGGCTTTGATCTCGGTGAGCGTGTCTTCCATCGCATACGAATTCAGGTCGCCTACGATCAAAAAGTCGGGGTCACCGCTGCCAGTGGGGTCAGTAGCAAGCCAGTCCACGAGGGCTTCGGCAGCAGCACGGCGGGTCTGACTACAGTTGCCCTGTCCATCGCCCAAGTCGGGGTCGCTGACATCAGTACAAGCGGAGCCCTTGGATTTGAAATGATTGACAACCACTGTGAAGCGCGCGCCCGTAGCGTTGACTTCGAACGTCTGCGCTAGCGAAGGACGACTCTTGGTATCGATAAAGCGCGGGTCAACTGCCGATGTAAGCAGTTGGAAGCTTCCAACAGGCGTTACCACTGCCGGACGGTAGATCATGCCCACCTTAATGGCATCTGTGCCAACAGGTCCGGTATTGATATAGGCATAACCGGGCAGACCCGCCACAATACTATCCAGCGGTTCAACACCGGTACTGTTCTCCAATTCGTTCAAACCGATGATATCGGCATCAAGGCCAGATAGAGCGGTAAGGAGTTTATCGCGTTGACGGGTGAATTCCGACGGCTGATCGAAGTCCCAGCCGCGGCATTCCACATTATTAAGCGGACCACACTTGTTATCCAGCGGATCACCAGTTGGGTAATCGGCTGTAACGAAGAAGTTAAGTGTGTTCATCGCTGCTACGCGAACTGTACCTCCCACTGCTTCTGGCGCCACCGGGCGTGGATTGATGGATGTGTAATCCGCGGGGCCGGTTGGGTAAATGCGGTAGAGGCTGAAGTCAAAGCCCAACACACCTACCGCGTTTGCAACCAAATCTCCGCCGCGAAACAGGTTGGTCAGCGAGAACGGCTGCCCGTTCGGGTGGCGCAAAACGTTCGGGTTAGATCCAGCTTGCACGTCATCCAGGGTGATGCGGCGCAGGCTGTTCGCCAAGGTGCGGGCATTCGCTGCAGTTCCCGGGGCATCGATCGCCGTACCGGTAAACGGACGGGTTTCTCCATCCAATGGCAAAGCAAGCACGATCTCACCGAACTGGTCGTAGTTGAAATATTCCGCGATCACCAACGATTGTGGGAAGCGGACATACATGCCTTCAAAGCGCTCAAGATACGTTGCATCAGGGAAGGGCATGTTCACGTCGGTCGCCGCCACAGAGCCGGTTCCGCAGTTGATAATATTCGCGGCGGGTACGGCGGCAGTATTGCTGTTCGACCCGTTGAGCGTGGTCTGGTTGAAGCGTTCGCGGGCGTAGCCTGTGACGCGAACCACGTCACCTGCATTCACAACACTTGCGTTGCTACCCGTATAGACGAAGATACCATCTGACGTGGCGGCATCGCCATCACCGGTCAGGTCCTGGATGTAGAAACCCGCTCCCGCAGCACTTCCTTCGAAGTCACCTACTACAACACCCTGGGTTGTCACATTTCCAGTGATGGCAGCAGATGTTCCACTGCCCTGGATCTGATAGGTAGGGGTGAAGGTCTGTGCACAGAAGTTGACATCGTCATTGGTGATCGTGCCAAGGCCCTGGGCATCCAAGACATCTGCGCCAGTCACATTGGACACGTTGACGAAGAAGGTCTCATCCGCTTCATTGCTGGTATCACCATTGACCGCGACGCTGAAGGCATAACTTGATTGACCGGCAGGGATGGTTTGCCCCGTTAGAGACTGTGCAACGTAATCGTTATCAGCAACGGTTGCTGAATCATCCTGTGTGGCGATGTCGAACGTAACACCCCCTGCTCCGGCAGGCACAGAAAGGCTGACTGAGAAATTGAAGGAGGTTGTTGCCGAGTTCCCCTCACCCGCAGTCACATCGTTGATGCTAAGACTGGGGGTAGGTGGGGCAGAACATGGGCTCAAGGGGGTGGCTGTATTGCGCGGAGCAGGAGCCCCGGCAGTGAAATCACTTGCATTATTGTCGGTCTCGGTACAGCCATTACTGTTTCGAGATACCGATGTTGTATTGGTCGTGGCAGGAGCAGCGGCTCCCTCAAAAAAGTTCGCGCCGTCCCAACCCACCAGGTCAATGATCTGGGCAAGTTGTGCGGCGGAACAAGGTGTGGAGCCACCATTACAGCCAAGCCCGGCTGTTGTATTGACGAGCGCAACTTTGCCGCCCGTGCCGCTCATATTGATTGGCGTGGCATCGGTAATATCCGGGGTTGGGAGGGCTGTTGTTCCACCGGTGCCCTGCGCTTCCTGGATCAACAGATATTGTCCCGGCGCGAGCGTACCGGATAACTCAGTAAGCAAATTGGTTGCTGAACCAAAGTTGCCCGTTCCGGTGGCACTTGTATATTGCACCGACCATCCGGTCAAAGAAACGGGGGATGTGCCTCGATTGAACAACTCGATAAAGTCATTGGTATAGGTTGCGCCAGAATTTCCTCCACCCCCATAGACCTGACTGATCACAATATCTGGCGATAAAGCTCGTGCTTGTTGGATAGGCAACGCGTTCAGCACTAATGCCAAAATCAGTGCCAGAGAAAACACTTTCGAAAAAGCTTTCGTCATATTTGTTCTCCTCAAACAAAAGACTGTATTAAGTTGAAACTATCCTTGTATTTTGCCGAACCTGCATTTGAACTTGGTCCCGATCACCTCCTCAAACCATGCCAGAAGTCTTCACGAGTACGAACGAGAATATACCCTCTTGTATCGATACGTTTGATTCTATGAGAGAGCAGACAAAAAGACAAGGTGACTTGTAACCTATTTGCGGATTTTTAAGTTAACGTCGTGTTTAAGTTTCCACTGCTATAATCCGCCCATGACACAGTTCCGCACAGCCGTTGCCAAACTCTGGACCCGCGATAGCAGTATTCTGCTCGGCGGGTTCTTTGTTACCATCCTCCTGATCGTATACATCTGGTGGCCACTGGCAGAAGAGTACCTTAAATATGTAGACTGGCATGGCGAATGGTGGCGCTACATGGATTGGCTGCTGCTGGGCATCTTCGGCTTCATGTCCTTGACCATCATCAGCCGTGCGAACATCAAAACAGACCTGCTCATCATTTTCGTCGGTGTCTGCGGCGGATTGGCGATCGAATCGTGGGGAACACAAACGAATCTCTGGCATTACTACACAGCAGAACGCCCACCTTTGTGGATCATCCCCGCCTGGCCGATCGCGTCGTTGTCCATTGATCGGATCACACGACTGCTACTCTTTTTAAACACAAAAGTCGCCAAGCACACCAGGGATTTAAAAAGAACTTCCTTCGTGACCTCTGTATCCTCTGTATTTAATTTCAGAACATTCTACTGGCTAATCTTCGCTTCCTTTCTAAGCCTGATGGTTGTCTTCGTTGCCCCAACATTTGACAAATCCTATACCTGGTTTTCTTTGGTCCTCTGTATTCTCCTCGTTCTCACCCCCACCGATCATCGCTTCGCGTTGCTCACATTCATCGCCGGTGCAGGGCTTGGATACTATCTCGAGCTATGGGGTACCACCCGCGAATGTTGGACCTACTACACCATGCAAAAGCCACCGTTATTTGCAGTCCTTGCCCATGGCATGGCGGCGGTCGCTTTCTGGCGGGCCGGGTTATTGCTAAGGTCGCTGTTCGAAAAATACAGGAAACGCTGACTTTCTGCATCATCTGGAGGACCATGCCCAGTCTCGGTAAGACTCCTTTTATTCCCACCGTAGATATCCCTCTTTACCAACAACTTTACACCCACCTGCGAACGTCCATCCTGCGCGGCGAGTTGAAAGGCGGGAGCAAACTTCCATCCACGCGTGCGTTGGCAGACGAATTTAATATTTCACGCAACACCGTCTTAAATGCCTATCGCCAACTCACAGCAGAAGGATATTTGGAAAGCATTGAAGGAAGCGGCAGTTTTGTTGTGCATGTTCTGCCCGATGATCTTCTTGCAGTCGTGCTGCGGCTGCTGGAACGCCGCCACCGCTTGCCCGAGGAGCGCCTTGCCCTCGGCCTCGGTGAGCTTCTTCAGCGGGGGAGGGGGCGGCGGCCGGTTCGCGCTCGAGGGCGGCTGCGGCGCGGGCCCGCTCGACGCCTTCGTGGCGGCCGAGCTGCTCGCGGAC
>CAZKSG010000106.1:0-14882 GCA_964555335.1 uncultured Anaerolinea sp.
GCTTCGCTGTTACGGAAGAGGATACCCGCTTCTGCACCTTTGCCCGTGCCTACCATGATGGCAGTGGGAGTCGCAAGCCCCATCGCGCAGGGGCAGGCAATTACCAACACTGCGACCATGTAGATCAGGGCGCGTGTGAAATTATCGATATCCGAATTCACCGGCAATACCGGTCCAAAGAAATACCAGCCAGCAAATGTGAGTAATGCAATTCCAATGACAATCGGCACAAAGACCGCAGAGACCTGATCCGCCAGCTTTTGGATCGGCGCCTTGCTTCCCTGCGCATCTTCCACCAGCTTGATGATCTGAGCCAGGGCAGTTTCCTTACCGACCTTGGTCGCTTCAAATTTGAGCAACCCAAGTTTGTTTAATGTGGCGCCAATGACCGGGTCACCTGGCCTCTTTTCTACGGGCAGCGACTCACCCGTGAGCATCGATTCGTCGATAGTGCTCCGTCCTTCTACCACTACACCGTCCACAGGGATGGTCTCGCCAGGTTTGACGATGACCCCATCTCCCACGCGGACATCATCCACAGGCACTTCCGCCTCCACCCCATCGCGAACGACGCGGGCAGTCTTGGCGCGTAATCCCATCAGTTTCTTAATCGCTTCAGAGGTGCGTCCCTTGGCGCGCGCTTCCAAAAATTTACCAAGTTTGATCAATGTGATGATGACGGCAGCTGTCTCATAATAGACGTGCCCCATCAGTAAACCAAATGTGATCGGCAGGGAATAGAAAAACGCCGCCGATGAGCCCATCACAATGAGCACATCCATGTTGGCAGATTTGTTGCGCAATGCCTTGTATGCGCCTACATAATATTGCCAGCCAACGTAAAACTGCACGGGTAAAGCCAAGGCAAGCATCAACCATCCAAACCAGGGTTGTGCTTCGCGCATTCCCTCCATGCTATCAGCCGTATAGAAAAAGCTGGGCAGCAGACCAAAATCCTTGCTCATCGAAAGCACGAAGAGCGGGATGGTGAAGATCAAGCCAATGATAAGCAGGCGACGTTGTTCATTGATCTCGTGCTCACGCGCCGCGGCTTCGGCATCTTCGGCCTGCCCGCCAAGTTCCAGCGCTTCGAAGCCAGCGCCTGCCACTGCTCGGCGGAGTTCGGCTTGTGTCACAATGGTCGGGATGTACTTGACGCGTGCCTTTTCGGTTGTGTAGGTTACCTGCGCTTCAAGTACACCTTCAAGTCCGGTGAGATTTTTTTCCAGGCGACGAGCATCGTTGTCATCAGAGAGACGTTTGATGATCAGGTCTGCCTCACCTGTGGCGACGCCATAACCAGCCCGGTTAACGCGAGCGATCACATCCGTGAGTTGTAGTTTCGCCGGGTCGAGATCCACTGTGGCGCGTTCTGATGACAAATTGACGACAGCGCTCTGCACGCCATCCAATTTCTTGAGGTTGCGCTCCACTGTGGCGACGCAGTTGGCACAGGTCATGCCGGTGATGGGGAGAGTTAATTGTTTGGTAGCAGACATTTCTATTCCTGGAGAAACCTGGCAGGTCTCGTAGACAATGCCAGGTTCTACTATTACAAAGTGATCAAGCCTTCGACGGGATAATTGATCTCCGCTAGAAGAGACTTGATCTTTTCTTCGCTCGCGGGCATATCAAAAGTGATCTGCACTTTCTTGGTATCCACTTCCGCCTTTACAGACTGGACGCCTTGCAGTTCGCCAACTTCGGTCTCGATAGTGTGGGTGCAGTGTCCGCAGGAAATAGCGGGAACAGTATATGTTACAGTGGTCATGATTTATTACTCCTTGGGTTGATTTATGTTGTGTTTGCGATATACAGGCTGCCAGGAATGGCGGCCAGGATTCGGAGTTATACCTTGGTTGACATTTCGAAAACTTCGGTAATCTCCTTGAGGACGCGTTCACGCTCCTTTTTGTCATTGCCCTGGACAGCAGTAATGACACAGGAGTTCAGATGATCTTCCAGAATTTTGGCGCTGACTTTGTTCAAGGCCGCTTCCACTGCCTGGATCTGGCGAATCACGTCAATACAATAAGCATCCTCTTCCACCATACGGATAACGCCGCGTAGATGCCCTTCCACCGTTTTTAACCTTCGAATTGTGCCGTCATTTTCCATAAGTACCTCTTTACCATAGAGAGCGTCAGTCCGCTGCATCTTACCCCCCCCAGGGGGGTCGGGTATGTTTCCAATCATACCCAATCATGTCTCAATGGTCAACGTGTAGATGTCATAAATCCGCATGAAGTTTGTCATATTTGTTATGATTTACTTATTCGGGAGTACAATGCCCCTATGAACCTTGACCCAATGCAGTTGCGCCAGGTAAGTGTCTTTCAAAATGCAACAGATGATGACCTGCGGCTCATCGCCAGGCAGTCCATTGAACGGTCCATCGAAGAGGGAGAGTTCTTCTTTTTCCAGGGTGATCCGGCAGAATATTTCTACGTGCTCATCTCAGGACGCGCCAAGCTGATGCAGACAAATCCTGCAGGACAGCAGGTCAACTTGCGGACGATCAATGAATGGCAGATGTTCGGGGCGTTGGGCGCGGTCCGTGAACAGGCCACCTACCCTGCCACGGCACAAGCACTGGAACATAGCACTGCTCTTGCGGTGAAAAGCATCTACCTGCGGGAGATGATGCAGACACGCCCGTATCTGTCATTAGACCTGATGAAACTTATGACCACCTATATCCAGGAAATGCAGGAGCGTTACCGCGAACTGGCCACTGAAAAAGTGGAGCGACGTATCGCTCGAGCCCTATTGCGTCTCACTGCACAGATGGGTGTCAAAACCGATAGCGGCATCGAACTGGACTTCACACGCCAGGATCTTGCTGAAATGTCTGGGACCACGCTGTACACGGTTAGCCGGGTGCTGTCAGAGTGGGAGAGGCAAGGGTTGGTGGAAGCCGGCCGGGAGCGTGTTCTGATCCGGAATCCACATGGAGTGGTAAGTATTGCCGAAGAGTTGAATCCGTAAAAAGCTTGAAAAACGACATGTGAAGCACGCGGTCCAGCGTGCTTTTTTGTTTTTCGTTATTTGCGCAAGCGCAAAGAGGATTTTTTCACAAAGGGGTATCTTAAGCGTAAATGGACACACGCATTTTCCACTCTCAATCGGTTGTTGAAGATATTTTGAAGAAATGGCCGCAGACATTTTCGGTCTTCCGAAACCGAAACACAGACTGTATTGGCTGTTATTTACAGCGATTTTGCACTCTTCAAGACGTAGCAACCACCTATGAACTGGACATTCAGTTACTAATAAGAGACTTGGAAAGATGTGTCACAAAAAATTGTGAATCCCAAAGGAGTATCCAATGAAACATTCTTTAAAGCTTTTTAGTCTGATGATTGCCCTTGTTGTCCTTCTTTCGGCATGCGGAGGCGCCGCCAAAAGCGAAAGCGCCAGCACTGGTACTGGAACAGGCCGAGTAGTGGAATATTCACTGATGACCGCCATGGTAGATGGGCAGATGGCTTTTATCGGCATGGGCGGCGGCATCGATGGCGTGCACAACCCGACCCTGAGTGCCAACGTTGGCGACACAGTCAAGATCACCTTGACTGCTGGTGACGGCGTAGAGCACGATATTGCGTTTCCTGATTTCAACGCCCAATCCAAGCATATTGCAGGACAGGGTTCTACCGACACGTTCGAGTTCGTCGCTGATAAGCCTGGCATGTTCAACTACAATTGTCTGCTCGCTGGTCATAAGGAAGCGGGTATGAGCGGCAAATTCGAAGTCACCGGCAGTGTTGCCAACAGCGCCCCGGCTGCCGCGGCCCCCGTGAGCGGCGATATGGTTGCCAGCGGACCCGCGGTTGTCAACAATCCGGCCACCAAAGGAGCAGATATTGTTCGCGACCCCACCGATATCCCCGCTCCGATCGGCGTCCGCGAATCCCAAACTGTACGCATTGACCTGGAGACTGTTGAAATCGAAGGCCAGCTTGCTGACGGTACTACGTACAAGTATTGGACGTTCAACGGTCAGGTGCCCGGACCCTTCATCCGTGTCCGCGTAGGCGACACGATCGAAGTCCATTTGAAGAATCTGACCAACAGCACCATGGCACACTCTGTGGACTTCCACGCAGTAACAGGCCCAGGCGGCGGCGCCACCATGACCCAGACCACGCCCGGCTCTGAAACGATGTTCACCGCCAAGGTCCTGAATCCCGGTCTCTACGTCTATCACTGTGCAACTCCAATGGTCGCGCAGCATATTGCCAATGGCATGTACGGCATGATCCTTGTGGAGCCCGAGGAAGGTCTACCTGCGGTGGATCGTGAATTCTACGTAATGCAAGGCGAGGTCTATACCAAGGAAGCGTATGGTTCCACCGGTCTTCTTACCGAGAATACACAGGCCCTTCTCAATGAAGATCCTGAGTATCTGGTCTTCAACGGTGCGGTCGGAGGATTAACCGAACAGAAACCGCTCAAAGCCAATGTCGGTGAGACCGTGCGCATTTTCTTCGGCGTCGGCGGACCTAACTTCACATCTTCCTTCCACGTGATCGGTGAGATCTTTGACCGGGTCTATGACCAGGCATCCTTAACATCCCCTGCCCTGACCAACGTGCAGACTACCACGGTCCCGCCTGGAGGCGCAACCATGGTCGAGTTCGCCCTCCAGGTCCCCGGCAGATACATCCTTGTGGATCATGCGCTCGCCCGCCTGCAACGTGGACTCGCCGGTTTCCTGATCGTGGACGGTCCTGAGAACCCCGAGATCATCGACGGGATGATCACAGCCGGAAGCGGTCACTAGAAAACAACCTTGAATCAAAAGAGCCCTGCAATTTGCGGGGCTCTTTTCACTGTCACTTGCTCATCAATGTTTGGTACAGGTTTTGTGCGAACTGCATCATTGTCTGCTGTGTAGCAGAAGGGACCGTCGGCTCATCCCCCATACCATTCAACTGCAATCTGAGGGCCATCCCATCGGCAACGCCCACTGGGTCAGACGCATCCACATTTATGATGCCATATTTCGATACCCACCCATTCAATCTGGTGATCTCAGCCGCGGTCAACATCTCAGCAACAGATTTCTCCCTCATTGGCGCGTTGTTGCATGTGGAGCCCTGCACTTCACCCGAGAGATAGATCGTCAGGCTGTCACAGAACCCAGCAAACCCGCCAGAACGTTCCCAGGTGAGTGCAACAGTGGCAGGGCGGATGATCGAGCCATCCTGATTAGTGTGATATTCCACCTGCTTGCCATCTACCTCCAGCGTCACACGAAATCCTGGGGTGACCACTTGTGCGCAAACGATATCCTTCATAGCAATTCCCAAACAGGCATCCGGCCAATCTTCGGCTTGAGTGGAGACCAATTTTATTTTGTCAGGCGTAAGCCCCAAATTCTTCGCCAGCGTTGACACGGCAATACGCTGTGCAGGTGTAAGGTCCACTCTGACCTTGGTTGGCTGTTCGACAATGATCGACTGCGGTTCGGTTGGCCGTGCATTGGGTGCACAGGCACCAAGGACCAGGATCATCAAAGTAAGGCTGGTTAAAAGTCTTTTCATTTTCGCTCCTCTATTGTAGGACGTCCATAAAATTCATTTGTTCCGAAAAACTGTATAATCGACGTATGAGAAAACTCTTATTAATTCCTGTGTTGTTGATTTTAACATCATGTTCCATGCCATCCAAAACAGCAATACCCACCATACCGGTGGAGAATGCTGTGGCAACAACACTTGCATCATTGGTAACCAATACACCTGTATCTCCTCCAACGCCAGTTTCAACCGTTACACCGTTCGATTTGAGAGGGCTGTTTTGCGAATATCAATTCTGCATCGGTCACCCCCAGGACATGGCGTTCTACGATGTCAGTGCGCAACAGAACGCCGGCTCGCCCAGCACGTACAGCCAGGGAATTCTCGCCACCTATAATGCCAATCTGTTCATTCAGGTGATGTGGCAGATAGCACCGGGCACATCAGATCCGCAATTCCTGCTCAATTTGATTATCGATTCCAGCGTCGACAGCCGCGTGGGAACTCCTGAAGTGAAACTGATTCGCGATATGAACGTGATCTACACCCCGATTGCCACCACAGCGAGTCCCGTTCTGCCTCACGGCGGCGCAGCAGCCTGGACCTGCGGCGATCGTGTCTTTGCCTGGAAGTCCTACACTCCTGATGACACATCCGCTCCCGGCCTGTTCGAAGATGCGTTGAGACGTTTCAACTGTAACCGATGATTTGCTCCTTCAACACCCCTCGCGGCACAATCGTCATCCGCCAATCCAACATGGCGGATGCGTTCAACTTTCGCAACCTGCGCTTGAACGCGCTGCAGGATAGTCCCACCGCATTCAGCATGGACTATCAGAAAGCTTCTAATTATCCACTCAAATACTGGGAGGAAACGCTGACCATGGACGACCAGGAATCTGCGATCTTCTTTGCCGAACACGAAGACCAACTCATCGGCATGACCGGCATCGCCCGCGGACGCTCTCCCAAAACAAAACATGCCGCCGATATTTGGGGCGTGTATATTTCCCCAGAGTGGAGGGGGTTACATATCGCGGAAGAACTGATCAAATCGTGCACAGCGTGGGCAAAAATGCGTGAGATTGTGATACTGCGGCTGGCTGTAGTGGCAACGAACAAACCCGCAATTCGTTGCTATGAGCGCTGTGGGTTTACTATGTATGGCACCGAGCCGCGTTCCCTTTTTCTGCAAGGGAAGTATTATGATGAATATCTCATGTCACTGACAATTGATAATTAGTCTATATTCCTTGTTTCTTCGCTTCGTTCCATAAAGCGTCCATCTCTTCCAACGTTAGCTCCGATAAATTCCTGTCCTGTTTCTTCGCACCCTTTTCCACATACCCAAAACGTTTCTTGAATTTCATATTCGTGCCACGCAACGCGGACTCAGCATCCACGTGTTTCCAGCGCGCTACATTCACCAGGGCGAAGAACAAGTCGCCGATCTCAGATGCAAGCTCAAAATCAGTCTCTGCGTTCTTGATCTCTTCGATCTCTTCACGCACTTTATCCAAAACGCCTTCGATCTCCGGCCAATCAAAACCGACGCGAGCAGCACGGTCCTGATATTCCTGCGCCTGCTCCAACGCCGGGATGGCAATCGGGACGCCATCCAACAATCCCTTTTCTTGTTTCTTATCCTTACGCTCTTGTTCCTTCAATTTCTCCCAGTTCGCCAGCACACCATCCACATCGTTCAGTTCCACATCACCAAACACATGCGGATGTCGGCGTACAATCTTGGAGTAAATTCCCTGTACGACTTGATTGACATTAAATTGTTTTTCTTCGTTGGCGATTTGTGACTGCAAAACGATCTGCAGCAATAAATCTCCGAATTCTTCACGCATATCTGTGAAATCACCCGAATCAATCGCATGGATCGCTTCGTAGGACTCTTCCAGTAAATGTTTGCGCAAGGTCTCATGCGTCTGTTCCTTATCCCATGGACAGCCATCCGGTGCTCGTAAATGTGCTACGATCTCAGCAAATGACTCAAACGACGTCCCATCCCCTAATGCAGGCACGTACAAGCAAGTAGCCACTGAAAACTCATCGATCCGAAAATCGCCCAATCTTTCCTCTTTCTTCCTTCCTCCCTGTACCACATACACCAGATGTTCCATCGAATATGTTGTCGACAATACCATCTTTATCTGTGATGCTATCGCTTCCGAGTCAACTCTCGTAAACAATACCGGCATATCGGGCGGATACGGAGGGACATGCGCGGAGGCAAGAGTCCCTGCTTCGAGCAGGATCAACTTTGGCGGTGGAGAGAGGTGCAGCGTGTCAAAGGCTTGGGAAACAAGTGAAAAATCCATAAGGGTATCCAATCTATTTATTAAACATAAAACGTAATGCGCAACATCCGTTTCGCATTACGTCTATGATTGTACTGCAATCACGTGCCGCCTGAAACCTGACACGTGTGACCTGACACCGAAGGATTAACGCTTGGTGTAGGTAGGAGCCTTACGGGCTTTCTTGAGTCCCGGTTTCTTGCGTTCCTTGATGCGGGCATCACGGGTCAACAAACCATGCTTGCGAAGAGCAGAGGTGCAATCGCCGTTGAGCAGCACCAGGGCGCGAGCCAATCCCAAACGGACGGCTTCGGTCTGACCGGTTTGACCACCACCGTTCACTTTGACGGTAATGTCATACTTCTTGGCATCCTGACCCACGGCTGCGAACGAACGCAGAATGTCATGGAGATCACCAATGCGCGGGAAGTAGACAGTGGCGTCCTTCTCATTGACGGTGAAGTTGCCGGAGCCATCCACCAATCGAACACGGGCGGTACTTTCCTTGCGGCGACCAATTGCTTCGTAATACTGTGCCATATCTTATCTTTCCTTTTTCTTTACGCAAGCGGCTCAGGATTGTTCGTGCCGTGCGGGTGGTTCGGTCCAGCATAGATCTTCAAACGCTTAAGCAGTGCGCGTCCCATACGGTTGTGCGGGAGCATACCCCAAACCGCAGCGCGCAGCACACGATCGGGATGCTGTTGCAACTGATCGCGTAGAGAGATGGCCTTGTAGCCGCCGGGGTAGTTCGAGTGGCGGTGATACATCTTGGTTTCCATCTTTGTGCTGGTCTTGGTACCGGTGACGGTCACACCCTCGGCATTGACGACTACAACATAATCACCCATCTCCACGCCGGGCGTAAAGGTCGGTTTATGTTTGCCGAGCAGCACATGAGCAATGCGGGTGGCAATGCGGCCGAGGTTCTGTCCCTTGGCATCCACAAGCACCCACTTGCGTTCGATTTCGCTAGCTTTCGGATAGTACGACTTGTACACTTTCTATTTCTCCGTTTCTTTTCTTATTAACCAATTGACTCTGTTGACGGGTACGTCACTTCGATGAGCGTCAGCCCATGTGCGGGTGCCAGCCCAGCAGGAATTTCGCTTCGCTTCCCAGCCGCTGCCGGTTCTACTAAAGAACGGGCAACTGCCTCCGCTGAAACTTTTCCCTGCGCAACAGCCACCTGGACAAATACCAGCCTGCGTACCATCCTATATAAGAATGCATCAGCCTGTACTTCGAAGTGCCATTCGTCTTTTGCGTAGCATGCTTGCATCCATTGGGCTTTCATTACGGTTCGCACGCTTGTGCCTGTGGGAGTGGTCGGGGAACCGAAGGCAGAGAAATCGTGCGTACCGAGAAAAAGGCTTGCTGTACTTGCAAGAACATCACTGTTGATCGCGGGCCATACTCGCCAGGCAAACGATTCCCGAACTGGGTTCCGTAATGGCTGGCAGAACAACCTATAGCGATAACAGCGAGAAATGGCATCAAAACGCGGATGAAACTTTGCATCGACCATCCGCACCTGATGCACCGCCATGTCAGCAGGCAATTGAGCATTCAACGCGTTCAGGAGATCACCATCTGAGTGTGACCAGTCAAGGTCAACCGAAACAACCTGTCCCATAGCATGAACGCCTGTGTCGGTCCGCCCGGAGAGTATCACCGAACGTCCAGTCCATCCCAGTTTTTGAAGAGCCTTTTCCAACTCTCCCTGCACTGTTCTGGATTTTGCCTGCCGCTGGCTTCCGAAAAATCCGGTGCCGTTATAGGCAAGAGTCAATTGGTAACGTGCCATTTGAGCTTTCAGCTTTTAGCAATTAGCTTTAGCCGAATGCTAAATTTCTATTCTTCGACGAGTTCCAAAATCACCATTTCAGCAGCGTCACCCATGCGGGGTCCGAGCTTCAAAACACGAGTATAACCACCAGGGCGGCTGGCAAAACGAGGCGCGATCTCGTCAAACAAACGCTTGATCACCTGGTTGTCTCCCAGCTTTGAAGTGACCAGACGACGTGCGTTGACCTTGTCGATCTCGCTGCCATTGGCGCTATTGCGTGCAATGGTGATGAGGCGCTCTGCCTCGCCACGGATTGCAGCAGCCTTGGTCTTGGTGGTCTGGATACGTTCGTGGATAAAAAATTGCTTGATAAGGTTTCGACGCAGCGCCACGCGGGCACCGGACGATCTACCAAGTCTGTAACCTGATATTTGATGTCGCATTGCAAATTACTCCGCAGAACTTGATTCGTCTTTCATGTAGCCCTTTTCGCGCATCTTCTGGCGGAGTTCATCGAGACTCTTCTCGCCAAAGTTACGGATGGACATCACTGCTGTCTCACCTTTTTCGAGCAAGTCCAAAACATCACCGACGGTCGTGATGCCTGTACGCTTGAGCGAGTTGAAGACACGGACCGAGAGGTCAAGCGCTTCAACAGGTGTATCGGCCAGTTCACTGGTCAGGCGACTCCCACCCACTTCCTTTTCAATGGAAATGGTGAGGGTCTCTTCACTCACACCGGCGATATAGCGCAGGTGGTCAATGACAAGCTTTGCAGCAGTGCTGAGAGATCGTTCCGGGGAAATTGTCCCGTCAGTCCAGATCTCAAGGATGAGTTTGTCATAGTTCGTGCTCTGTCCAACACGGGCAGATGTCACTTCCCAGTTGACACGTTTTACAGGGCTGTAAATCGCGTCGATGGGCAATTCGCCAATCGGCATGTGACCGCTGCGCTCATTGGCAGGTGAATAGCCGCGTCCGCGCTCGACGGTGAATTCCAAGTCGAGCTTGGTCTTCGGGCTATCCACTGTGAAGAGGTAGAGGTCAGGGTTGACCACTTCCACTTCAGCCGGTGTGATGATGTCAGCCGCAGTGACTGTGCCCTCGCCGCGAACTTCCAAATGCATACGGGTAGTATCCACGCCATCTAATTTAAGGCGCAATTGCTTCACCTGAAGAGTCACTTGAATGACATCCTCGCGCACGCCAGGAATTTCGCTGAACTCATGCAACACATCCGCAATGCGGATGGATGAGACCGCGGCGCCTTCCAAGGAGGAAAGCAGAACGCGGCGCAGTGCATTCCCAAGCGTTACGCCATATCCACGCTCAAGGGGGCTGATAACAAACTTGCCATAATTCCGAGCCTCAGCCTCACGCTCGATTTTCGGCATAACCATGTTCGTGATACTCGTCACGGTTCACCTCTCCCTGTATAAAACAGTAGAAATTTCACTGGATGACAAAATACCTCACCAGTTTCAATAAACCAACTACTACCGTGAGTAGTATTCGACGATGAGCTGTTCGTTCAAGCTTCCGTCGATTTCCGCACGTTCAGGAAGGCGCTGGATGGAACCAGTCAAGCCCTTGGTGTCACGATTCAACCAGGAAGGAGCCGTTCGGGCATCTGCCAGATCGGTCAGTCCTTTGAAATAGGTCAAGCCCTGTGAACCTTCACGAACAGAAATCGTATCCCCTTCCTTGAGAAGCATGGAAGGAACATCGGTGCGGCGTCCATTAACCGTAAAGTGACCATGCGTCACCATCACGCGCGCCTGTGCGCGGCTGGATGCAAAGCCAAGGCGGAACACAATGTTATCCAGACGTGATTCAAGGATCTGCAATAAATTCAAACCGGTCAGACCGCGACGTTGATTCGCTACCTCATAGTAGCGGCGGAACTGACGCTCTAAAATGCCATAGACGCGGCGGGCGCGTTGCTTGGCGCGCAACTGGCGCAAATAGTCGGACTCGCGACCTGTGCGGTTTCCACCACCACTGCGGCTGCCTGTGCGACCATGCTGACCAGGTGCAAAACTGCGGCGCTCAAATGCGCATTTCGGCGAGAAACAGCGTTCGCCTTTTAAGTAAAGCTTTTCGCCTTCACGCCGGCAGAGTTTACAAACCGGACTAAGATTCTTCGACATATTACTTTCCTCTGCTCTATATTACACGCGGCGCTTCTTCGGCGGACGGCAGCCATTGTGCGGGACCGGTGTAATATCAGATATTGAACGGACTTTGAGTCCCATTGCCTGTACAGCACGGATCGCATTTTCGCGGCCGGGTCCAGGTCCTTTTACAAACAAATCGACTTCCTGGATTCCCAACTGCTGGGCAGCTTTGATAGCCTGTTCAGCGGCGAGACGCGCAGCAAATGGAGTGCTTTTGCGCGAACCCTTGAAACCGGCGGAACCTGCACTACCCCATGCAACCGTATTGCCTTCCGTGTCGGTCACGGTGACAATGGTATTGTTGAATGAGGCGAAGATATGTACCTGCCCTGAGGACAGGACGCGTCTGGCTTTCTTTGCGCCGGCATTACGGCGTGTAGAACGTACACTTTGTGCCATATATTCTCAACCTCTTACTTCTTCGCGCCACGGCGACGACCGCGCCCGGCGACGGTTTTCTTGGTACCCTTGCGAGTACGCGAGTTTGTTCTTGTGCGCTGCCCACGAGCAGGCAAATTGCGGCGATGACGCATACCGCGATAAGAGCCGATCTCGATCAGACGTTTGATGCTCATCTGAACTTCGCGGCGCAGGTCACCTTCGACCTTGTAATTCTTGCTGATGAACTCACGAATCGCAGCAACATCCGCCTCGGAAAGGTCCTTGATCCTGATATCAGGATTGACCTTTGTATGGGCGAGGATTTCCTGCGCGCGAGTGGGACCGATCCCATAGAGATAGGTCAGACCAACTTCAACCCGCTTATTGCGGGGCAGATCGACACCTTCAATTCTTGCCATAGTCAACTATCCCTGTCGCTGTTTATGCTTTGGATTTTCGCAGATGATGAATACTCTGCCTTTGCGCCTAACGATCCTGCACTTGGCGCAGCGTTTCCGTACTGACGGTGAAACCTTCATGACAAAACTCCTTGCAACCTTGCATGTACTACATAGCCAAGGTTTTGATTATACACGCTCATCTTCCATTCGTCTAGCCGACTCATACACAGACAGACCGATCAGGGGACAGTCAGGAGTAGAGGTTCTCCTTCGGTGACAGCCACTGAGTGCTCAAAATGTGCTGTCAAAGATCCGTCTGCTGAGACTACTGTCCATTGATCCGGGAGGACACGAGTCTCCGCCGTTCCGGCCAGCACCATCGGTTCGATCGCAATGGTCATGCCAGCCTTGAGGGGCATCCCTGTTCCCGGTTTTCCATAATTGGGAACCTGCGGGCCTTCATGCATCTGTTTTCCAACGCCGTGGCCGGTATACTCTCGTGTGAGGTAGTAGCCACGGCTTTCAACATATTGCTGTATGGCCGCCGAAACATCACCCGTACGGTTCCCTACACGCATCTTATCGATTCCTGCGTGAAGCGCCGCTTCGGTAACATTCAACAGTTCCTGTGCTTCAAGAGATATGTCCCCTACCCCAGCGCTGAACGCCGAGTCGGCGACCCAGCCTTCGTACACAGTTCCGCAATCAATCGAGACAATGTCTCCAGCTTTGAGCTTCCGAGTCCTGCTTGGAATGCCGTGGACAAGCTCCTGATTGATGCTCACCGTGATCGAAGTTGGAAACGGCGGATGACCATATCCCTTGAAAGGTGAAAAACATCCGTGTTTCTTCAGCACTTCCTCAGCAGCCGCGTTGAGGTCGGCGGTGGAAACACCAGGTTTTAAACGTTCCCGTACAGCCGCCAGTACTCTGGCATTAATTCGACCCGCTTCCCGCATGATTTGCAGTTCAGCCGGTGTCTTGATGTGTATCTGGCGAGCCCAACTCATAATACTTACTACTTTTTCAAAGCATGGAGCAGATCTTGTGTCACATGCTCAATGGATTGCATTCCATCAATCTCAATCAATTTACCGTGAGCACGATAGTGAGAGATCAAAGGCAATGTTTGATCCAGATATACCTGGATCCGGTGCATGACTGTCTCTGCCTTATCGTCATCACGTTGATATAGTTCCGATCCATCAAAGTCGCATGTACCCGTCTCCTTCGGCGGGTTGGACTTGGCGTTAAATATGTGGCCAACTGCACGGCATGTCCAACGATCGCTGAGTCGCTCTTTCAATACATCTTCTGCAGCAGTAATAAACGGTACAGCGTCTACTTGTCCCTGAAATTCCTGAAGCATCTTCTCGAGTGCTTCCGCTTGTGCGGGCGTTCGAGGGAAACCATCCAAAATGGCGCCAATCTTGCAATCCGGACGGCTTAGGCGATCTCGTATCATAGCAATCGTTACGTCGTCAGGGACCAGTTCACCCTTGGTCATGAACGTTTGGGCCAATTTTCCCAATTCCGTTAAGTTCTTAATGTTCTCTCGAAACAAGTCACCGGAGGATATGTGCGCCAACCCGCTCCGTTCGGATAAAATCTTAGCTTGCGTTCCTTTACCAACTCCAGGAGGGCCAAGTAAGACAATATAGGTCGCCATAACGCTCCTAACTAATGAGCAGTTTTTCTTGATAGCCGTGCAATTTCAGTTCAGCTTCAATATTCATGAATGTATCTCGAACCACACCCACAACAATGAGCAAACCAGAAGAGGACACTAGGAATAAGCCGGCCGTTCCGGAGGCAGCTGGCAAAACCAGTTGCAACAGGAAAGGCATGATGGCAACTGTTCCAAGAAGCAGTGCACCGGGTAATGTGATGCGGCTCTGGATCCGGCTTAGATATTTTTGAGTTGCAACGCCACTATGAACACCGGGAATTTGGGCACCTGAACGCTTCAAGTTGTCGCCATAATTCTGCTGCTCGAAGATCACTGTGGTGTAAAAATAGGTGAAAGCCACTACCATGATGAAGTACAATGACCAGTATCCCCATGAATTTGTGCCAGTAGCATTGAAGAAATTCTGAACACTGGTGGCAAAACTACTTACCCATGCGGTTTGTGAGCGGGTGAAGTAGCTGGCAATAATCGCGGGGAATTGCAGGATTGCGCTGGCAAAGATCAGAGGAATCATACCTGCAAGGTTGACCATCAGCGGCAGGAAAGGTTGGGGCATTCTTGCGGCTTTGCCACGCTTCATTGCATAAAAAACCTGGCTTTTATGAGGATA
>CAZKSG010000107.1:0-14835 GCA_964555335.1 uncultured Anaerolinea sp.
TGCGTCCCAGCGTGAACAAACTGATGGAAACCCAAACTGCGTTGAGACTTGTCGTTGCATAGGCGCAGAGTGACAGCGTATAAATCACCAGGAATGAACCGGCGATCATATTCTTTCCCTGATATAAAACCGAATCGCCCACCGTCTTTTTCATGGACACAAGAGTGTAAGCAAGCCGATATAAGATCGAGCCAGTCCAGCCGAGGATATTGATGAGAGGTTTGGGAGAAATCATTTTATTTGATCTCTAGAAAGGAATTAAATACTTCACGTGTATTTGTTTCTTCAAATAGATCAATCGCTTTTCCATTCTGCAAATTGTATAGAAAAAGATCACTAACTGGAAATTTTACTCCGATATCACCGTATGGCTCTGTGTAGCCAATAACGTTGGAATAAGCAAGGTATTGCCCATCTGGCGACCATCCCTCTTGGAAGGTGTCTGTACCCGAGTCTGAGGTGACCTTAATAATCTCTTTGCCGTCCAATGATGTAATCAATACATAAGCTGGAGAATTATTCGTATTGTTTATTCCTGATGACTTTTCAATATCGATTGCAAGCCATTTCCCGTCAGGTGACCAGGAAAAGGTGGAAAAACTTGTTTCTTGCGAAGTTGTTATGTTAAATACATCAAAGAGTACTTGGCTTGGTGTTGGTTGGTTTACATCTGTAATACATAACGCAGATGAATTTTCGTTTTTACAAATCCAACCTAACTTTCCATCTGGCGACCATGCTGGTGAAATTCCAGAACCAACAAGTTGTATAGCCTGACTGCATCTCTCGCTGGCTTGAAGACAAGATAGATCCATGATGTAGACAGAATACTTTGGATCAGGCGCCATTATTTCAGATAACTGTGGTGCGTAAAATGCCAGCCACTTGCCATCCTTCGATGACGTTATTCCGCGCAAACCGTATTTAAATAATTCAGATTCTTTTTTCCAATCGAAAATTGTATTCACTGTTTGATGTTTTATGGAAACGTTATAAAGCCCAACGTTTGAATCAGGTACCCAAATCTCTTCGGGAGTTCCTAAGTAAAGAATAGTGTCGCCATTTGTAAGCCATTCCAGTTCATAGATATCGTTTACATTCGGATTCGCGTACGACTTCAGAGAACCCGTAAGAAGATTATAGATAGATAAATTGCCTGCTGAATTTGAAAAAGCTATTGAATTATTGTCAGGAGATAATTCCAAGCCCGTGTTGATTTTGCTAGTTATGCCGGGAGTGAGCTCGATCTTACTGGATTCGGATGCAACGTGCCCCTTAATATGCCATGTATTGTTGCTCCAATAAACGAGGTAGATATCAGGTTTAAGTTTCTTTAAAATACTTCTATATGGCGTTATCTCAATAACTGGGGCTTTTGTACGAGTAGGTGATACCATCAAGATAGTTTCTTGTATGTTTGTTGTTGTTGCTTGAGCTGTTTGCGAAACAACTACAGGAACAATCGTTTGCTTTTGGCATCCAGTCGTCGAAAGAAAATATTGCAGGAGAATTAGTGAGAGTCCAATTTTGCGTAGGATCATGTATATTCTCCCACCGTCTCCAGCACTTTATATGGGTCGAACGCATCGCGCAGGCCATCGCCGATGTAGTTCACAGAGATGATGGTGAGAAAGATCATCAAGCCGGGGAAGATCGCCAGCCAGGGATATTTGATGAAATGATCCTGAGCGGTGTTGATGAGGTTACCCCATGAAGGAGTCGGTTGCTGGATGCCGAAGCCGAGAAAGCTCAGCCCTGCCTCCTGGATGATGGCATACCCTAATTGCAGTGTAGCTTCGACGATGACCACGCCGATGCCGTTGGGCAGGATATGTCCCATAATGATGCGGCTATCAGACGAGCCAAGCGCACGTGCGGCTGAGACATAGTCCATTTCACGCAGGGTAAGGAACGCAGCGCGGACGAGACGTGAGAACGTCATCCATGAAAGGATGCCGATCACGAAGCTAATGGTGAGCACGCTGCTGCGTTTGAACATGGGGATATCCACTTCACGCAGGATGGCCGCCAGCAGGATGAGCACAAGGAATGCAGGAAGAGACAGGAAGGCATCGGTAATGCGCATGAGGATGGCATCCACGCGCCCGCCGTAGTAGCCGGCCAACGCACCGATGGGCACACCGATCAACAGAGAAATGGCAACTGCAATACCGCCGACGGAGAGTGAAATACGTCCGCCGTAGAGGATGCGGGTGAGCAGGTCACGTCCCAGTGCGTCTGTGCCCAGCGGGTGAATAGCCGAGGGCGCCTGAAATTTTTCTGGCAGGTTCGATTTTTCAGGGTCATAGGGCGAAAGGAAGGATAGGATCGTGGCAAGTACAAGAATGCCAAAGATGATCGCCCCTGCGATGGCTCCACGGTGACGCTTGAACCGCTTCCAAACATTGGATGCCAGATCGATGGCTTGATCTTTTTCAGAAAGGGGAACTTCAATGGAAGAATAGTCTGTCATTCGTTACAGATGCCTACTCGTATCGAACCCTTGGGTCGAGATATGCATACAAGATATCGGCAAGCAGGTTCGATAGGATGATAAACGCCGCACCGATGATAAGCACTGCCATCAACAGGGGATAGTCCCGTTCGACGGCGGCTTGATAATAGAGGCGCCCCATACCCGGCCAGGCGAAGATCGTTTCGATGAGGACGGCACCGGTGAAGATGTAGGGCAGGTCGAGGGCGAGCAAGGTGACGATGGGGATCATCGCATTGCTTAGGGCATGTTTGTAGATCACGCGCGGCTCGGTCAGCCCTCTGGCTCGTGCAGACCGAAGATAGTTCTGCGGCAGGATCTCGAGCAGGCTCGAGCGGAGGAAACGCGAATACCAGGCGATCCAGCCCAGGGCTCCGGTGAGAACCGGGAGAACCAGGTGAGAGACGCGGTCCGAAAGCGAGAATCCGCTGTCGAGTGAAAACATGCCTCCCGGCGGGAGCAGCGGTTCTCCTGTCAGCGGATTTTTCAACCACGCGTAAAAGACAAGGATGAGCAGCAGCCCCAGCCAGAATTCGGGTACGGCCTGCCCGGCAAAGGAAAACGTGGTGGCGAGGAAATCGAAGACCGAATATTGTTTGATGGCAGAGAAGATGCCGATGGGAATGGCGATGAGCAACGCCACAACCATGGTGATGCCCATCAATGTGATGGTGTTCGGCAAGCGTGAGCCGATCTCTTCGAGCACGGGCTGGCGGGTGCGATAGGAAAAACCGAAATCGCCGCGCAGGATGCCTTTGCGTGTGCCAAATGAGTCTTTGACGCCGTCGCCGTCCGAGTCGACCTGGATCCAGTCGTTGCCTGCCAGCCAGTAGATGTATTGCACCGGGAGTGGTTTGTCGAGCCCGAACTGTCGCTTGAGGATCTCGATCTTTTCAGGGCGTATGCGCTTACCGCCAAACGCGGAGAGCGGCCCGCCCGGGGCGACATTGACCAATGCGAAGAGGATGATGCTGAGCAGGAACAGCAATCCGATGGTTTGGAGCAGGCGGCGAAGGATATAGGTTGCCAATACAAAAGCCTTTTTGCCACAGAGACGCAGAGACTTGGAGAAGGATTAAATCTCAGTGTTCTCTGCGTCTCTGTGGCTGATCTTTTATTTGATCTTCCAGTCCGCAATGTTCCACGTCACCAGGTCATTGACCGAGGACTGCACACCTTCGAGTCGCGATGAGTAGGCTTCGGCGTTTGGAACGGTGAAGAGATGAATCTCTGGCACTTCTTCATTGATGAAATCCGCGATGGCGCAGAAGGTTTCCTTGCGAGTCTGTTCATCTAGAGTATAGGTTTCGTCGATCAATCCATCGACCACGGGGTTATCCCAGCGGAAGAAGTTCCAGCCGTTGCCCGGGGTCATGGCTTCCTGGGAATAGGCTTCCCAGATGTAATCGGTGGGATCGACACCTGCATAACCATCATCCCAGAGATCGATGTCGAAGTTGCCGCTTTGTTCAATACCGCCATTTTCGGCGAGATCCCAAAGCACGCTGCCTTCGACCACAGAGATATTCATCTGAATGCCGATCTCGCCGAGCATTTCAGCGATCAGTTGCTGGGTGAGTTCCAGCGGTTCGCCATATTCTGCATAGGTGATAAATTCCATTTCCATTTTGTAACCGGGGTCGGCAGTAGTACATCCGTTACATTCACGGATGCCGTCGCCGTCGCTGTCTGTCCAACCGGCTTGTTCGAGTAGCGCCTTTGCGGCTTCGGGGTCAAACTTTGGGCGGGGGATGTCGCACACATACGGTGGACGGAAGAACTCGGTCCAGACCGGATGCGCCAGCCCGTAGAAGATCTGGTTGTTGATCGTATCCACATCCACTGCCATGCGGATGGCCTGTCGTACGCGCACGTCCGAAAGAATGGGATGTGGCGTTGCATGCGGATCGGTGGTCCCTTTGGCGGCTTCGTTCAGGAACAGGCGCATCACCCAGCGATCAGTAGGGCTGAGGCTGACCCTGGCGTTTTCATTGTTCTTGAGATCGTTGATCGTGTTGACGTTGATCCACATGTCGATGTCGGCGTCACCGTTCATCATCATCGTCTTGCGGACTGCATCATCGGGCACGATGCGAACAATGACCTGTTCGATCTCGGGCTTGCCAGCCTGATAATACTTGTCATTTTTGACGAAGGTCATGTGGTCGCCTTCGACCCATTCCTTCAACACGAAGGGTCCATCGCTCAGCGGCTCGCGACCGCAGTCCCAGGCGACAAATCCCTGTTCGGCGTCGCAATAATGGGCGGGCCAAATGGAGATCTGTTCGCCGCCGAACTGGGTGAGATAGCCGGGATAGATCGTGTTGTAGTTCACGGTGAAGGAATGGTCATCCACTTTTTCCACAGAGTCGATGTAATCGCTCCCGGGAATCCACGAACCGTTGGTCGGGTCGGAGATCGCATTCCAGGTAAAGATCACATCGTCGGCAGAGACCGGCGTGCCGTCCTGCCATTGCACATCCTCGCGCATCTTCCACGTCACAGACATGGTGCTCTCGTCATCGCTCAAGACCACGCCGCCGTTGTCAACGGTGGGCAATTCCGCGGCGAGTTCAGGGAAAACATTTCCATTCGGGTCCACGTCGGTTAACCCGAGCATGACAAGTTCCATCACGAGTGCATCGAAGCCCGAATCTGCCACCATGGGGTTGAAGGACGGGGGATCTTCAGCGATAACGATGGTGATGCTTTTATTCGCATCGACCTCAGAGACGCTTTCGCCAGTAGGTTCGGTCACGGGCCCGGCAGAGGGTGATCCGTTTTGTGCAGGCGTTGCGGGCGATCCACACGATGAAATGACGAGACTCGTGATAACAATAAAGCTCAGCAAGAGCAATATTCGCGATTTTGTGAACATTGTTCCTCCAGGAATCAAGATTTACACAACAGCGTCGAATTATTGCACGATTCCCTCTTGATGTTAAGGCTTTGACAAACCCGATTTCCGAGTAAAATCCGCTGCATGAGAACCGTATTTTGGGAAGACCACCAGTTGAAAATGATCGACCAGCGTATTCTGCCAGGTCGCTTTGAAGTGGTTTCGTATTCAGACCACAGGTCTGTTGCCAAAGCGATCAAGGATATGGTCGTACGCGGCGCACCTGCGATCGGAGCCGCTGCCGCATTCGGGCTTGCGCTTGCGGGATATGAATCCGCTTCTTCTTCCAGCCGGGAGTTGATCGCCGATTACCAGTCTGCTGCCAACACGTTGAAGGCTGCACGTCCCACGGCAGTCAATCTCGCCTGGGCGGTGGATCGCTTAATGAATAACGACAAGATGAAAGAAGAAAGAAGCGCAGATGAAATCCGTCAGATCGTTTTAGATGAAGCTCAGCGCATCGCTGACGAAGATGTGGAGATCAATAAGCGCATGGCAGAACATGGTGCCGCTTTGATCGATGACGGCGATACCATCATCCATCATTGCAACACCGGCGCACTGGCCACTGTCGACTGGGGCACTGCGCTTGGTGTGATCCGCACGGCGCATGAGCAAGGCAAACGCATTCATGTGTTGGTGGATGAGACACGTCCGCGCTTGCAGGGGGCACGACTCACGGCCTGGGAGTTGGAACAATATGGAATTCCCTATGAGATCATCAGCGACAATACATCCGGTTATTTCCTGAAAGCCGGCAAGGCACAGAAAGTTTTCTTCGGGGCAGACCGCGTTGCCGCGAATGGCGATGTTGCCAATAAGATCGGCACATACATGCTGTCGCTGGCGGCGCACGATAACGGCGTGCCTGCCTATTCGGTCGTTCCTACATCTACTGTAGACCTTTCCCTCGCACACGGTGACCAGATCCCCATCGAAGAACGCGACCCAGACGAAGTGCTCGGGCTCGAATTCCACGGGGAACGCGTGGCTCCAGCACAGGCCAAGGCACGCAACATCGCATTCGATGTCACGCCGAACCGCCTGATCTCTGGCATTGTGACCGAGAACGGGGTGGTCTATCCACCGTTTGAGATCAACTTGCGTAAGGCTGTTTTAGGAAAATAGATGGCACTTTTTCAAGTCCCGCCTCCCACACGTTATGACCTGCGATTTTCCATCGCTGGGATCCCAGTGCGTGTACATCCGCTTTTCTGGATCATTGCATTTCTGTTCGGGCTATCTGCCGGTAGTCTGCTTTTTACATTTCTTTGGGTGGTTGTGATATTCATTTCCATCCTGCTTCATGAACTTGGCCACGCCTTTGCCTTCCGCCATTACGGATTGCGTTCATCCATTGTTTTGCATTTTGCTGGCGGATTGACCGTCCCAGAGTCTGTTTCGTGGGGGAGTGGTTGGGCCAATATTGCATTAAGACCACGGGAGGAAATTTTCATCTCACTGGCAGGTCCGTTCGCTGGCTTTTTCTTTGCCGGGCTGATCGCCGCCAGTGTGATCGTCACAGGCGGATCGATCACTACATTCAATCTGCTCGGGTTTATCCCACTGCCGCTCAGCTCTTTTGTTCCTTATGGGGGCTGGCTGGTTGGCGAACTGGTCCATCAACTTTTGTGGGTTAACATCTTTTGGGGATTGATCAACCTGGTGCCTGTTTATCCGCTGGATGGCGGCAACATAGCCCGCTATGCCTTGTTGCAGTATGACCCGCGCGATGGCATCCGAAAATCGCTTTGGGTATCGGTTATTGCCGGCGGGATCATGGCCTTGATCGCAGTGATTTTCTTCCGAAGTGCCTATATGGCGTTGCTGTTCGGTTTCCTCGCGTTTCAAAGTTATCAATCTTTGCAGAACCGCTATGGAAGCAGTTTCTAAACAGGGAATCTGTAACCTTAATTTCTAGACAATCCAGACATGCCATGATAAACTTTTGCCCGCATAATCATTGGCGTGGCGCCTAGCGCCACGCCTTTTACTGCGAATACCACTTGAACGTTCTTCGCTCCTGCGGAGGTTGAAAGAAACAATATGGACATTCTTCTTACCGGCTCTGTAGCGTACGACTATCTCATGACCTTTCCAGGAAAGTTTCAGGAACAGATCCTTCCTGAACGACTGGCTTCGATCAGCCTTTCGTTCCTCGTGGACTCCATGTCCAAGCAGCGCGGCGGCATTGCACCGAACATTGCATATACGATGGCCTTGCTCGGTGGAAAGCCGCGTGTGATGGCTACAGTCGGTGAAGACTTCGGGGATTATCGTGCCTGGCTCGATTCGAAAGGGATCGACACCTCCCTTATGAAAGTGGTCCCCGGCGTATTCACCGCCTCGTTCTTCGCGACGACCGATCAGGTCTCTGCCCAGATCGCATCGTTCTACCCCGGAGCGATGGGCTACTCTGCCACCCAATCTCTGAAAGAATTGGATGGCAAACCCGACCTGGTCGTTGTTTCTCCGAGCGCGCCGGAAGCGATGATGAAGTTCCCGGCCGAATGCCGTGAACTTGGCATTCCCTATCTCTATGACCCCAGCCAGCAGGTTCTCCGTCTCGAAGGGAGCGAACTGGCGCGCGACATGGAAGGCGCACAGTTCCTGTTCTGCAATGACTACGAATTCGGCTTGATCTCCAAGAAGACCGGCTGGAGCCTCGACCAGATGCTCGAGCACGTCAAAGTGTTGGTCATCACGCGCGGCAAGGATGGTGCTGACCTCTATTCAGGTCAGGACAGCGTCCATATCCCAACTGTCCCTGAGGATGAAATTGTCGATCCCACCGGTGTGGGTGATGCCTTCCGGGGTGGTTTTCTGGCGGGATATGCCCGTGGCTTCGACTGGAAATTGTGCGGTGAGATCGGTTCGTTGGCCGCGGTATACTGTCTCGAACAGCGTGGCACGCAGACCCACGGTTATACAAAGAAGGAATTTGTTACGCGGTTCCGCAAGCATTTTGATGATGGCGGCAAACTGGATGTGTTGTTAAAATAAATAGTCAATCGGGTGGTACTGATACGGGCTTCACCCACTCAGACCACCGAGTAGGAAAAAAATAAAGAAGGAGCAATAATGAGCAATTACGATGTAAAAGATTTGAACCAGGCAGAAGGCGGACGTCGTCGTATGGACTGGGCGGAGCGCGAAATGCCCGTCCTGCGCCAGATCCGTGAGCGTTTCAAGAAAGAGAAGCCTCTCAAGGGATTGCGCGTGTCGGCTTGTCTGCATGTCACCACGGAAACAGCCAACTTAATGGTTACACTTCAGGATGGCGGTGCGGATATCGTCCTCACAGCCTCGAACCCGCTTTCCACACAGGATGACGTTGCTGCCGCCCTGGTCAACCAGTTTGAGATCCCCACTTTTGCCATCAAGGGCGAAGATAAAGCGACCTATTTCAAACATATCCGCGCTGCACTCGAGCACAAACCTCACATGACCATGGACGATGGTGCCGACCTTGTTTCGTCTCTGTTCTTTATCGAGATGGGACGCTTCGAAAATCTCGAGCCCTCCCTCGCCAGTTGGGCAAAGAGTCTTTCGAACGAAGAACGCAGCGAACTCCTGAAAGGCGTCATCGGTGGAACCGAAGAAACAACCACCGGCGTCATCCGCTTGAAGGCGATGGAGAAGGACAAGGTCTTGAAGTTCCCGGTGATCGCTGTGAACGACGCGTTGACCAAGCACCTGTTCGATAACCGCTATGGCACGGGTCAATCCACCATCGACGGCATCATCCGCGCGACCAACGTTTTGCTCGCCGGCAAGAACTTCGTCGTCGCCGGCTACGGCTGGTGCGGACGTGGACTCGCCTCTCGCGCTCGCGGTATGGGCGCCCAGGTGATCGTCACCGAAGTCGACCCGATGAAGGCACTCGAGGCGGTGATGGACGGCTATCAGATGATGCCGATGAGTGATGCTGCGAAGATCGGCGATTTCTTCTGCACCGTCACCGGTGACTTGAACGTCATCGATGGTCATCACTTTGAAGTCATGCGCGATGGCGCGATCGTAGCCAACTCCGGTCACTTCAACGTCGAGATCAACATCCCTGCACTGGAAAAGATGAGCAAGGGCAAGCCCAACCTTGTCCGCCCGTTCGTGGATCAGTACCTCACCAAGGATGGCCGCAAGATCAATATCCTCGGCGAAGGCCGCTTAATCAACCTCGCTTCCGCCGAAGGTCACCCCGCCTCGGTGATGGATATGTCCTTCGCCAACCAGGCGCTCTCCGCGGAATACATGGCCAAGAACGCCGACAAGCTGGAGAAGAAGGTTTACTCTGTGCCCACCGAGATCGACAATGAGATCGCCCGCCTCAAGCTTGAAGCCATGGGCGTCAAGATAGACACCCTCACCCCGGAACAGGTCAAGTACCTGGGCTCCTGGGAAGAGGGAACCTAGATCATTTTTTGATTTGGGATTAGTGATTTTGATTAAGCCTCGCGGATACACATCCGCGAGGCTTTCTTTATTGCTTTCTTATGGCAATACATACGTAACGATCAACTGTGGCTGATTGGCTGCTGCTGCCTCACCTGAGTAGAACTTCAGGTAGTCTGCGCTCAAATCATCGTTGTCATCCAACTCAAAGCGTAGGCGGAACTGAGTGACACCCACTTTATTTATAAACGCCAGATCGGAGATACTGAGTTGTACAGTAACCCAGCTAGATGCCAGGTTGGTAAGGGTCTCTGGGGTGCTGCCGGATGGGGCTGCCGCGAAGTCGTTCAGGGCTACAGCCGTATTGTTACTGAAGGCTCCATTGCGGATTTCCAATAGCAGGTTTCCATGGGTGGTGAAGGGATCTGTTCCCACCGAAGCCTGTCGTTTGATGTTGAATTGTGCCGAGATTATGACGGCATTATCTGGTAATGTGGCGGTATTGAACGAAAGGATGGATCGATATTGCTTGTCCTTGACATCATCTCCCACGTTGAAAGTGGCGGCGGTCTTGTTCAGGGTCCCACCCACATTGCTGGATTCTGTTGACTCAAGGATCCATCCATCTTGAGCCGCCTTGGATTTGAACGTTGTGGTTGTTGTTGGTGGCAGAGTCCCCTCATAGCGCGTCAGAACTGCATCTTCATCGTTGGCGCCGGTTGCCAGGATCTTGCCGTCGGCCTGCAGTGCCATCCCCGATGCATAGTCGGAACCGCCCAGATCGCTGATCACCTTTCCGCCATTACCGAAGGTGGTATCGAGCGACCCGTCGCTGTTGTAGCGTACGAGCAGGAAGTCTGAGGACGTTTCATTGTACCTTTTTCCAACGACAAGGATTTTGCCGTCCTTTTGTATCGCAAGATCGTTTCCTACTTCGTTTTGCCCGAGATCGGTAATGACAATGCCGCTTCCGCCCAGCGTGGTATCCAGCGTGCCGTTGCTGTTGTAGCGGGCTAATACCAGGTTTTCATTAAGAGTACTGTAGCTGTCTGTCGTCGTTCCGGCAATCACGATCTTGCCGTTAGCCTGAACGGCAAGTGCGCCTCTGCCGTGCGTAAAAGTGGCAAGTGGGGTGACAACAGTTCCATGTCCATTCGTGCCAAAAGTAGGATCGAGCCGCGGGTCGGGTCCGGTCATAAGACGGCCAAGGATAATTGCCATGCCTTGAAAGTTCGGTTCCGCATGCCCGGACAGGATGATCCTGCCATCCGATTGAAGATCAACTGCCTTACAGAAGTTTCGCTCACTTTCCGGGAAATTGGTTTCATCGAAAAATGCGCGAAAATCTCCATCCAGTACCCCATTTCCGTTAATACGGGCAATCAGACAATAGACATGATTACCACCGATGGCTTCTTCGTTGCCGACCACCACAATCTTTCCATCCTGCTGAATGGCAAGATCGCCGAACGAGAGCTGAAAATTGGAGTTATTATTCTCCCAGACACTCGCGACGCCGTTTGTACCGAAGGTGGTATCCAACATACCGGTGCTGGTATAGCGGGCAAGTCCAATGCCGCCGTTCAGTCCCCCTCCTACGATCAGCTTCCCATCCGTTTGAAGAGCGACAGGTCCACCAATCACAGCGGTCAGTTTTCCGCCTGTGCCGAAGGTGGTATCCAGTGTGCCGTCTGAGTTGTAGCGCACAATGGTCGCTGCGCTCCCGGCGCCTGCCATGATGATCTTGCCGTCTGTTTGCAGAACGACATTCACGCCAAAATCAGACGCGCTGCCAAGGTCTGTGACTGCGACTCCATGGGTCCCAAATGTTGGGTCAAGTGCTCCATCTGCAGCCAATGCGCTTGTACTGGTCAGCAGTGAAGCAATCAGAAACATTGTCAGCGAAACATACTGCATCCTGTTTTGAAGGAAATGTTGCCTTTTCATGCCAATACTCCCATCGGTGATGGATTTAATCACCACATACAGTGTATGCCTGTCGCGGTTGCAGTATGCGTTGCATTTTCCTTGCTGTCCTGGTCACACTCAGAAAAGGATCTGGATCAAGGAAGAAAAAGGCCCGCCGGTACTGTCATGGTACAGGCGGGCTTTCTTCAGCGGCTTTGTCTCACTCAGCCGGGCAGGCATCGGCATGCAAATATTTCCTGCATTCCTCCAATGTCCATGTGCGGGTGAGGCGAGATTTGGCGAGAGCAATCAGGTTTTCAAGACGCAGGAGATAGATGCGGGTGGTGCCATCGCGGCCGGCTACGGCCAGTTGAGTATCGTTCGGGCTGAAGGCTACGCCGGTCAACCCGGAGGGGGTGTTGATGATCAATAATTCCTGCCCGGTCTGCGCATCCCAGAGTCGGGCAGTTTTATCGGAACTGGCTGTGGCAAGATAGTTGCCATCGTGGCTGTATGCAATGTCAAATACTGATGAGGAATGGGAGCTCATGGCAAACAGTTCCTTCCCATTGGTGGCATCCCAGACTTTGGCAGTGCCGTCCAGGCTGGCCGTGGCAAGTCGTGTCCCATCGGGACTGAACACAACCTGGTCCACCATGTCGTGATGGTCGGTGACCATAAAGAGTTGTTTGCCGGTCTCTACATCCCAAATGATCGCTGCACCGCGTGTGCCGCCTGCCAAGCGTTTGCCATCGGGACTGAAGGTTACGCTGAAGATCCAATCGCGGTAGATCATGGTTCGCAAACTTTTTCCTGTTTTGGCATCCCAGATCTGGGCCGTGTAATCAAAACTGCTGGTGGCAATGTATTTGCCGTCCGGGCTGAAATCGAACCCAAACACGAAGTTTTTGTGTCCTTGCAGGGTAAGCAGTTCCCTGCCAGTGGCAGCATCCCAGATTTTGGCAGTGCCATCATTGCTGGCTGTGCCGATCAGGGAGCCATCCCTGTTGAATGTTGCATACGTGACTATGTCTGTATGACCCCTTAAGGTAAATAACAGTTTTCCTGTTTTGACATCCCAGACTTTGGGCGTAGGGTCGGCATTGGCCGTGACCAGCCGGGTTCCATCTGGGCTGTACGCCAGTTCCCCGCCTTCGATGAATTCGACCTTGGGACCGTTGACAAGTGTGCGATATTCGTAGGTTTCGGCTACATTCCATACACGGACGGTTTGGTCCACACTGGCGGTGACAATGCGGGTGCCGTCTGGGTTGAAGGAAACGCAATTGATATCGCGGGTATGACCATCAAGCTCCAGAAGCTGCTGACCCGTGGCGACATCCCAGATCTTGACGTGCCGGTCCCAGCTCGACGTGGCGATTCGTTTTCCATCCGGGCTGAAGGCGGCGCTGGTGACGGCTTCAGAATGCCCGTAGAGAGTGAAGATCAGATCGCCGGTCTTTGCATCCCAAAGTTTGGCGGTTTGATCGTAACCGGTCGTCGCGATGATCGAATCGTCCGGGCTGAAGACAGCGCTGGTCAGGTCTGAATTGCCGTTGTGAAGTTCGAACAGTTTTTGACCTGTTTCGAGATCCCAGACGCTCGCCCAGCCTTGTTTCCCATTTCTTGCGGCGGTCGCGATTTGCGTGCCGGTGGAATTGAAATCCACCCAGTAGACTTCTCCACTGTTGTCTTCAAGGAGCTGGAGTAATTCCTTGCCAGTCGATACATCCCATAGCCGGATCGTATGGTCATTGCTGGTTCCGGCAAGGCGGGTTCCATCCAGGCTGAACGCAACCGACTGCACCCGGTCAGAATATCCCGTTAAAGTGGATACCTCTTTGCCGCTGGATACATCCCAAATGCGGATCGTGGCATCCGCATCTGCAGTGGCGAGCAGTTTCCCGTTTGGGCTAAAGGCAAGCCCGTTGACGCCTCGGTCGGTGGAAGCATCAAGAGATAACAACTCTTTTCCGGTTGTAGCATCCCAAATTCTGGCGGTGCCATCTTCGCTGCCCGAAGCGATCAAATTGCCATCCGGGCTAAACGTGGCATACCAGACGGCATCCGTGTGCCCGCGCAAAGTTAGTTGTATCCGTGAAGCTTGTACCGCATTGTGCAGGGCTTCCTGCGCTTCCGGCAGTGCCGTTCCATCCACTGCATACGTTTTATTTACAGCCTGCAGTGCCAGGAGAATACTGCGCTCGGGGTCAACATCGAGATTGGCATTCGCCTCGCCGGCCAATTCACGGACAGATGTAATCAATGCCTGTTGCTGTGCGATGTTGCGTTCCCTGACTGCAATAGACTGTGCCACAACGGCGAAAATGGCGGCAATGACTGCCACTCCCAAAGCAATGCGCAGGAAAACGGCGCGCTGCCTTAATTGGTCTGCTGAGCGCTTTTCAGTTTCTGCCAGTTTTTGCGCGGTTTCCAGTTCGCGTTGTTGCCGTGAGAGTTCTTCGTCCGCTTTTTGATCGCGTTCAGTGATGCTTGCGTTCAGGAAGGATTGTTCATTCTGTGTAAGAGCCAGAGATGTATTTCCCGCCCAACCTTCGAATTGTTCAAGACGTGTTCCGCTGAGCAGAAAACTCGGGTCACGCTGTGCCAATTCCCATTCCTGTGCCGCATGTGCCAGTTGCCGTTGACTGCGAATGTCGGCGCGGCTTTCCATCAACCATTCACGCAGGCGTGTCCATTCGCGGATCAATGCTTCATGTGCCACTTCGACCGTCGGGCCGCGCGTGATGGGATCATGGTCAAAGGTCAACAGGCGGGCCTTGCTGAAGCGGTCGATGATCGATGAGATCATGTTCAAGGCTTCCAATTCGCTCTGCAGTACACGCCGCCGGGTGTCTTCTGTCCCTTCGCCGAGTGTTACCAAACGCAGAAACAGTTGTCGCGCTGCCGATTGTTCTGTGACATTGAGATTCTTGTAAATGGCTTCTGCGCTTCGTCCCAGCGCACCGAGCACACCACCGATCTCTCGATATGCCTTGTTAGTGAGCGTGCGTCCATTCCGTTTCTCGAACAATTCAGAAAGGGCATATTGCAGCAGGGGAAGGGTACCGGGCTGATTCCCGGCTTCGCGAATGATCGTCGAAACGAGACCCTTTTCCAGCTTGAGTCCGACGCGTTGTGC
>CAZKSG010000108.1:0-14820 GCA_964555335.1 uncultured Anaerolinea sp.
TCTCCCCCGGACTTTGAACCAGAGCCTGAACATTTTGTAGCTTGTTGGTTATATCAGGAGAATCCTGCGCGCAAAGAAATGAAAATCGATTCAAAGATGGGGACGAATGTTGCAAAATAGACTGATGAACTCCCCCCGCTTCCTTCTAAGCCTTGGCCTGTTCCTGATGCTCCTGGGCATCGTTCTGCCCTTTTTGATGGTCATCCATGTGCTGGAATCCACCTTCTTCCTGAACTTTTTTTCATGGGGCGCTTCTGTGGCTGGGTTATCATTCGGGACAATTGGGTTTGCGATGTATTCGAGGAGCAAAAGGGATTAATTCTCCTCGAACGCGAACGCAATCGCTTTTTGTATTGTCATCGTTGCACCTTCCTCATACGCGTCTGAAAAAGCTGCTTCGCCCATTCCAGCAAGACAGGCAGCAATGAGTTTATCAATATCAGCCTGCTCGGTCATGGGACGATGATCTCTGATCTTTGCACGGTAAGCATCAGCCCAGCCAATCAATTGTGCGGTCCTTGCGAGTTTGCCGGTTGCTCCATAGATCGCCGCCATTCCCTCCAGTGCAAAAAGGGTTCCCACATTATAGCCATCGTCTGCAAAGCCATAGGCAGACTTTTTCAGGAAGTGATGTGCTTCTGTCAGATTCCCAGAACGCAAAGCAACATAGCCAAGCCGTACCTCGGTCCAAAGCCTTGACATGATGTTTCCGGTCTCTTCCGCTGTGACTTTGATCTCCTGCAACATTGTCCGTGATTGTTCATATTCCCCGCGTGCGAGCAGGAGCAGACTTTTGGCAATTTTCGCGTTATCCCAAATATTCGCTCGTTTGTTGGACTGCCATAATTGCAGTGCTTCCTCGATATGGGACTCCGCCAGTTCGAAGTCGCCATTAAGCACTCGAAATTGACTGATCCAACCGAGAGCATTTGCAAGGGAAACCTGGTCGTCTACTTCTCGGAACAAAGAGATCGCTTTTTCCCAATAATCATACATACGCGGATAGTCGCGTGTAACCCAACCTAAATAATAGAGAGCGTTCGCTTCGCGCCATGGATCTTTGATGGATCGTGCCAACTTCAGTGCCTGATCTCCATAGGTCTGCGCGGCAATCGTATCCTGTTGGAACATAAAGCTGTTGCCAAATAACAACAAGCCATCCACTTCCCCGGCACGGTCCCGTTGCGCTCGAAAGAGAGCAATACATTCCTCTGCAATTTTTTGTGCCTGCTCAAAATTTTGAAGCCAGATCAATAGCACGCCATATGCATGCAAAGCCCCGGCCCTGGCTGCTGGAAAATCACAAGATGCCTGGTTTTGCAGGAATGTTTCCAGCCATTGGACACCCTCCCGCAAATTGAAGCTTTCCCAGTATCGTGTCAATCTGCCGGCGAGTAACAGACCGGATTCTACGCTTGTATGCTCTGCCCAATGCAAAGCGGCCCGAAGGTTATTGCGTTCCTCACTTAACCGTTCCATCCAATCGACCCGCGATGGACCGCGCAACTCTAATTGAGCCTGTGTCGAGAGCTTTAAGAAGTAGTTCAAATGGTATGTACGAACTTTTTCCCTCTCACCTGATCGCATCAATTGTTCGCGTGCAAATTCGCGTACCATGTCATGGAAACGGTAACGCGTTTCGCGGCCTGTTTGCTGATCCACCACGATCAATGATTTCTTCACGAGCGAACTGGATAACGCCAGTACATCACCAGTACAGATCTCACGCGCGGCCGCCAAGGTCCAGCCGCCGGCAAATACAGAGAGCTGACGCAAAAAGGTTTGCTCTTCCTCACCAAGCAATCCCCAACTCCATTCGATGGAACCACGCAGCGTTTGTTGACGAGGCAGAATCCCTCGTGTGTCATTGACCAAGAGGGCGAAGGATTGCTGTAATTGCGCCAGGATTTCATCCACTTGAAGTACGTTCACATGCGCGGCGGCCAACTCGATCGCTAGAGGAATGCCGTCCACTCTGCGGCAGATGCCTGCCACGGCGGGAGCATTTTCCGGTGTCACTTGAAAGGATGTCAGGACCAGGGATGCGCGTTCTGCAAACAGCTGGACTGACGCGTTCTTCACCCATTCCTCTGCCGAATTGGGATCAGGCAAAGGAAGTGACGGCATGCTGTACATTGCCTCCCCGTTGATGCCTAATACCTCCCGGCTGGTCGCCATCACTTTTATGTTCGGACAGTTGATGAGTAACGTTGTGATCAATTGTGCACATGACTCCAGCAGATGTTCACAATTGTCAAAAAACAGCAAGGCAGTTTTGGGGCGTAACACATCGATCAATCGTTCCAACAATGGACGATCAGACCCTTCGCGCAAGTCAAATACCGAAGCCACCGTTTGTGTCGTCAGTGCCGGGTCTGAAAGTGAATCTAATCCGATGAACCAGACTCCGTCTTGAAAATCGTTCAAAACATTGTGCCCCGTTTGCAAGGCAAGCCGCGTCTTGCCAATGCCACCCGCACCGACCAGCGTCACAAGACGTTGCCTGGCGACCAGATGGGTGACCTCACCTTGTTCCTTTTCGCGGCCGATAAAGCTGCTCAACTGCAGGGGGAGGTTGTGTTGTGGTACTCGTTTCTCGCTTTGGTTTTTCACCGGAACTGGCTGAATCTCGCGTTTGCGGATCTTTTTATAAAGCTCACGTGTTTCAGGCTGCGGATCCATACCCAGTTCCTTGCGAAGGATTTGTTCACAAGCCTGGTATTGCTTCAGGGCCGCGCTGTATTGTCCCGCTTGTATATAGACTTGCATTAATTGACGATGCGACGCCTCATTCAATGGGTCAAGCGTGATCAATCGGCGTGCATAGACAATGGATTGTTCTGGCTGCCCCAGAGTGCAGAGATCATCTGAAAGCACGGTTAGCACGCGTGCGAACTGCTGACGGAACTCTTCTGACTTGGCGAAGGCCCATTCATTGAACTCCGGCGCATCTTTGAGGCTGAATCCAGTCAGGAAATGACCGCGATACAACTTAACGGAATCTGCCAACTGTGCAGCCCGAACCGGTATGTCTTTCTGTTTGAACGCCTGGGCGAGCAATGTTTCCAATTGATGGACGTCAACGGATATATCCGCTTCTGGACTCCACCCGATCGTTTCGCGGTCAGCAAGGATCCAGCCCTCACCGATCATTTTTTGGATTTCCCATACTATATGACGCAGATTTGTGAAGGCTTTGGATTGGTCGTAATCCGGCCAAAGCAGAGCACTCAACGAATCGCGGGTTTGCCGGTCGCCTTGTACGGCAAGATAAGCCAACAAGGCTATTGCTTTTCGACGGTCTGCAATGACAGGTTCATGATTTAGGTAGAGTTGTGGGGGACCAAGGAATTGCAGGGTGAGCTGTTGGGGCATTTGACTCCTTTTGCATCAACCAGTTTGGATTATATCCTTGAAATTGGACGGAATTGGTCAAATTACGCAGTCTGACACGTTCCGCGACACGGGAAGAACACGCGTCATCCGTAAACTAGGGTCAAGTTCAAACAACATAAAGGAGATAAAAAATGAACAAGCTTTTCAAACCTCTTATTGTTCTGGTAGCCATGGTCTTCCTGGTCACTGCCTGCGGTCCCCAGGTGCAGGAAGCTCCGCCTCTATCCCCGGTCATGCCTGAATCCTTCATGCCCCTCGTCGCCGTTTCGTATGATGCGTTGCTCCATAAATCGTTGACCGATCAGTCCGTGGCTGACTTTGTGACCCGCAACGCCTGTTTCAGTGCAAATCGGTTACAGGTCTGCCAACCCGCTGGCGTTGCCCTTTGGATGGGTGCAGACCAGAACGTGGAAAGTGTATTCCTCTACTCTGGCACAGCCGACGGTTTTTTCGCCTATAAGGGTAAGCTTCCCTACGGGATCACCTTTGACGACACCATGGAAACGGTGGAAAAGAAATTAGGACATCCGGTGGAGGTCCATGCGCTTCAATCTGGCTGGGCATATGGAATACCTGACGAAGGTGCAACTCCCGACCACATGCACTATCAGGCGATCTATAACCGATTTGGATTTACCGTGATCTACAATTCGCCTTCCGCCTATGATAAAGGCGCCACGATCTACGCAATTCAAATTACGAAATAGATCATGAAGCATGGGCATCTTGAGTGCCTGACTTCTCCAAAAAACGTGACTGGGGCGTCCATTCCCGGTCACGTTTTGTATGGAGGTATTACTTGATGATATCCAAAGCCCTGAACCTATGGAGAAAAAATATTGCTAACGCAAAAAGTAGCAATGCATTCGCTTGATGCATCAGTGCGATCACGATATTTACATAAGATAAGATTGTCAGGATACCAAGTGTGATCTGTAACACGACAACACCGATCAACCATTTCAGCCCATTTTGGATGTCGGTTGGATAGTTCTGTTTCCTGACAACAAAAAAAACATACGGAACTGCCAGCAAGCCGAGCCAGGCAAACCAACGATGGACGAAGACGATGGTTTGCGGGATCTCAAGCAGGTTGATCCAGGCATTGAAGAGATTGGGCGGGACAAGTTTGCCGAACATCAACGGCCATGTATCCGAAACATGGCCAGCCTTGAGTCCGGCTGTCATACCGCCGTAGGTAATCTGAATAAGCAATATGATAAAAGATGCCAATGCTAATTTGGAAGGCACGGACCACTTCACTTTTTTGTCTTTATTGGGGAAGCCATATTTGTGCCCAAATGCAGTCCATAGGCTAAAACCGAGCAGCGATAACGCCAGTAGCAAGTGGATGGTGAGATTGAAATGGCTCACAGATGGACGATCAACAAGTCCGCTGGCAACCATGATCCAGCCGGCGAAGGCTTGGGCAATGAAGAGGGATCCCATTGCAAAGTAAATGCCAAATTCCTTCCAGGGAATGGTTTTTTTGAACAGGAAATAAAAAACAGGAATGGCATAGACCAATCCGGCAAAGCGGGCGATGAAGCGGTGAAACCATTCCATATAGAAAATGAATTTATATTCTTCAAGATCCATGTTGAAATTGATAAGTTTGAACTCCGGTGTTTGTTGATATTTGGCAAATTCATCCTGCCAGGCTTTTTCGCCGATGGGTGGGACCGTCCCGCTGATGGGATTCCATTCTGTGATCGAAAGTCCCGAACGCGTCAGGCGGACGAATCCGCCGAAGACAACAAGAAACGCCACAATGCTGGCGAAGGTGAAGAGCCAGTTCATTACGGCGCGGTTTTGGGTTTGAGGCATTGATTTTTCTCCAGGAAAGAGTCGCTGGGATTATAGCATTCCCCTCTCATTGCATGGGCAAAATAAAAACCCGTCACGCATGTGACGGGTCGCTGTCTACTGTTGCTGCAATTGTATTAATAGTTGTCGATATTGGTCGGCATTGGGCGGGCTCATCAGCAGGATCTGGTTGATGATCACCATGGCTTCCTCTTTGCGACCTACATTGAGGAAGGATTCGGCAACATTATCGAGCTCGGCAACTGCGTCTTCGATGCGTCCCGCCTGTTGATATTGCTGGGCCAGCGCGCGGCGCAGCACATTATCATCGGGACGTTCCTGCAGAAGTTCTTCGATGAAGGTAATACCCTGTCCATTTTGATTGCTGGTTTGCAAATACATTAGATAATTTTCGAGTTCAGCGTTGGCTTGTGCGGGTTGACCGAGTCGCAGCCCAAGTTCGATCAAACTCTTTCGGATGCCTGCGTCGTCAGGGCGCAGCGTGCGGATCTGTTCATAGACGCGAATGGCCTGTTTCCAATCCAAACGCTGCATGTCGATATCTGCCATCCGCTGGAGGATATGGATGGTCCAACTGCGATCGGCATTGGCCTGCTGAACGTAGCGCAGCGCCGTGGTATAGGTTTTGCGCGCCATATCGAGTTCGGCAAGGCGATAATAGATATCCGCAAGATCGAGATATTCACGAATGGCATCATCCACCTGTCCACGGGCGACGAGTTGGTCAATAAGCCTTGTGCGGGCATTCATATCCATTGGCGCAAGTTGGACCACGCGCCGCAGCATCTTGGCAGATTGCCCTGCTTCACCGCGAACACTATACGCCTGTGCAACAGTTGTAAATTTTGTGATCGCTTCCTGGGTATGGTTCTCGCGGACAAGCAGATCGCCGATCAAGGTGTGGAGGGGAAGGTAGGTCGGGGCGTAGGTGAGCGCCTGGAAGGCTTCCTCCATTGCTGTGCGCAAACTCCCTGCACGTGCCAGTTGATGGACGTGATTGATCGCCTCCAGCACCTGGCTCGATTGCGCCTGCAGGATTACTTCGGCAAGCGGCATCGGCATATCGCCGTCTTGAGACTTGGGCATTTGTTCGCGCGATTTAAAGAGGTGGTCGCGCCAGTTCTGGCGCATTAACATGTCGTTGATGTTGTCGCACAGACGCTTCAGAGATGCCTCGTCTGTTTGTGATGCCTGTGCTTCGATGAGCGGTTCATACATCTGGCTGATCTCTTCTGCTTGTTCGGCAGGGACCACGGAAGAATCGGCAAGCCTCAACGCTTCGAGATATTCAATGGAGGCAGGTCCAAGCCTTCCCAGCTTTTGGTTCACCTGCCCGAGCAACAATCGCGCTGCGAGACCGAAGTCATTGTGCTTGACGGCATGTTGTAGATGACGGACAGCTGATTCGAGCCTATCGCCTTTCGAGCGGAGCAGGCCAAGGTCAAAATAAAGCGCGGGATGATTGAAACCCGCTTCCAATGCGTGTTCAAGTTCTTCAGCAGCCAGGTTTTCGTTGTTCTTGGTTTGCGCGTCGATGGCCTGCCCAAGATGCAGCACCACCTTCGTCTGTTCAGAGGCCTGCATAGAGAGTTGACCGGTGCCACGCATCAATGCCTGCAAGCCGCGTTTCGCCTGGACGGCGGCGCCATCGTCGGTGGAGTATTCGAAGAGGATCTCTGCCAGCCGGGTCAACGCTTTTTGGCGAGCCTCCGCGATCGGGTCCAGACCTGAATCGGCCTGTTTTTTGGGCTTATCCAATTGCTTGACCTGTGCCATCGCGATGGGCCCCGTTCCGCCTTTCGGTCGTAGTGGCTTCGGCAGAAGTTGTCCCGAGCGCAGCAGCGTCACTGCCTGTTTGGCTTCGGCACTTTCGGGCATGATCTGCATGGCCTTTTGGATCAACTCGGCCGTTTTTTCCATGTTGCCGGTGCGTTGCACAAGACTTGCCACCGCAATATATTCAGTGACTGCCTGCGCTTTATGCCCGAGCTTTTCATGTGCCAGTGCAAGGCGGGAATGAGCGAGAATATGTTCAGGATCAAGTGTGGTGACGTGAACCCAGTTCTCGATGGCTTTATCCACATCGCGTTGGTTGAGGAATAGATCGGCGGCGCGGAATGCCGCATCGATCGCTTCTTTCAGATGCCCTGTCCGTTCGAACAGTTGGGCGAGTTTTTCCATGGGTATGGGGTCGTTGGGCGTGATCTGCGCGACGCGCTTGTAGATCTGCAGCGCCTCTTCATAACTGCCCTGCTGAAACAATGCCAACCCCAAACTATTCAGCGCTTTGGGATGGTCTGGCATTTCCTGCAGAGCCTGACGATACGCGACGGCTGCCTTGGTCCACTCCTGATCCCAGGCAGCGGAATGGCCTTCGTTCATTGCTTTTTGAAAAATGTCTTCTCGTCCGGGCATATTGTTATTATAACGTAGAGAATTATTCCTTTGCCCCTACAAAGGTTGCATTTTTAGGTGAGATTCATCTCTCCCCAGTTTTTTCCATAGCGCGCTTCAGTGGAGAGGGGGATGCTCATTGGGAAGGCGTTTGCCATCGTCTCTTTGACGATGCGCGCGGTGTCTTCCAGTTCCTTTTCAGGGCATTCGAGCACAAGTTCATCATGTACTTGCAGGAGCATTTTGCCCGTCAGCCCAGCCACTTTGAGGGCAGGTGGGATTTTCAACATGGCGATCTTCATGATATCGGCCGCGGTACCCTGGATGGGAGCGTTGATCGCTTCGCGTTCCTCCCGGTTCTTGATCTGGACGTTTTGCTTGCTCTGCAATGCTGGGAAGTAGCGCCTGCGCCCGAGCAGTGTTTCCACATAGCCCTGCTGCGCAGCGAGTCGGCGGATGCCATCGAGATAATTTTTGACACCTGGGAATTGCTTGAAATAGGCTTTGACGAAATCCTCCGCCTCTGCCAGCGTGAGTTCTGTGGTGCGTGTTAGTCCGAATGCAGACATGCCATAAATGAGACCGAAGTTGATCGCCTTGGCATGGCGGCGCTGACTTTTGGTCACTGCGTCGAGACCGATACCGTAGATGGCCGCTGCTGTGGTCGCGTGGATATCCTCTCCGGCGCGAAAGGCCGCCAGCATCGCTTCATCCTGGGCCATGTGGGCCACGATGCGCAATTCGATCTGCGAGTAATCCACCGATAGCAGAACATTGCCTTCATCCGCGATGAACCCATTACGGATGCGCCGTCCCTCTTCGGTGCGGATGGGGATGTTCTGCAAATTGGGATTCGACGAAGATAAACGTCCCGTTACTGCCCCAACCTGGCTGTAGGATGTATGAACGCGGCCCGTGCCTGAATTCAACGCTTCTTGTAACGCATCCACATAGGTAGACTTGATCTTGGAAAGCTCACGATGTTCCAATATCATATCCACCACTTCGTGCTTACCGCGTAACAGATCGAGCACACCCGCCGACGTAGAGTAGTGCCCACTGGCGGTTTTGTTTCCCTTATCGGGTGGTTCGAGTCCCAGTTGTTTGAAGAGAACATCGGAAAGCTGCTGGGTGGAGTTGATATTGAATGGTTTGCCAACCAACTCATAGACCTTCTTTTCAATGGACGACATTCGTTTTTCAAGTCGCTTCGATGTTTCCTGAAAGAAGGGCAAGTCGAGAGCGATACCGGTCATTTCCATGTCCGCGAGAACGGGCGTCAGCGGCAGGTCGATCTCTTCGAGCAGTTTTTCCCCGTTCACGCGTTTGACATCTGCCTGCAGGATGGGCATCAGGCGCAGTGTCGTCTCAGCATCGGCCACCGCATACGGCGCCGCGGACTCGATCGCCACATTGTCCATCGTGATCTGCTTTTTGCCCTTGCCGATCAACTCTTCGATGTGGGTCATCTCTTCGCCGAGTTTCACATAGGCGAGATTCTTAAGCCCCAGGTTGCGTGAACCCGGGTCAACGATGAACTCTGCGAGCATTGTATCGAACGTCAGCGGCGAGACGTACAGTTCGTTCTTTGCCAGGACGATATAGTCATATTTGGCATTATGAGCAATCTTGCCGATCTTCGGATTCGTCAGCGGCGCATTCAGAGCAGACAATACTTCTTTTAAAGGAAGATTTGTCCCTGATGTATGACCGACGGGAATGTAATATCCCTCGCCTTCTTTTACAGCCAGCGAAATGCCGACAATATCCGCGCGCATTTCCTCAGTCGAAGTGGTCTCCGTATCGAAGGAAATGATCTTTGCCGCATTAAGCGTTTTTACCAGGTCGGCTAGTTTTTTAGACGTATCCACAATGTTGACTACGATATTCGACTGTACCTTGGGCGCAATGACCTGCGGTTCATTGACGAACATCGACAGTTGCTGCCCCTTGGCGGGAACGGCCGCTGGGGCCGACATCGCCATCTCTTTGCCGGATAGTTTTCCAAGCGCCTTGATGAGCGTGCGGAATTCCAGTTCCGTAAAGAGTTTTTCGATCGACTCGAAGTCCAGGTCGTCGGCTTTGGCATGCTGCAAATCCAGTTTAACTTTGACATCGGTCTTGATCTTGGCAAGGTTGTAGCTCATGTAGGCTTTCTCCTTGCCTTGTTCGAGCTTGCCCTTCCAACGGTTCTCGACTTCATCTATATGAGCGTAGATAGTATCGAGTGTGCCAAATTTTTCAAGTAAGGAGATGGCTGTCTTCTCGCCGATGCCCGGCACACCGGGGATGTTATCGGACTTGTCGCCGACGAGCGCTTTGTAATCCACCACCTGATTCGGGCGGACTCCCAATTTTTTGATGACATCTTCATCAGTGATGTAGTTCTGGTCATCGCCAGCGAGATACACAACGGTCCGTTCGTTGACCAGTTGCAGCAGGTCGCGATCCCCGGTGATGATCTTTACGCCGAGACCCTGTTCAGCGGCGAGATGCGCGATCGAGCCCAGCACATCGTCTGCTTCGAAGCCCTCCATTTCCAGACGTGGGATGTTGAACGCGTCCACCATTTCGCGAATGCGCTTGATCTGCGGACGAAGGTCATCGGGCATTTTTTCGCGCGTGCCTTTGTATTCCGGGAAGATCTCGTCGCGGAAGGTCTTTCCCACGTCAAAGGCAACGGCAATATATTCCGGTTTTTCCTGCTCGAGGATGCGCATCAATTCACGGGCGAAGCCATAAATACCAGCTGTTGGTTCGTCTTTGGATGTCTGCCAGCGGGCACTACCTCCACCGGCGGTAAGGGCAAAGTACATGCGATATGCAAGCGCGTGTCCATCAATCAAGTAAAGTGTAGGGGGCATGTGGGTATCCGTTTGTCAACAGGGGCGACCCCTCTGCAAGTCGCCCGAATGAAAAGAAACGCAAAGTGATTATACTCTGCGGTCGTTATTTTTAGAACACAAATTCCAATTTTCAACGATAGGACAAAAGAAAAATGCAGGAGATATCTCCTGCATTTCAAGTGCCAAATAGCATTTTATTTTCTTGGCTGTGAATAGCCCTGCCGTGTCCGCGTCTGTTTGATGTAGTCCTTCACCAGTTGCGGCGGGTGTGGCTGGGTGCCACCCATGATGAGATATCCCGGTGCCCAAAAATCGCCGGAGGGGTTTTCCTTTTTCATGCGCGGGAACTCGGTAAATATTTTCTCCGATGTCTGTTGTCGCATCACACGCATCAAATAACCGGGTGACGTGGCAGGCGGGACGTTGACAACCCACTGCACATACTCAGGCCGTACGGCCAGGTATTCCAAACGCCAACCGAACGCGATGCAAATTTGCGGCAGCCATTCTGAGATGCGGTCTGAGATATCACCAGTCAGATAGTGCGAGCTAAAACGCGGTACCAGCAGGCAGGCATAGGTCAGGTTATACAGTCCGGGTGAAACGGGCTCGAGCATCATGCGTCCGGCCACTTCTGTGATCGAGTGGGGACGTGTCTCATCCAATTCACCGGGCATGGGGCGGCGGATGGGTGTCTCGGGACGAGGCCGCGATTTTGATGGCATCGTTGCATCGAGATCTTCCACCACGTGTTCCACGGTCTCTTCCAGGCTTTGATTTGGAACGAGCAATTCGTCCACGCGCACAGCGGGTGAACTTTCTCGGCTGTAGGGTCGTGCTTGCGACGGACGTGTGCCGAACATCTCTTCGTTCGGGAGTGGGATCATGCGGTCTGGTTGCGGCGGCGGGACATCGGACAGGATATCGGCGATGTTCGGGATTTGTTCATCCTGCTCGCCCATTTCATCATCCAGATATTGAGTGGGTGCCTCATACGTAGCTGGTACTGAATCCTGCTGAGCCGGTTTGACCTCTTCCTCAAATGGAGTGATCGAAAGCGACTGTGCCAGTTGACTGGCTTGTGAACGAATCGTGCTAAACGGCGTCTCTGCGTCGAATACCAATGCAAGGACGACATCATCGGCAATGCGCGTGGCATACAACATGTGTTCGGCTTTTGTCGCTTCCAAACGGACAAAGCGCAGCAGATCACTGCCTTTCTGCCCATCCCAATGACGGGTGACCGTCACTGCCAGTTCGTTCGCCGCATTCTGCGAAAGCTGACCCGCGTACGCCCACAGGTTATCTCCGCGTGTGATCAACGCAGCCTGCGACGATGACTCGAGAGTCAATCGTGTCAGGTGCTGTGCGGCTTTGGTCACATCCTGTAACCACGGGAGCGTAGGACTGCTTGTCTGTGTGTCACGCGGTGCGATCTGTGTGGGTTTCGAATAGGGGGTGGGATTGTCATTTAACATATTCAATACATCCGGTAGATAGTAGGGCTTGCGCATCAATGTCCACGGGCGGATCTCATCCAGCGCAGGCGGTGTATCAACGTCAGAAAACAGAACCAGGCTGATATTTGGTTTGAGCGCACGGAGTCCCTTGCTGATGTCGAGAACAACCTTGTATCCCAGATCCATATCCAGAAATGCCAGATTGCAGTTCTTTTCATCTGCGCGGACAACAGCTTCTCCCTTACCTTTAACAATAAAGGTACCATAACCTGCCTGCTCCAACCCGTAGAGCAGTACCTGCCCAAAATTCGTATCTGCAGTGACAAGGAGCAGATTTTTTGTCATGCCTTGCACAGTGTATCATGGCAAGGAAGGGGAAGCAAGCAGTAAGATGGGACTATACTTACGAAAATGCAGGTAGATTTGTATAGTCAACTTGATTTTCGATAGTTTTTATGCTATCAATAGAAAAAATTACATAGTACCGTAGATAAGCGGTAAAGAGGGTTGTTTGAATGCATCGTGAACGAGTTTCAGAAAATGTTTTTTGGTTTCAGAGTGAAGTCTATGCCCAGGTGACAGCCGGTGTGGTGGCGGGACCACAATGGGCGGTGGTGATCGATACACTGGCGCTGCCAGACGAGACGCTGAATATCCGCGAATTTATCGAACATGAATTAAATGTACCGGTGCGGTATGTGATCAATACGCACTATCACGCCGACCATGCCTGGGGAAATTGCTTTTTCCCTGGCGCAACTGTAATTGCCCACGAGCGTTGCCGCACTTTATTGGAAGAACGCGGCATCCCATCCCTCGAAGCCGCACAGAAACAGAACCCGGCATTGCGTCAGGTGAAGATCGTTCTTCCGCACATGACTTTCGAAAAGGGTGAACTGACCTTGCGGGTAGGCAAGAAGAACCTGATCATTTCCCCGGCGTTCGGTCACAGCGATGATGGCATTGCTGTCCTGGTCGAAGAAGATCGCATTCTATTTGCGGGTGATTCTTTCATGCCATTACCGTATGTTGTGGATGGCAACATCGACGATATCATGGCTTCCATTAAACACATTGGGAAAATGGGATTGGAAAACATCGTGCAGGGGCACGGCGATATCATCCTGCGCGGCGAGATCGATGCAGCAGTCAAGGAAAACCTGACCTATCTTGCATCGATCAAGAAATCGGTGAAAGCCATTTCCAAACGCAAGAACGCGGCGGAACTTCTCGACGAGATCAATATCGAAGACTGTGGAAAGAGCCGCGTCTATCTCGGCGGGTTGGCGCAGACACTGCATGAACGAAACCTGCGCTCCCTGCTTCAACAGATGAGTTGAGAAGGGAAAACCGGAGTCTCTCTTGACCTGCCCCTGATTCTGAATTAAAATCCTTCCCTGCCAAGAATGCCCTCGTAGCTCAGTGGATTAGAGCGCTTGCTTGCGGAGCAATAGGTCGCGTGTTCGAGTCGCGCCGAGGGCGCCTAACTGGAGCGGATACCCCGCTCCTTTTTTATTCTCTCTACTTGGAATCGATATGGCAAATACAAAACCTCAAATCCTTTTGACAAACGATGATGGGATTCTCTCTCCCGGACTTTGGGCCGCCGCTGCATCTCTTTCGAAGCTTGGGTTTGTCACCGTTACCGCGCCGCGTGACCAGGCCTCGGGCATGGGACGCAGCCTGCCCAACACGTCGGACGGGATCATCGAAGAGAAGAAGGTGGAAGTCAACGGTCAGGAATGGATCGTATACTCCATTGGCGGAAGCCCGGCACAGACGGTGCTGTACGGCACGCTGGAAATCCTAAAGTTCAAGCCAGACCTGGTGGTTTCGGGGATCAATTACGGCGAGAATGTTGCCAGCGGAGTGACAGTCTCTGGAACCGTGGGTGCCGCCCTGGAAGCTGCTTCCCTGGGAGTCCCTGCGATGGCTGTGTCTTTGGAAACAGATACGAAGTATCATCTGTCCTATTCGGAGGATATGAGCTTTCATGTCGCGGCAGAATTTACCTACCAATTTGCAAAAATGCTGTTGGAGAAAAAATTTCCGGAAAGTGTACAAGTCTTGAAGGTGGATGTCCCTACCGATGCAACGGTTGACACATACTGGCAGTTGACGCGCCTTTCCATGCAGCGGTATTACGAACCGACAGCTCCCGAACGCCAATCATGGAGCGAGCCTGGTTTGATTGGATATCGTGAAGCAGGCAGGTTGGAGGATGAACCAGAAGATACGGATGTATATGCCCTTCGGAAGAAACGATGCGTTTCGGTCACACCTCTGAGCCTGGACCTGACATCCCATGTGGATTTTTCGGAGCTCGATCGATTTATGCGAAATCATTAAACGCAAAGGACGCCAGTTTCGGCTGGCGTCCTTTGCGTTTAAGAACCTAGTTATTGAAGTGAGGGCTAAACCGTGCCACCAGTTTTTCCTTCGGCATGAAACCGGTAATGCGTTCCTTGATCTCGCCGCCTTTGAAGAAAAGCAAGGTGGGAATACCCATTACACCAAACTGCATGACAAGATTGGGATTCTCGTCCGCGTCGATTTTTACCACTTTGACCTTGCCGTCCCATTCGCCAGCCAGTTGCTTGACGACCGGGTCCAGCATTTTGCACGGCTGACACCAGACCGCGCTAAAATCCACCAGCACAGGCTGGGATGAATCGAGGACTTCATTCTTAAATGTATCTTCGTTTACGTGCAACATTTCAGCCATTTTGGACCTCCGAAGCGATAGACGTCATTATATCAAGTCATCTTACGTTGACGCTGTATATGACCCATGTTAGAATGCAGTCCGCTTTACCCATTGGGGTACAAGTGTTGAAATGATGGGCGCGTAGCTCAATGGCAGAGCAGTGGCCTTTTAAGCCATTGGTTGAGAGTTC
>CAZKSG010000109.1:0-14693 GCA_964555335.1 uncultured Anaerolinea sp.
CACGGAGACACGACACTTGCACCGCACTGCGTTTGGTGCAGTGCAGGTGAGACACGGAGTTTTTAAAAATCTCAGTGTCTCTATGTCTCAATGGTTCAAAGGTCTGAACTATGACAAATTATTACGATACCATTATCATCGGCGCGGGACATAATGGATTGGTCGCTGCCGCGTATCTTGCGAAACAAGGAAAGAAAGTTTTGGTCCTCGAACGTCGCTCCATCGTCGGCGGTTCGGTGGTGACCGAATCTTTCGGCGATGGTTTTACCGTTGACTCGGTGCAAACAGGCGGAATGCTGCGACCAGATATTATCAAGGATTTGAAATTGTCTCTTTCCAAAGTGACAGAGAAACCAGATTTCATTTCGTTGCAGCCAAATGGAAAACATCTTACTCTCAATGCTGAATCTATAAAGCATTTCTCTGAAAAGGATGCGGCGCGCTGGCCAGAATTTGTGCGCTTTATGGACAAAGCCGCCAATATTCTTGATGTCGCTTACACCACAATCATGCCTCGTTTGCCAATGAATTTCGGAATCAAAGAAGGCTATGGCTTATTGGAACTTGGCTTGGAATTACGTCTCGCGGGCCGCAAGGATATGCTTAACTTCATCCGCGCCCTGCCGATGACCGCGCAGGAACTTGTAGAGGAATATTTCGAATCAGAAGTTGTCAAAGCGGCGGTGGCTTCCCTCGGCATCCACGGCTTCACACTTGGACCGATGGGCGCGGGCACAGGCTATACTCTCATCCACAATTGGATGAATCGCGGCGGATTGTCGCACGTCAATGTTGGGAAAGCCGGCGAGATCACGTCTGCATTGGCGAACGCAGTCAAGAAATTTGGTGGCGAGATTCGCACGGAAGCTGAAGTGGCGAGTATCAAAATCGAAAATCAGATCGCCAAAGGCGTTGTGCTGGCAAGTGGTGAGGAGATTTCTGCAAATACAATTCTCTCCTCTGCTGATCCGAAACATACCCTGCTCAAAATTGTCGGTCCACGCGAGTTGCCGCCGGAATTCGTCTGGCATACACAATCCATCAAGATGCGTGGATCAGTGGCGAAGATTCACCTTCTCACAGATGGACAACATGGAATCCCAAATGGGACCGTTGTCCTTGCACCGTCCATCAAATATTTGGAACATGCCTATGATGCGGCGAAGTACGGAGAGATTTCCGAGAAGCCGTATCTGGAAGTAACAACTTCAGAGACTATAGTTTCGATCCATTTTCAGTTTGCGCCCTATAAATTGAAAAGTAGTGAGTGGAAGGTGACAGGCGCGAAGGTTGAGATGTTGGCGATTGACACCCTGGCGGATTACTTCCCCAATTTAAAATCATCGATCAAAAATCAAAAATCCATCACGCCTCTCGACCTCGAACAAACCTACGGACTCACCGAAGGCGACCTCAACCACGGACAATTGATGCTCGACCAGTTCCTGTTCATGCGTCCGATACCGGGTTGGTCGAATCATAAGACGCCCATTGATAATTTATATCTCTGTGGAAGCGGAGTCCACGGCGGGGGTGGAATAAGCGGTGTAAGTGGTAGAAATGTGGTGAAGATATTGAAATAGAAAAGGAGACCTCGTAATTGCGAGGTCTCTTTTTCTATAAACTATTTATCTTTCAATTTGATGGCCACTTCGATCTTCCACCTCGATTTGCGCGGCTCGACCTTGGGGTCAGTGAGATAGGTCTCATACCTTCCGGCAAAGTTATCGCCTTGTGCAGTATCCCAGCGATCAAAATCCAATCCCTGGGCGCGGACCCATTCGATGAGCGCGCGATTCCCGGAAATGCCACCACCTGAATAAATGAGACTCGCATATTTCCCGGTGGGAATGAAATCGGCTTTGACCTTGCCGTTTCCCGGCAGTGCTTTGCGCACAGGAACGCAGTATGAAATGTCCATGAAGCCACGCATGTCGATGACATGGTAGCGTAGGAAGGGTGGACCCGATGACTTGACCTTGTTCTCCTCGATCCATTCATTCAACTCATCCACAAGTTTGCCGATCTCTTTCGACATGCCTTTGAACGGCGCAATCGTGCGAATGCCCATGTATATGATCTTTGAGCGTTTCTCTATTTTGGGTTTACCGATAGTGGTCATGTGTGCTCCTAACAATAAGTAGGGGCGGCCGCCCGCCCCTACGCGTTTATTTAAATAACCAGACGATCTCCCACTTCGCATCAGGACCCGGCTCGGTGTGCCAGACTTCGCGCGGCGGCTGCGCTGTTTCAAAACCATTCTTTTGAATCCAATCTGCGGCGGCATCGTATCCGGCAAGAAGGTCTGGAAAGCGGCACATCTCTCCGGTGATGACGACACACGCAGCTTTTCCGCCTTCGAGTTGTTTTGCTTCGATGTTGTCCTTGCCTGCCATTTCGCGGTTCACAGGAACACAGGTCTCAATGGGACCGTCCTCCTGCTCGTTGATGGCGCCATGATAAATACCGAACGGTGCGCCGATAGGTGTTACTCCTGCTTCCTGCGCCAGCGTGAACAAGGCGCCGCAATCCTTTTGGATCTGATCGCTTAATCCGTCTACTTTGTGACGGCGGGTGATGCTGATGATCTGTTGCGCTGGGATCTCTCTCACTTCCACTTCAAGATTCATTGTATTTGCCTCCGGTTTCAAGAGTTGGGTAAATTGCTGAGCCAGCAGTTGGATCTGCCCGAACTGCCGTGCGCGCATCTCCACGTACTGTCGGATCACAAGTTCGGCCTGTGCCTTTGAGACTTCGGCCAGATCGAGGACACGACGGATGTCGGCAAGGGGCATTTCCATGTCGCGCAAGTTCCGGATCATGCGCGCGCGTGGGATTTGACTCGGTCCATAGTAGCGGTATCCATTTTGCGGGTCGATGTGGATCGGGCGCAGGATGTCCAACTGTTCGTAGATTCGTAGCGCCTTGAGCGAGAGTCGGGTCAGGTCCACAAAACTGCCAATGGAGATCAAATCATGTCGCTGGGCCATAGGGGCAGTATACAGTCTGCCCAAGGGGTCGAGTCAAGAGGCAAAATAAAAATCCGAAGCATCTCGCTTCGGATTTTTTCGTTCAGGGTTTCTGATAGACCCGCACATAATCGACATACATATATTGCGGAAAGACCGTGGTTTTATCAGGATAGCCCGGCCAACGTCCGCCGACCGCAACGTTGATGAGAATAAAGAAGGGATGATCGAAGACCCATCCGCCGGGGATGTCTTCTGCCGTGAGTTTGAAATATTCCTGATCGTCGAAATACCAGCGGATCTCATTTTCCTCCCATTCGACAGCATAGACGTGAAAGTCGTTATGAAGCGTGTCTGTGGGAACAGTAAAACTTGTGGTCGTGCCCGCTTTGCCGCCAAAATAACCAGGTGCATGGATCGTGCCATGGATCTGATTGGGCTCTTTGCCGATATTTTCCATGATGTCGATCTCTCCGGCTCCGGGCCAGCCCGCCGTGTTGAAATTCTCACCCAGCATCCAGAAGGCCGGCCAGATGCCCTGCCCATAGGGAAGTTTCATGCGCGCTTCGATTCGTCCATATTGCCAGGCGTGCAGTCCCTGCGTTTTGAGGCGGGCGGAGGAATACGGCTTGCCGCTGAAGGATGCATCTTCTTCACGCGCCTCGATGACCAGCATTCCATCTTCGACGCGGGCATTCTCGGGGCGGTCGCTGTAGTATTCCCATTCCTGATTGCCCCAGCCATTGCCGCCGATGTCGAAGGTCCAGTTCTGGCGGTCGATCTCTACCCCCTCGAATTCATCGTGCCAGATGATGTTCCAGCCGGAGCGTTCCCAGATGGCGGTGGATGTTGGTTGTGGTGTAGGAACCGGTGTGGATGTAGGTTCAGGCGTTGCCAGCACTGTACATGCGCCCAACAGCAAGATGAGAAGTAGATTCAATTTTTTGAACATGCGAACCCTCCATAGCTTAAGGATGTCTCTGTCGCAACACCCAGAGTGACGTTCCCTGAACGGCGAGTGCAACAAGGATGGCTGAGATGAATGCGACTGCGACACCTGCTTTTTCCAGCGTTAGTCCAATGGTAATGAAGAATCCGGCGAAGGCGAACATGCCGTAGAGCAACCCATGTAATACATGGGCCGCAGCAGCAGCACCCTGGTGGCGGTGGGCAAAGATCGCTAGGATCGTTACATATAGCGGGATCGTGGTTAGAAGCCCGGTCAGGCGCGGACCAATGAACGATGCGCTGCCCGTGATGAGCAGGATGAAGCTCGTGCCGATCAGGATGCGGGAGGGGATGTCCCACTTTCCGAATGGAACTGCATCCCCCGGTTCGACCTCATCCTTTGGCATCAGCCATAACCCAAGGGCGATCGTAGCGCAGACGACAAGGAAGATGGGCACGAGTGGGAATGTCACATTCTGGAGAATGGTCGTGCTGATCGCAAAGACGGTCAGGCTGCCCGTAATGGACACCTGCCAGCGGAAGCGCGTTGCCAGCCAGGCATATGTGAGCGCATACGCGACTAGTGAAAGCCCGCCGCTGATAACGCCCAACGCTGCATTCGCCGCAAAGTGGACATCGTGACTAAGCGCCACAAAGAAGATGACCGGCCCCGATGTGAGCGGCATACCCACGATCCAACCACTGACGGCCGGTCCCCATTTGCGGCCGGCCAGGCTGGCGGAGCCGATGATGACCGGTGCCAGGATCAGTTTCAAGACGAGAATGTTCATAGGCATCCATCTTATATGCGGCATAAGGCTTTGTCAAATGACGGAATACACAGATGGCAGATGTCCAATCACCTGTGTTTCGGTCTGCCGAAAAGATATTTGATCAACACTTTCATGGACATGCTACAATGAAAAGAACTGCCCACTCTTTAAAGAGGACACATGAACGCGTTCAAGAATGTTCTTCGCGTGTTGGGGATCATCCTGCTGGTAATCTTGATTGTTGCCGCAGGGTTTCTATGGCTTGGGAATTATCACCCGGCCCCAGTTGAGGCCGAGGGCGTGTCCTGCCCAGACGCCGCTCCGTTGCTCGAGCCGGGGCAATCTTTGAAGGTGCTGACGTGGAATGTACAAACCATGTCTGGCAAAAAGTATGTGTTCTGGAGTGATCTTCCCAACAACGACGGCCCCGACGACAAGCCATCCCCAAAAGATATTACGACCACATTTGAAGAGACGGTCCGCGTCATCCGTGCCGAAGACCCGGATATTCTCCTGATCCAGGAGATCGACGATGGTGCAGAGCGAACCTATTACGAAGACCAATTGGCGCGGTTGACCGGAATGCTGCCCGAATATCCGTGCGTCACATCTGCCTTTGATTGGAAATCTGTGTATGTGCCGCACCCGCGCATCAAAGGTAGTGTGGGGTGGAAGGTGGCGATCCTCTCCAAATATAAGATCAGCGATGCAGAACGGATTCAACTCTCCATTGCTCAAAGCGATATTATCTCGGATCAGTTCAAGATCAAGCCTGCCGTCTTGAAGGCGGTGTTGCCTGTTTCAGATGGAAGTAAGTTCGCAGTGCTGACGGTGCATCTCGATTTGTACGTTCCGGGTACGAACACAAAAGATGTGCAATTGCAGGAGATCGAAAAGATCCTTGTTGATCTGGATGCATCCAGCATCCCATGGCTGCTGGGCGGCGATTTCAACCTGCTGCCTCCTGATGATGCCGCGCGAACACGTCTGCTCCTCGATCATCAAAAGTATTACAACACAAGCAGCGAGATCCAGTATTTGTATGGCCGTCATCAGGCTGTGCCATCTCTCGAGGAAGTTACTGGCACCGATTTTGCCAATTGGTTCACACGCTGGCCGAATGATCCTGCCATCAAAGCTCCAGACCGTACATTGGATTATTTCTTCCTCGCAGATTCCGTCCTGCTTGGTGAACATCACGTTCGTATGCAGGATACGCTGCATATATCCGACCATCTTCCAGTGGTGGTGGAGATCTCTCTGCCATAGTACATCTGATAATGGAGCAGGTCGCATTGGTTTGCGACCTGCTTTTCTATTTGTACTATCTACTCACAACGCCTTTGATCTCCACTGCGCGCGGGTCACGCCCATACGCCAGACGTTTTGCCCAAGTGGTGGGAATAGTTTTCAAAACGCCTGTACTTAATGTAGAAGACGGTGTGAGATTCCATCCCTGATGGCTTAGATTTTTATGGATCGTTTCCGTTCCTGCTTCGAAACTTGTTCCTGCTTCTGCCAGTGCGCCGCCGTTCAATCGGATCTCGATCTGTGCGTTCGGACGCGCAAGGGAGGAAACTCCGTTCAACAGGGATACGTCATCGTTCAAAAGACTTTCCAGCAGGCTGCCCCACGGGAAGTTGACCGTGATCTGTGAGATGAGCCCGTGAAGCTCATGCGGCAGGTTTTGCGCGCTGGCGATGATGAAGAGTATGTTGTCCTGTTTTGTGCGTGACTGTTCAACAAGATTCTCGCGACACGAGTCCACGCCGATGATGAATGCATCGGGATGTCTCTCGGCGAGGAAACGCACATAGCGCCCGTCACCTGTTCCCAGGTCCAGAAAGACGCGCTTGTAGTTTGTAAGACGATCCATGAGTCCGGTTAAATCCAAATCAAGGGATCTACGACCCCGAATTGTTTCCATACGAAACCTCCAATTTGTCGAAGTGAAAAAGAGCGACAAATGGGAGCGGGGTGGTCCACGAGCATTGGGCTTAAACGAAAATAGACGGCTGCCCCACTGGCTTCGTGCCAGTGGGATGGCGCACGGGCGGCACGAAGCCGCCCGGCTGCGTCAGGCACCGTCGAGATCGTCGGGTGTTGGCTTTTTCTTTAGCGGGAATGCAAAACAGGCTCGTTGAGCCTTACAGAGATTGACTTAGCAGGGAGGACGAGCGGTTTTCATAATGGTGAAATTATAGCATTTCGAAAATATCTGTCCATTAGAAGAAGATTTGAATCTGGCACATGGGATGAAGCATACTTCAGTGTAAAATTCTGTCGCAGTAGGAAATCAATGATGAGATCAGAATCGATAAGGAAGATACTTCGTTTGAACATGGGGCTCGCCTGGATCGAAGGTCTGTTCGTTCTTGGGCAGTATCTCCGAACACCGAGCGAATCAGATGCAGCCGTACTCCTGGGGTTCTCGCTGTTGCGTCTGTCGCTTCTCCTGGGGATCCTTCTTACGTTGGCAATGATCGGCTTTGGATTCGTAACATCTGTACGCACATCGTGGTGGGAGCAGCAGATCGGCAAATCTGTTGCCCATGCCTTCGAGCAGACCTGGATATTTTGGCTGCTTGTGTCTTTATCTGTTTTTTTGTATTTCTTTATTTTTGCGAATGATCATTATCTTGGTTTTCTGGCGGGATATCGCATACGGCTGATTCCCATCTTGGGATGGACAGCACTTGTTGTTTTGCAGGCACTCATCAGCTGGCTCTATATCAGAGATGTCGAGTTGCGTGTGTTTGAACGATTTCACAGTGTGCTTTTCCCGGCTGGGGTCGCTTTGCTCTTGATCGTTTTGTTTGCCGTTTTTATCGGAGTGACGCGCATCGGGTTGACCCCTGATTCTGTGTACTGGCAGCCTGTAGGAACACCGATCCTTTTATATCAAGTACTGATCGTTTGGTTGATTGCTGCATTTTTCTATGGATTTATGAAAAAATCACCTTCTACCAAACAACTAGACCTTCTCGTAGCATTGGGATTGTGGATTGTTGCCTGTATTTTGTGGCTGAGTCAACCGTTAACCCCTGCCTATAATATATTTGAGGCTAGGCCACCCAATTTTCAAATGTATCCATTTGGAGATGCCCTCCGGTATGATGTGACAGCCAATGGTTTTTTGATTGGCAAGCCTATTCCCAGTGATTTTTGGATAAAGCCCTTATATTCCCTTTTTCTTTCTTTGTTGCACCTGATTGCAAAGGACGATTACGGGTTGCTGGTTTCATTGCAGGTAATGATCCTTGCCACGATCCCCGTCTTTGTCTATTTGTTGACTGGAGAATTAAGTAATCGATTTGCTGGAGTACTGGCAGGAATTTTAGTAATTGTCCGTGAACGTAATGGTATCGGACTCTCGAATGTGATTGAAGTATCACATTCGAGGCTGCTGATGAGTGACATACTGACAATGGGATTTGTTGTTGTGCTGGTGTGGATGTTTATACGATGGGTGAAACGGAAAGATCAAAGCGGAACGGCTCTTTTTATCATCGGCGGAATAACAGCTCTTCTTTTCCTCATGCGTGGACATCCCGTTGTTCTTTTCCCGGGATTTTTAGTTCTGCTTCTGCTACTGCGTTTTTTTCACTTTCGAATTCGTTGGGTGGATTTTATTGCCTTGTCGTTGGGATTCGTGCTGCCAATCATTCCCTGGTTTTGGCGCAATTATGAAACACTGGGCAAGATTGCATTTCAAAGTCCTGTTTCGCAATATAGTTCGCAGATGGCGGGATTATATAGCATGGAACCGCAGCTTGGGTCCTTGCCACGAAGATTCCAGGAGACGAATTCTGCTTATTACGAACGCATGCAGAGACAGGTGGTCCAGTTTGTGAAGGAACATCCTGGTGAAGTAGCACGGTTCATCTCTGCCCATTATGTACATAATACGGTCCTGAGCTATCTCTATCTTCCGCATTCCTTCAACATTGAAGGTTTGCGGACGTATATTGCCACTGAAAAATTCTGGCGAGGTTGGAAAGGCAATATGAGTACAAGCGGCTGGATATTACTGGTGTTCAATCTGACCATGATCGCATTAGGGCTGAGTGTAGCATGGGGAGAGTTGAAGGGATATGCCTTTATTCCCTTATTTGTTAGCGTTGCCTACAATGTGAGTGTTGCCGTTGGGAGGTTATCTGGTTGGCGGTTCATTCTTCCGATCGATTGGATGACTCTGGTCTATTACTCCATAGGTTTGATGCAACTCTCGGTCATGGTTGAGTTTTTGCTGACAGGGCGATTCCAAGCCTGGGGGCAAAGAGAGCCACAATCCCTTGTCAGACAACGTCAGAATGTGCATGCATATACCCCTGTGCTTGGATGGGGAATATTCTTTTTTGGGATTGGTTTGATGTTAACATATGGACACAAACTTTTCCCTCAGGCTGAAATGCAAACGTCGGAGCAATTAATCCGAATTTTTGAAGAAAACGCAAATTCAACTTTGCCTTCGCTGGGTACAGCCGATATCGAAACGTTCCTTAACAGCGACCAGGCGATAATTCTTCGTGGAGAGGCTTTATATCCCGCCTTTTTCAAGGCAAAGTCTGGCTCGTTAAATTACAACTGGCGAAGTTTTGAAGCCAAACCTTATGATCGTTTTATTTTCTACCTGTTGGGAAATTCATCATCGGGCATCGTGCTTCCTCTGGAATCCAGCCCATCTGTGTTCCCGCAAGGTGTGGATGTAATCGTGTTGGGCTGCCAAACGGATACAGGCTATGTTCAAGCGTTGTCAGTGGTTGTCTTGGGCGATTCACCGGTAACGTACATTCGCGACCCGATGCCCGCGCTGACCTGCCCTCTGCCTGAACCGCAGTAAATCGATCTACACTTTCAAAAAGATAGCCACCAGAATCGTCAGGTCTGCAATCATGTGACCCAGTAACGGTGCGAGCAATCCGCCGTTCGTGCGGGCAAGTTGGCGCCAGAACCAGCCTGCCAGCATAAGGACTGTTAAGCAGCACACGATGACGCCCGGCTGGACTTTGTTAATAAGGATCAATCCGTGAAAGCCGGAATACAGAACATCTGATATGTGAGGCGTTGGGTTCACGCTTCCCAGATAGCCGCGCCAGAAATATTCCTCCAGCAGCGGGTTGACCAGTGTGAAGTAGGCAATGAACGCAATCCAATTGGATGTGTTTAGCCCCAGTGCTCCGACGCGTGCCGAGACATCCTCTGCGATCCCCAATTTATCCCAGAAAAAGTATAACGTTAGGCCACTGCTTGCACACAGCAGAATGCTGACCAGGATCCACTTAAGGTTTCTGCCCCTAAACAGGATGCGGATCGAGAGGTTCGGTTTTGCGATCAGGAGGGATAGAAGGATGGCTAAATGGAATCCCACCAATGCGCCCCAGGCGCTCTGGAATCCGAAGAGCCCGACTGCTACAGCGAGATATGTCAGGGTGGGCGCGATCCATTTCATGATATTTGTGTGATGATGGTGTTGCGTGCGCCTGCTTGTTCCAGGGCGGCTGTAACTGCCTCTGCATTATGGTCTGCAACCAGCGCGATCATGTTGCCACCACGCCCGCCACCACTCATCTTGGCGCCTAATGCCCCAGCCTTAAGCGCGGCAGAGACAAGAGAATCAAGTTCCAGGGAAGAGACGGTCAATTCCTGCAGCAATGCATGATTCCGGTTCATCAACTCTCCCAGATCCTTTTTCTTCCCCCGCTCGATCGATGTCCGGGCTTTTTTAGCAATGGCTCCTACGGCATCAAACACCCGTTCCCATTTTCCCTGATCTGCCTCCCAGAGCTTCCTTACATCGCCCACCGATTGTTTTGTCGGCGCGCTAATGCCTGTATCGGCGATGACGATCGTAAATGGGATGCCCACTTTGAATGTCTCGATGGGCAGTCCCTTGATGAAATACACAGGTTTGGAGTATGTGATAGCTGTATTGTCGATTCCCGATGGTGTGCCGTGATGTAGTTTTTCGATCTCATGCGCGAATGCATTGATCTGTTCGTCAGTCATCGGAAAATCGAGATGCGATGTTAGCGCACGCGTTAAAGCAACCGTCACCGCTGCTCCAGAGCCGAGACCCGAAGCGACTGGAATGGTTGACATGATCTTTATTTCGAGATCTGGAAACGGGGAAACGCGTGAGAGAAATAAAAAATTATGGATAACGGAAGCCAACGGATGGTCGGATGGAAGCGTGTTCAGTTCGGCGTGCAAATTCACGTTTGGGGCGTCGATCCAGATGCCAGCGCGGGTGGAGTCCGAGATTTCCACATCCACATGCACTTGTGTGACGGGAACTGCCAGCGCAGGCCGGCCGTACACAACAGCATGTTCACCGAAAAGAATGATCTTGCCAGGAGCGGAAGAGTGAGTCATAGGTAGAGCGAGACGAATCTCGCTTTACGACAAATAAAAGATCGCAATGACGGCCACCCCCCACAACAGCACTGTGATCTGCAACGGACGGTCTTTGAGCGCCACTTCATCAGGCGCTCCGGCGGCATGCCCGGTTTGGATGAGCTGCAAATAACGGAAGATTCCATAGACCACGAAGGGAATCGTCAACATCATCGTATGGTTGGCGGGCAGGTTGGGTGCAGAGAACGTATATAGTGAATAGGCAACGATGGTCATGCCCGAGACGATCGTGATGAACTGGTCGAGCAGTGGGATGGTATATCCCTCGAATACTTTGCGATGTGCGCTTGCTCCGTGTGCAAGCAAATTCATCTCGGCACGGCGTTTGCCGAAACCAATATACAGCGAAAAGAGGATTGTGATCATGTACAGCCACGGCGAAAAACGTTCGACTGTGATCAATGCCACACCCGCGCCCACGCGCAGCACAAAACCCGAAGAGATGATGAGCACGTCCAGGATCGAAACGTGTTTCAACCAGCGCGAGTACAACAGATTGATGACAAGATAGAGCGCAAGGATCAAAGCAAAGACAGGCGAGAGCACATATCCAAGTGGGATGGCAACAATCGTCAATAAAATTGCAGCGCCACGCGCCACGTTGATCGGCAGCTTGCCCGACGGGATGGGGCGAAACTTTTTCTCCGGGTGATTGCGGTCTGCTTCCACGTCGGCGATGTCGTTGAAGAGATAGACCGCGCTCGAGACCAGGCAGAACAACGCGAACCCTCCAAGAGTTCGCAAAAATGGTTGTACCAAAAATAACTGCTTGTCAAAGATCAAGCCGAAGAAGACAAAACCGTTCTTTGTCCATTGGCGCGGGCGCATGGTTTTGACGAGTGCTCTGAGCATGTGGCAATTTTACTGTAAAATACTTTTATGCCTAAAGTCCGTTTGGATGTATTACTGGTAGAGCGTGGATTGGCGGAATCGCGCGCCAAAGCTCAGGCTCTCATCATGGCAGGACAGGTGCGCGTGGCGGGTCAGACCACGCTCAAGCCGGCCACCGCCATCTCGCCCGATTCTGTTCTGACGGTGGATGCTGGTCCGCGCTTTGTCTCACGCGGTGGCGAAAAGCTGGAAGGTGCGCTCGACGCCTTTGCCTTCAACGTGACCGGCTTGGTCTGTGCCGATGTCGGTTCGTCCACTGGTGGATTCACAGACTGTCTGCTGCAACGCGGTGCGACAAAGATCTACGCAATCGACGTGGGCAAGGGAATTCTGCACTGGAAATTGCGCAACGACCCGCGCGTGGTGGTGATGGAAGAGACGAACGCGCGCTTTGTCGAGTCGCTGCCGGAGCAGGTGTCTCTCGTGGTGGTGGATGCATCGTTTATCTCTCTAAAGATCATTTTGCCGGTTGTTAAGAAGTGGCTCTTTCCGCCTTCTTCTTTCGATGTTGAAGGAAAGACGAAAGAAGAAAGAAGGGATATCATTGCCCTCATCAAACCTCAGTTCGAAGCCGGGAAAAAGGATGTCTCGCGCGGCGACGGCGTGATCCGCGACCCTGAGATCCATCGCCAGGTGTTAACAGATGTGTTGAACTATGCAAAAGAGGAAGGACTTGCCATTCGGGGATTGGTGAAGAGTCCGTTGTTGGGACCAAAAGGGAACGCAGAATTTTTGGTCTGGTTGAATGTTGGGGCTGAGGGCGAAGCAGTGGAAGAACTTGTAGGGAAGGTTATGCCTGAAACCAAGTAGTAGCGCATTTACTCAGTCGTAATACTGCGGCTGGTATGGGGAAAGATGATGTCGGCCTTCCGAGAGAATTTCATCCACGGTCATGTTCTCGTGTTGTTTGTCGGCGGGGTGATAATGAACGTGGACGCGCAGCACATTGGGAACCGAGTTGTATATTGTCTCCTCCACAGCGGTGGCGATCGCATCGCCATGGCTGACGGACAGGCTGCCCTCTATGCCGATGGTCAGGTTGATGACCAGGTGCGGTCCGAAGCGGTGCGCCTGCAATTCCTCCAGTTGCTTTACGCCCTTGAGGTCTTTCAGTAATTTCAGAACTTGCTTTGCAAGCTGTTTGCTTGGAACTGCATCCATCAATTCAGCAGAGGATTCACGCAGGATGTAGATGCCTGTGCGCAGGATAAGCAAGGCCACGAGTGCACCGGCCAACGGGTCCACCCAGGGAAGCCCACGCTGACCGAGGAAGATGCCGACTGATGCGGCAGATGCTGAGAAAATGTCGTTGCGGTGATCGTATGCCAGCGCGCCAACAATGGGATTGTGCGTTTCCCTGCCCAGCTTGCGGACATAGAAGAACAGGACGATCTTGATACCCACCGTTCCAACAGCGACCCATAACGCGAACGGATGCGAGCCGAGGGAGGAAAGCTCACCGTCCATCAGATCCCAGATCTTGTCTACAGCGTCCCAAAATACTTTGACAGCAGTCGCAACAACGAACGCCCCCACTACCAATGATGCTATGCTTTCCAGTTGACGATGCCCGTAAGGGTGATCGGTATCCGCTGGTTTGCTGGCCAGCCGCACGAAGATGCTGGCAACCACGTAATAGGCAACGTCTGACACGGAGTTGATACCTTCGGCGAGCAGTGCGGGACTATGTCCCAGGATCCCAAATGTGGTCTTGAGCACTGAGAGAAGGATATTGACTCCCAATCCAAGGTTTACAGCCCACAGGCTTTTGCGATCGCGTTCGTGCGTCATGCACACATTGTATTGTTTTTCGATTCGCCCTGTAATGGACAAACATCCCGTCCTGGACGTTCATAATTAAAAGCAACAGGGACGATTCTTTTGTCCCTGTTGCTTCTCGATGCTTCTCTTCCTATGGAATCGGCTGCCAGGAGATGTTGTAATATTGTTGGTCACTTGCCAACGGGATCTTCACAGGCTGGACAGACGGATCCTTCAAGGCTTCAACTACGTTAATTACATACATATAGGTGATGTCGGCTGAAACCGCGTTGATGGCAATATACTTGTCATCAGGAGACCAAACTATGTTGGAAATTCCTTGCCCGGCAGAGAATGGATAATCGAAGAGTTGTTGAACTCTGGTACCGCGCGGATTCGCCCATGTAAACCACCAATTACCATCCGGGCAGCCAGCTGCAAAGAACCAATATCCATGGGGCGACCTTTTATATAAGCTGCCATAACGCGGTTCTATACCCACGTTGCACTTCTCAAATGGTTTATATTCGCTGTACGTTCCATTGGGGCGCAGCCAGGTCAGGGTTTCTCCTGTAAAGCCAGATACAAATGTCGTCCCATCCCAGTAATCGCCAATTGGGGTACTGGTTGTCGTAAGTTCCGCCAGGGTGGCGCCATCGATGGTCGCTTCATAGACCGCAAATCTGCCATTATTATTTTCCCAATTCACGCGCCCAGCCACAAAACGGATATTCCCTTCATTAGTCCAGGTGTATTGCCACGAGTAAAGATCTTCGTCGGCAGGCAATAGGTTGGTAACATTTGTGTCGCCATCTCCATTTGCATCCACCACATGGATGCGTGCCATATCACGATTTCCAATTGGCTCCAAAACGATGTAGGCAACATGTTGCCCATCTGGTGACCAGGATGGATCGCTATAAATGCTAGGCAC
>CAZKSG010000110.1:0-14586 GCA_964555335.1 uncultured Anaerolinea sp.
GCACTTGTCTGAAAACGATACTAAGAATAGACAGGAGAACCCAAGAAAATGTAAATGAGAATTTGTGCCTGTGTTTGAGCAGAGACCGTATAGTCAGAGCAATACAGATTCCAATCGTAATATAGCGAATGCCTACGTTTAGATATCTAAGCATGTATATTAGGAGATTACCTGCAGTGTAGCCCCAGAGAACATTTAACAGTATTTCTGTGATTATTGAAACAGCGATAAGGACCAGCAAGGATGAAAAGATATTTTTTTTCATAAGATTATCGTAGGTTGTACTTCTGTTAGATTACTTATGGGGCAGGTTGAAAATTATATAAATTGTAAAGGTCAACACCAACCTCCACCCAATGAAGCACCTCGGGGCTTGCACCATGTCCATATTGATCTTGTTTCCAGTAATTTGCTATAAATTTGCCACCAACCTTGCCTTCATGAGCCGCTGCTGACCACATTCCTTGGGCGATATAGTTAACATCGTTTCTATCGTGACATTGTCCGTTACTGAAACATATATTGCCAGTAAGTGTGCCATTACCATTCCAAAATGGGGTGTCGTAGATCGCTCGATGATTGTAGTTTTCATTATGAAAGGGAGCATACGGCCAATTTTGTTTCCCCGGATTCAGCTCCATCGTATAGAAACCATCTCCAGCTCGTCTATGAACATCCATATATAAAGCTAAAGTAAATGCAGCCCACTCCTCATCGCTAATACTATAGTCACCACTTGGCAACAGTCCGCCTGAATAGAGGCATTCTAGCAACAAGTCATATTCACAGACTCCCTGCGCCGGCGGCACTACTGCCCAAGGATCCGGTTCATCTGGAACTCCGTTTCCATTAGTATCCGTTTCACTGTCACCACCTCTTCCTCTTCTAGGACTCCCAGGTATGCCGCCTGCGCCGTTGATTGGCTTACCTTTTTCATTCAAACATTCTTCTGGTTCACCGACACACTTATGACCGCTAGGATCTGAAGCATTGATGGGGTTATTTAAAACATAACTGTATCGGTTCCAACTTTGTGGACTTGCTGGACTCGGAATGATGGTATCTGGTTGGATAAAATGGTTAAGATAAGGCGAAACCCACCACTTCCATCACTCGTGAAAAAGATTGGGCATTCATACAACCCAGCCTCTACCAACGCTCCGCCACACCGACAGTGAGCGTGAGGGAATCCAAATTCGATGTCTGACTATTCAATTATCCACCATAACAGTAATGACGAAAGCAAAGATTTGCGGGCAAGATGCCGGGCGGGGTCATCCCCACGGCCAGCATAGAATCAAAAACTAATGGGGCCAGACAGCTACAGGAGTTTCAAAACAACTATTTATATCTCCTGATTTATGCATTTCATGAAATGATTGAAGGCTAAATCTTGTTACAGATTCAATTGGTTGGGGACCAAGGGATGTGGAGCTTCCCGATGCTCTATCATCCTGGATGAATTCTTCATAGCTCAATTGTCGTGGACCCCATATTTTTATCTCGATCCGGCTCTGCATAGGGCATATTTTAATATTTTCTCCTTCCATCAAATTCTGCCCCTCATATCGTATTAGGAAGCCCTGCTTCGGGTAAACTACCCAAAGAACAAATGGATATGATGTTGTGGTGTCGACTGATACTAACGTTGTATCTAGGAATATCTTTTCAGGCACACCATTTTGGCTAAATATTCCCGGCAGGAAATATCTTTGCCATAGCTTCTGGAAATTAGGATTTTTGTAATCTATTGGTCCATTCTTATCCTGGTAAGTTGATGCAAAAATAAGCATCCTTTCTATTTGCCCATTATTTGTCGGATTGATTTCGACAGCAACATCGTGGGTAGCATTCTCGAAATCTGGAAAAAATACCCTCAAGAAAGCGACATCTGGAGAGATGCTGAGTGATGCAATGGAGCTATATTGTGAAAAAATGTTTTGTGCGTCTTTGAATGGGGTCTCACCAGGTCTGATTGATAGCCAGCATGGTAGACTGCATGTGTCATCACTTTCTAAAGAATTCACAAAATGTTCAAGTGCATCCTGCCTAGGCAATGTTGGATACGGACTTTGAATTGCTGTCGGGTCAAGCGTCTGGGTAAAGGGGAGCGTAAATGGGGTTTCAGTCGGCGATTCTGTTGGAGGAAGACTCGTAATTGAAGTCCCAGCCGACAAAGTAGGCATTTCGGAAGACCTACATCCCAGTAAGATCCAAAATGCCAGGATCAGGATAATACACAAAATTGTATGTTTAGATTTCATTGTTTAGGCCCAGTCTAAGTTATGGATTGAGCAACCGATTAATCCATGTCACGATATTGTTGTTCATAAATCTTTCTCGCTGCTGCCCGCCAAAAGTATCCGGCCATTCATTAAAGACCCACATCGAATACATGTTAGCGAAATCTTCCCCCGCGCTTCCGCCATTATTTTTATGTCCAGGTGCGATGTCAACATCTAGTGCCGGGAAATCCTTGTTGTTAGTTCGTTCATTAGCTAAATCATGATAAGGGTCATCATATACATAGCCATTGTTATGAATAAGCGCATTAAAAACATGCCCTAATTCATGAGCCGCAATTATCGGAGTAATCTTCCCTTGAGAATTTGACCCACAGATTACACCTTCTTCGCCAGCATTTGCATTTCGTTCACAGAATTTGCTGGTTTTAGAGTTTGAGAAGGTAATTACAGTTGTATCGTGGGTGGCAACATAGAGTTCTGCTGCAGAGGAAAACGCACAATTAGATTGTCCTTGACAGTATGCCTCGTGCATCCTATCCGCTTCCCGCGTTATTGCATCTATAAAATCTGCCTTATCCCCTTTTCCTCCACTTCCCTTAAACCTAACTCGATACTTAATGGCAGTGTGTTCAATTGAATTTGACAATCTGGTGCAATCATCAGGATCTTCACTATCACAATACTTGTGTCCAGACAGGTCACTGAATCGAATTGGATTATTTAACACGTACGAGTATCTGTTCCAACTCTGCGGGTTGGACAGGTCCGGGATGATGGTATCCGGCTGGATAAAGTGGTTAATATAAGGCGAATCGGACCATTCCTGTCAATCATAAAAAAGGCTGGGCTGTTTACCCAGCCTCTATCTAGCAACGCTCCGCCACATCAACCGTGCTTGCGCACTTGTTCCGAATGATAGCGTCTGCGGTAAAGTTGTTCAGAGTCTCGGCGGGGTCAGAGTCCCGCACCGAGCTTGATTTCTAGATAATTAATGTTTCTTTCGCCCAGCGCAAAGTACCTTTCACCTCCTCACGTTTTGAGGGATTCATTGAAATAACAATGCTGGAAGATTGCACTACACACTCAAGAGCTTGCGCTCTCAATTCTCGTTCCGGAAAAGTCGAATACTCTATGACAAATTTTCTTAGCCATTCCAGACCATAGCAGAGAGCGCCAAATGACGACCAGGGAAGAATAACAATAGTGGATTTTGCACCTAGTCGGTTTAGCAAATCTGTATCCCCATAGAATGCACTAAATTCCTTCCAAAAATCATCAGCGGAGAGTTTTATTAGGATTTTAGAAGCCTGCGCATATAAAAGTTCCCACTCACTAAGTGGAAGTATTCCTTGTTTAAAATCTACTTTAACTTGCTCGACAAAAACCTTAGTAAACGGCACAAATGACGAATCATCGAGAAAAATAATTAAGTTCAGCACGGCATATGAGATTGTACCTTTATAGGCCGGTCTTAATCCCTTATCAACCAACTTCTCAAGGAGAATAGTCACTCGCGCTTTCCAATTATTAGAGAACAGATTAGCCAATTCGCTTGCTAGATTAAGTGCAATATTTGCATCCTTAACATTTCCACTATCACAAAGCTCAAGAATAGCGTCTTCATACTTGCTCTTTTCAAAGGGAGGTAGTGATGCATAGAATTTTCGTTGTGCATCCATGCCAGCACCAAAACCGCCCATTCCTGAAGGAAGAGCATATTTTTTGTAGATAGTAATAATCTCGTTTATATATTTATTGGATGTTTTCATGGTAATTGCGAATGCTGAATCAGGTTGATTAAGGGAGAAGAACTGGCCCACTGTGGTACATTACCAAGTCCTGCGCCAAAATAGGGTTGGAGACTCTGTGCAGTTTCTTTTAGTTCCCACAAAGTAAGAGGTTGACTGGTCCATTTTGCTGCATCCACCATAAGGTTATCAGCAGCTGATGCTAAATCCACAGATCTAACATACCTCATTTGAGTTACCCAAACATAATCACTCCCAGCTTCTGCAGGGCTAAGTCCATTTGTAATAATTGATGCATCTGCCCCAGCAGGTTGTATAGCAACATATGCATCATCCGATATACTTTTCGCTCCTTCAAACATGTCTTCAACAGCAGTATAGCAGGCTGAATATGCGCTGCAAGCTGTTGTGCCCGCCGTTGCAGTGGGCAGAAAGTATCCGATAATTATCGCAGCAGCCCCTGATCCAATGATTACAAGTGCTCCATAACCTTGAGCTGTTGTAGCATTGCCATACGATGTGGCCATTTGAGAATTGGCCAACATTGTTTGTCCATTTGCTACTGCTGCATGACACATAAAACAACCGCCATGCGCACCTGAAAACCAATCGGAATAGACACCTCCAACAGGAGTAGTTTTGTTCGGTCCATGACAGCTAAGACACGGCAACCCATCGTTCCGCATCCGCTGTAACTGTTCTTCAGGCTTCGGCTTACCGTCTTGGCAATACTTTGTGTCTGAACAACCGCTCTTAGAAGAACCATCCTCATTTATTCGCATGTGTCCAGTTGGATCGTTATAGCTGATTGGATTGTTCTGAACATACGAATACCGGTTCCAACTCTGCGGATTCGATGGATCTGGAATGATGGTATCCGGCTGGATAAAGTGGTTAAGATAAGGCGAATCTCACCACTTCCATCGCTCATGAAAAGGCTGGGCATCCACTTCAACATAGTTAGCTCTCAGAAGCTCAAACGATCGCAAACACTATCTGGCATTCTGACACCTTCATTTAATCTCGAACTCTATGGGATTGGACTTAATTTTACCTTTCCACACTCCTCCATCTATATCTGGATCAGTTTGGTTATGGTAGACAGCCCATATACAATAATTCCCTTCTGGAAACCCGGTTTTACCTTCTTTTCCAAAAGAATAATACATAATATCTTCTAAACGCTTCTCTATATCTTCATTGGGCTCAAGTTGGACAAAATCTTGCTTTGTAGCTACATCCGTATTTACATAAGCAGAAAATAGTGCCGATTCACCACTTGGAATGGACAGTATCTCAAAGTAGATATCTCCGAGAGATTCAAGGGCAGGAGAATACCGATTCACAAGCATACGATTATTGACCCATAACGGCGAAGTACCAACATTTTTCAATACCAATTTCGAAAACATTAACTCATCTAGCTGATATTGTGTTTTTTCTAATTCAAGCGACAGGGTTAGATTACTGGGGTCGTCTGTTTTGTACTCTTTCCAAGCAGATGTACACTGCACTGGTGGCGCTGTATTGGTCGCGGAAGTTTGGGCAGTTTGAGTTACTTGCGTTGTTGGTTTCGTTGCATCACAGGCCATCAAAAACATCAAAATCCATAAAATAATTTTGCTTTTCTTTTTATTCGGAAATATATATTTCATTTTCCGTGCTCCGCTATCGCCCATGAATTGGACTGCTCAGCATCCAACTTTCCATATATGTTCTTTTCAACATCTCAAGTCGAGAAACCTCAGTCGTGGACAAACCGAAACGATCACGATTATCTAATTCCCAGTTATAGGCTTCTACCTCATTCTTTGAAGCAAGAGGATCTGTAACACTATACGTCTTTTCTAATGCTTGACTTAAGTGCACATTTTCATGTCCGATGGTTGAACCCAGCCAACCAGCTGAGCTAAATGCTTCTTCTCCAATTTTAATATTTACGCCATAACCTGGTCGATTCCAGGTTTTTCCTGCATCAGTGGCATAAGGTTGATAACCAATGTTAATTCCTGGCTTATTAATAAAATCATCAGGACCAGTGTATGCAGCAACATTGATATCCGGCGACGCAAAACTTATATCATACACTTCGATAGCAAGCTCGATTGCTAGCTGTCGGTAATAGGACCTGTCACCATCATCCTTTTTTCTTTTGTTACCGGTCTCAATTACAGAAACAAGTAAATCCAGCTTCGACGGATTTTTCTTACAGTCATTTTCAGTTGTGCAACCACCATCTCCCTTATCCAACATATGTCCAGTTGGATCATTAAAGCGCACAGGGTTGTTTTGGACGTAACTGTATCGATTCCAGCTCTGTGGATTAGCAAGGTTCGGAATGATGGTATCCGGCTGGATGAAATGGTTAAGATAAGGCGAATAAAAACGTGCCTTATAGTCCATGATCTCACCCATGCCACTTGCAAGTTTTCGTTGCCCAGTATACCCAAAATCAGTACTGGTGATGGAACCTACATCGGTGCGCACTGAGCCAAACGGTAAATAGCGTTGTTCATCTATTAAGGTGCCGTTGGACCCAACTGTGACAAGCACGGAACCCAGGTGATCGGTCAGGAAGTATTGTATACCCGTGCTGTCCTTCATGGCAATGGTTTGCCCGGCGAAGGAGTAGTACTTCTTCCAGGTACCATTACTGCTGGTCTCGTAAGCTCCACCAAAGTAATAGTGTGTAGTCCACACGGGGTTGGTGTTACCAGCAACAAGGTAATCTGTCTTTACGCGGACGCCGTCACCATCGTAGACAAAAGTCCATGACTCTGCTGCACTTCCTGTACAACCATCATTCATTCTGTGAATGGCAGAGATCCGATTTTCACTGTTGTAATCTTGTTTGTACGGTATGCCGTTCTCTGTTCGGCAGGTCATATTACCATTGGCATCGTATTCAAAGGTATCCTCAACCTGACCGCGATCCACGGATGTCACCGCATGAGGATGAGTTTCGCTGTATGCGTATTGACTTGAATACCAACCGGTCGAGGATGTACTCGTCAATTCTGCAAATGTACGACCGTTCCCGTTGTTGAAGAGCCAATCCCGCTCGGCAGGTTTCAAAACACGCTTGTAGAGAGCCACTTCGTCGATGAGTCCATCGAAATTGGTTGAGTTTGGAATTCCTGAGCCGGTACCAATATTCATGGCACCAGTCGAGTTGGAACCGCCATGCGCGAAGTCCACCTTTGACACCGGTCCATTATTGACCTGAATATTAACCGTATTAGCTGTTGCATCATACCAGGCAACGACGGTATACCAGACGCCAGCATCCACCGTGTCTGCGCTCAGAACCGTGGCAACATATCCGCCACCCCCGATGTAGAAGGCGAATTTGGATGTTGACGAGTCGTAATATAAGGTGAAATCTCGCACTTTGACATTCGCCGGGTTGCTCTTGTCCATCACCACCATGGTTCCGGTAGTGCTCTCCAGATACACATTTGCAATCACTGTAAAGTCGAAATTGCCCATGCTGATACTGTCGTTATCAGGAACAGACAGATAACCACTTTGCGTGGAAGAGAAACGTGCAGCAGAGCTGGTCTGTCTGCCAATTGCATTTTCTACCGCGCCATTATTGCTCAAATGACTTGTTCCTACACTGTCATTGCGCGTGGCATTGGTCTCTTCATCCATGGTCCACCAGCCAACCAGGTTGGTAGTGTCAGGATTACCAAATAAGGGATTAACATCGGAATATGCCCGAATTGTTCCATAGTTATACAGCCAACTGCGCTCTGGAGAGCTAAGAATCCGTTTGTAGAGCGCAACTTCATCGATATGTCCATCAGTAGCAGACGTGCCACCAGCATAGGCGCCGATCGTCAATGCAGCAGACGAATCGATAGCGCCACTGGAATAGCTGGCTGTACTGACAATCCCGTTGTTGACCTGTATGTTCAAGGTATCTGCTGTTGCATCATGCCAGGCGACGATTGTGTACCATTGTCCAGACGTAATCGTCTCCAGGCTCGAAACCGAACCGGATACTGTCCCGTTCCCCACGCTGAAACTAAACTTCGAGGTCACTGGGTCAAACAACAATAGGTAATCACGTGTATTGGTACCCTTCGATCCCTTATGGACAATGACCATCGTCTCGGATGCGCTTGTCAAATAGACATTGGTGACCAATGAAAAATCAATGTTCCCCGCACTGAGCGAAGCGTTATCTGCAATTGACAGATAGCGGGTGCTTGACGACTCAAACTTGGCTACATTTCCCTTCAATCCATCCGCGATTTTTACAGAGTTATAGTCGCTGAGGTGATTCGCACCGTGACTGTCGGAACGATTTCCACTATCTTCATCCATCGACCACCACGCTACCAAGCCTGTCGTACCAGGATTATTCATTGACCCGGCCGTAGGAGTGGCAGTAGGAGTAGGTGCTTCATTTGGGTTGGTATTCTTGCAATATACAGAGGCTTGTGCACAGATCGTGTCACTGTTTGAGAAAATGCCAGAATAGTAAATGGCAATTCGCCCATAATGGCCTCCGGTTACAGTCAATGTCCCCAGTGTAATTGCGCCGGACTCGATGCGAATGCTTCCACCCGACCCCCCACCGCCATCGCCCGCCGGATTGGGTACATACTTGCCGCCTTTGCCATTTGCAGACATGATTCCAGTGAACTCGATCTCCTTGGCAGAGATCAGGATTGCACCGCCGCCTGCACCTCCATTCCCACCACTTCCCGTAGCTCCAGATGCACTGACTCCCCCGGCTCCCCCGCCACCACCAGAACCAAGGAACACTGTCTGAAGGGCAGAGTCCCCGAATGTGGTTACGTTGGAATAGCTTCCCGGCTGTCCACTTCCACCACTTGCGTTACCACCCTCACCCCCACCTGGACCTCCGCCCGGGCCGCCATCCTCTGGAATATCTTCTGCGTTATATACATGGGTGCCACCGCCGCCACCGCCGCCATAGCCGAAACCATCAGCAAGGATAGTGCCGCTGCCGCTCAATTTCTCTTTGACGCGGAATACAATAAAACCGGCAGTACTGCGTGTCAACTTCCCATCGATCTGTACGTTGTTATAGTTGGGTACTCGTATCAAGACAACGTTTTCATTGAGAATATCGCTATCGTCGTCCAGATTCGCTCCATAAAAATCGTTCTTTGGCGATTGGAAATACACTAAATCCCCAACCACGCCGCCTACACGTAGATATTCGAACTTCCCTTTGTTCACTGCAGAGGCAGAACCATGCATGTTGATCAGCAACACTTCATCCCCCGATTTCAAGCACCCTGCTGCTGGTGGGACGGTTACCTGTGCCCAGGCAGCTGTCAACGATTCAACGCGGTAAGAAACGCTGTCACCTCCATCGTTGCACGAACGGAATCCGCTATTCTTGATCGAAATATCAAACGTTGCACCAGTATCGATCTCGAGATCACCATCCTCACCAGTACCTCTGATCCCAGTTCCACTGAGGGATAACGGTGTCATAGTGATCGTAGCCGTAGGAAGAATCACTTCACCTAAACGTCCTACAAAAGGCTCCGGGTTGACAGGCACCGAGGCTGTATACGTGCTTGTCGAATCGTAATAAATGGCAATTCGCCCCTTTCCTCCTCCGCTGGCCGTAACAATCCCAAGATTAATGGTGTCACCCTCTATGCGGATGCTGCCACCCGAACCTACTTTACCATCGCCACCCGGGTTGGCTACGTTTTGTCCGCCCGATCCATTAGCTGAGATCGTTCCAGTAAAGTCTATAGCACGGGCTGCAATGTAGATCGCCCCGGCTCCATCTCCACCACTACCGCCTCCTGCGGCGACGCCCGAATCGTTTACACCGCCTGCACCGCCGCCACCTCCGGAACCAAGATAGATCTTTTCCAGAGATGGCACTCCATAGGTATTTGGCTGGGAGCCTGCTGTACCGTAACTTGCCTTTCCACCACTGCCGCCATCGGCATCCCCACCATATCCGCCGCCTAAACCTCCTCCTGCTCCCCCATCTTCACCATGGTAATAGCCGCCATACAAATAGGTTCCACCGGCTCCACCGCCGCCGAATCCCAATCCGTCTACAGTGATGATTCCGTCTCCGTCTCCGTTTTCGGTTAGACCATTCTTGGCACGGAAAACAACAAACCCATACTTGTTATTCCAGGCGTTAGCTGTCAGGGTGCCATCGATTTGAACCATATCGTAATTGGGCACACGTACCAATGCCACATACTGCTGATTCGAATTTACACCGATATTGGCATCGCTATGGAAGCTATCCCCGTACCAGCGGGATTTGAGGGTTACGAAATTAACCCGACTTCCATTTGTAAAGGACGCGACGCGCAGAAACTCATAGGTGCCTGTGTTGTAGCTGCTGACCGAGCTTCCCTTGATGTTGATGAGCATCACCTCATCGCCAATGGACAAACATCCCGTGGAGGGCGTAATTGCCAGGTTGGCATACATACTTCCCAGAGAGGCAACTCTGTAGAACACAACATCGCCACCATCCTGACATGAACGTCCAGCCACGTGATCTGTATTCATGTTGTAGGTTGTTCCTTTACCGACAGTCAGATCGCCATCGTCTCCCGTACCCCATTTTTGCTCATCAAGCGGCAACGGCGAAGCGGTAACCGTCGGACTTGGCACCAGAGTATCAGTGGGCGTGGCTGTTGGAACCGGTGTAACAATACTGGAATACAGGTTTGATATGTCAGTGCCTGTCAGTGCTATCCTGTAAAAACCTACTTCGTCCAATTTTCCATAGTAGGGGTAGGTTGTGGAACTGAAATTCAGGTTTCCAGTTCCCATACTTACCGTACCCGTCACTTTCTCGGAGGCGGTCAATACGCCATTGATATATAGACGCAATTCATCCGCCGATGCATCAAACACGCCGGCTACAAATGTCCAGGTGTTTAGCGGCAACACTGGCCCAACGACTTGATTGGGTGTCAGGTCGCCGACTGTGAATACAAACTGCCCTTCTGCATTGACATTGGCCGGAGGCGTAGGGGTCGCAGTACCAGCATCAGACAGCATGCTGAATCCATAATCACCGCTGCCTTTCCGAATGATGTACTGGGTACCAGGTGTCGGCTGAGTAAATGGATACAGCCATGCTGAAAGGGTGAAACTTCCGTCAGAAGTAATATCTGCGCTATCGACAATGGACCCATACCCGGTCCCATTGAAAGCCAGGGCGCTATCTACCAAGCCATTTGGATCCAGTTGTGTTATGGAATGTAGAGTAATGTCGTCACTGACCTTGTCATTGATGGCCACGTCGGGCACTTTCCCGCTAGCAAGATTAGTAAATTCCCAATAGGCTGAGCGTCCACCCAAAGCTAATGTAGGTGTGAAGGTTTTGGTTGGGGTGGATGTTTTTGTTGGCGAAGGCGTTCGGGTTGGGCTGCCAGTCTTGGAAGGGGTTGGAGATATGGTATATGGAGTAGGTGTATGTGTGGGTGTGCGCGTCGCGGTAAACGTTAATGTCCGGGTAGGGGTTCTGCTAGGGGTTAATGTATGCAGCAAGGGTGTATTGGTTCTGGTCGCTGACGGCGTGCTGGTTCCAGGCGCAGTATTCGTCGGAACCTGTGTGCGTGTCGGGGTATGTGTAGATGTGAACGTGTCAGTAGGCGAAAAGGTTGCTGTAATCGCGGCAGTCGATGTAGATGTATGGGTAACCGTATCCTGTGTTGGAATGGATGTGTTGGTCCTGGTGAATGTATTGGTAGCCGGTATTGGTGTACTGGTCTTCGTTGGTGTATTGGATGCTATTCCAGACGTGGGTGTCAATGTTGGTGTCAGGCTGTAAGTTGCTGTGACAGTAGATGTAGGTGTGGCTGAACTCCCGGAAATTGGCAGGTTCATATCCACCTGAATTTCTTGCTGGGTCAATGCCTTGTTATAGACCCTGATCTCATCAATACGTCCTTGGAATTGCTCGTCCGTCCAAACAGTATTTCCTCCTATGCTTAGCACACCTGAGGTTGCCTGCATGGAACCGGTCTGGGAGCGGCTCTGTTTGAGCTCTCCATTCACGTAGTACTTGAGTGAAGAACCATTGTACGTCATGGCAAGATGCGACCACGTGTTGAGTGGCAGGCTTGATGTGTCCTGCACACCTTGTTCTGTCCCAAGGTACACATAACCATAGGGTACACCCCCGTCACCATTGGCATACAGGGCGTACATCAGGCCACTGGAAGGCACTTCCTTCATCAAGATCGTATCCCAACCGCTCATAGCTGCCGTAGGATACACCCAGGCTTCCAGAGTTATCGTACTGGTCAGGTCGAGACTGTTGGCATCAGGAATCGACACCCGATCGTTTACACCGTCAAATACAAGTGCAGAGCCAAACTTCCCGCTGGATGTCCAACTGGGGCCATTGATCAATGAACCGTTATTGCTGCTTCCAGAGCTATCGCTTAGGGTTGACCCTGAGCCTTCATTGAAACCATACGCACCCACCAGCTCACTTGGCGGAACCGGTGTGAAAGTCGCTGTCGAACCGGATTGATATCGTGGCTCTGGAAGCTGGTAGGAGACAGGTTGTATCTGGTCGCCCAATGATGAATTAGTCAACTCATTCTCATACAATGCCAGTGTCGATGTATCACTGCGCTGGAATGCAACCGGTGTGGGAGCTTCCCCCCAGTTGTTCATGTTGAGCATGTTCCCGACTTTGTCATATTCAAACTGCTGTCCGTAGATCTGTGGAGCAACAGGTTGATTGTTCAGGATTCCGTTTCCTGCCACGGCACTGGTCAGTCGGTTTAGGAAATCATACTGATAGAAATGGGTTTCGCTGAGTTTATTATCAACCAGACGGATAATATTGCCATTCGGGTCATACGAATAGGTCAGGTTTAACAGGTTTTCATTGGTATTCTGTGGTGTTGCGGTTCGATTCTTAAGGCGGTTCGTACCGGAGTAATACGTATTCGTAACTGTGACACTGCCTGTGCTAGTGTTGGTTGCTCCAAACACTTGTGTTTCGATCTGACCTAGAACATTATAGGCTACATCGACCAGTGTGGTTTCGCCGGTCTTCAATTGGAACGGACGCCCCAGTGCGTCGTACTTGTACTCGATGGTTTCCGCATCGCCTGGCCCATAAACCATCTGGATCGGGCGCCCCAGCCAGTCTGAAACGGTTTTCATCGAATGGGGACTTGCCTCTTTCAAAGCCCTCTCTTCCGTTACCGTTCGTGCAGTATCTTCATATGTCCAGGTTGTTTCGCCGCTTATGTCTATCATCTTCGTACGAAGACCAATGGTCTCAGGAACCATGCCATACTCATACCTGACATCATCATCCGTATTATCGAGAGTTTCGTTCACATCCTTGCTGACAAGCCGATTGAGCTTGTCATAGGAAAAGGTAAGAGTATGGTCAAGCGCATCCTTCTGGCTAAGCATGTTCCCAACGGCATCATAAGAATACTCCCAACGTCCCATGTCAGGATCATCCATCCAGAGTTTGCGCCCAAGCCAATCGTAATGGATTTCCGTACGATTGAACTGTGCATCCCGAACCTGTGTCAAACGGTCTGCAATGTCATAGAAATAGGAAGTGTTTGCATACACATTCTGCGCGTCTGAAAATTCCGCTACGGCTGTCATGCGCCCTAATCCATCGGTTGTCCGGCTGACGCGGTTACCATTGGGGTCGACGCTGGTGGTGGTGAGACCGTCATAGAATGTTTGAGAGACAATATTTCCCGGCGATGTTACCTTCCGAACCCGCCCCAGTACATCGTATTCCGTGGTAGTGAGTTGGGACCCTAACGTAAAGGTATAGTTTCCGCCCGCGGCCGTTTCATAGTAGGGTAGGCTTTGCTGCTGCACAAGTCCTTGCGGTCCGTACACCGAAGTGGTGACCAAAAGTGAATTGCCCGCATCTACCTGCGTTTGAATCATCCGTCCAGCGCCATCGTAAATTCCCCATACTGAACGATACAGTCCAGCAATCGTATCCAGTATTTGCATCTCGACGGAATGAGGTACCGCGATGGTGCCATCTGGCTGTAATGGGGGGTAGATATAGACTGTGCCTGCCTGGTCCAGACCAGGAGGTGTGACCGACAGCGTTCTTCCCAATCCATCATAGGTAGTCTGAGTGACCCATAGATTCGGATCGATAGTCTCATAAGACACACCAAGCGTATACAGGTATTTTACACTTGTTACATGTCCAAAGGGATCCACACTGCTTGAAGGATAAATCAGATTCGGGTCCACACTAGAATCGTGGATTGTGATTGTCTTGGCACAGGTCTTGTCAAGCAATGCACAATCCCCAGATGGAAATGTTCCATCCTGGTGATAACTCTGGTACATTACAGTTGATGTGACGTGTCCATATTTATCGTATGTGGTGAGGGTATCTGAATTCTGTTGCTGTTGAGTGCCAGTCAGCCTTCGAACAAGGACTGTCTCCCCGGTCGTCGGAAATGTACCCAACACCCCATCATAATGATAGCGCGTGTCTGAAAATACTGTGTTGCTGGAATCCACTACTACGGCTCGCGAGAGTTTCTGTGGAATATACTGGAAGGGGTTCGGCTGCGAATTAATGGTCCCGACCATGTAAT
>CAZKSG010000111.1:0-12049 GCA_964555335.1 uncultured Anaerolinea sp.
GGGCAAAGAACGCCCCTCACACCGTCCCGAAGCGGTGTCCTTCGGGAGCATGACAAAGAATCGTTATCCATTATTGACGTTAACTAGGGTCCAGTACATCATCCTTCAGGCAAGGGAGCTTACATGAATGAATCTTTTTGGACATTTTTGATCGCCTGGTACAACCTGCCATTTACATTGATGTTGGGGCTCGGCCTGGTCCTGGCTGGCTTGCAGCTTTTTGGACTCAGCCATGATGGCGATGCAGACGCGGATGCCGACGTGGATGTAGATGGCGACCTTGATGCCGATGTGGACGCAGATGTTGACGCGGATGTCGATGCAGACATGGATATAGCTCATGATATCGATCACGATTTTGACCACGATATCGACCACGACGTCAGTCACGACGTGAATCACGAAGCGCTTTCAGGCTTTTCCTGGCTGGCGTTTATCGGCATCGGCAAGGCACCCTTGATGGTGGTGATCCTGATCGTTCTGATGACGACCGGCTTGCTGGGCTGGATCCTGAACGGGCTGGCCATGGGCGTTCTGGGGTTTTTTCCCGGATTGCTTTTACTGGCCACGTTCTTCGTGAGTCTGGCGGTGGGCAGCCTGGTCACCTCGCGGGTTACCCGTTTGATCGGACGGGTTCTGCCTCCGGTCAGCACGACCGCCACTCGTGCACAGGCGCTGGTGGGCAGGCCCGGAACCGTGATCAGCCCCTTTGTGGATGGTCGCTATGGCATGGTCCATCTGCGGGATGATGGCGGCACATTGATCAGCCTGTTTGCCGTCACGGAAGATGAACCGCCCATCCCACGCGGCGACTCTGTCATTCTCCTGTCGTATGACAGCACGCAACGACGTTATCTTGTCACTCGCCGGTAATTCCTGAGATCACTCAACTCTCAACCCGGTACATATTTCTGGAGGTTTCCATGCAACTGTTCGCTCTTTACACTATCTTTGGCATTGCCGCCGTCATTTTGATCGGGATGGTGCTTTTCCTTTCGATCATGAAGGCGTATGTCAAGACCCCTGCCAACCGCGCGTTTGTCCGCACCGGTGGTCTGGGCACACGTCCCAACACGCCGCCGAAAGTTGTTATGAATGGTGGTGCCTGGGTATTCAAAACCATTCATGAAATCACCTGGGTCGATCTGGGCACGATGGCGATCGAGATCGAACGCACCGAGAACAATGCGCTGCTCACCAAGGACCCGCAGTATGCCGATATCAAAGCCATCTTCTACATCAAGGTCAACCCGACCGTGGATGGCATCATCGATGCGGCTCGCACCATCGGTGGGAAGCAGGTCGACTCGAATGCGGTCAAGCAACTGGTCGATGCCAAGCTGGACGGCGCCCTGCGTGACGTGGCTGCTTCGTTCACACTGATGAGCCTGCACCAGGAACGCGAAAAGTTCATTCAGGAAGTGCAGAATCGCCTCAAAACGGACCTGGAAGAGAACGGCCTGGTCCTTGAGTCTGTTTCCATCCTGACCCTTCGTGCTGCCCGCCAGGGTTCCTTTGGTACCGATGACGTCTTCGGTGCGCAGGTGGCTCGCGCCAATGCGCAGGTCATTTCGCAGGCGTTGCGCGAACGCAACGACATCGAACGCAAGGCTGAAGTGGAGATCAAGCAGCGCGATACCGAAGCAGCTACTTCCCGCCTGGAACTCGAACGACAACTGGCGCTGGTAACCGCCACCCAGGGACGCGAAGTCCGCACGATTCAAGCGACCGAGAAGGCGCTTGCGGAGCGCAGTGAATACGAAGAAAACCAAAAATCGGAAATGGCGCGCGTTGCCAAGGAACGCGCTGTGGCATTGGCTGAGATCGAACGCGACCAGCAGCTTGCCATTCAGAACGAACGCAAGCAGCAGGAAGTCATGTCCACTGAAGTGGCACGCCGCCAGGCCATTGAATTGGCTGAACAGCAGCGCCAGATCGCTGTGACCAACGAACAGAAGAAGCGTGAAGCTGCCGATAAAGATCGCCTGGTCGTTTCTGCCCAACGTGAAGAGGCTGCCCAGGCCGTGACCACAGTTCAGGCGACCGAGACCGCCAACCGCGAAGCCAGGATCAAGGTGATCGAAGCAGAGCGTGAGGCTCAGAAGGCCATGATCGATCAGAAAAACAAGATCGAGCTGGAGGCGCTGCGTAAACAACGTGAAGCTGAAGCACAGGCCAAAGCCCTGAAAGAGACGGCCAATGCCGAAGCGGAAGCTTCTTTGAAACAAGCCGAAACCGTCCGTGTGCAAGCGCAGGCGGAAGTGGAAGCTGCCAAACTCCGCGCAGAAGCCGCCAAGGCTGCTGCATCTGCCACCGGTCTGGCCGAAGCGGATATTCTGAAAGCCAAAGCCGAGGCCGCCATGCGCGAAGCGGAAGCGGTGCGTGCAAGAGGTTTGGCAGAAGCCGAATCGGAAAAAGCCAAAGCAGAAGCCCTGGCTGCCTACGATGGCGTGGCGCAGCGTGTGGAGTTGCTCAAGCTGCAACTCGATGCCCAGGTGCGTATCGAAATTGCCAAATCTCAGGCACTCGGCTCTGCTCTTGCCTCGATGAACATCAAGATGATCGGCGACCCGAACGCTGCCGCTGCCTTATTGCGTTTGGTTACAGCTGCCGATGGAATCGGTGAGGTTCTCAAAGCCACGCCGGAACCGGTCAAGGAAGTTGGCAAGCAACTGGTTGAGAAGGTCACGGGCAAGCCACTACAACTGACCAGCAACGATGGTAACGATGGCAGGGAGGCGCAACCGGCTGCCAACTCCAATGCAGACGTTGCCCAATTGATCCCTGAGATCCTCGCCATGATCGAAAAGAAAATGGACCTGGAAGCCATCAAGAATCAAAGTGTTCGTGAAGTGCTGGTGGCTTTGAGTGAGAAGGCTTCGAAAAAGGAAAAGGCAACGATCGAAAGGGCGCAGCAAGCCCTGGAGAATCTGCCCGTGCTCAATGACCTGCCTTTTGAAGAACTCTACTTGCGCGCAACCGTGAAATAACGACTCAGTCTGCCCTGCTTGCTCAGTTGAGTGGGCAGGGCAGCGGAGAAACCTGATGAAATTGTCTCAACGCATCCGTCTGTTGCTCAAGGCTGCTGCCAATGATCTCTTTGGCGAAGAGCAGGTAACGGAAGTTCGCCAGGCGCTCGATGGTGAAACAACTGCCGGACGCCTGAACGGATTACTGGACGATGCTCAACGTCAAGTGGATGTCTTGCGACTGGAGTTGAACAACGCCCTCAGTCATCAAAAGCGGATCGAACGAGCCTGGCAGGAGTCGTTGTTGCAGGTTCAATCTCTGGATGCGGCAGCAGACGCGGCGGTTCAGGCCGGGAAGGATGAGCAAGCGCGAGAGATCCTGGCACAGCTTCAGTCTGCAAAGAAAAATACGCAGGAGTTGGGAGATCTGTCCAAATCTGTTCAGCAGCACAGCATCGACGTACGCGCCGCGGTCAATCAACAGCAGGAACAATTGGATGCCCTGCGGCGGCGTGCCCTGGCCCTGACAGATCGAGAGCGCAGTGTGACAGCTTTATCGGAATTGCTTGGCGATCAGCAAAGCCTGTCGCGTCAAACGGAAAAACTGCATACCGAATTGACCGCCTGGGAAGAGCAGATCGCTCATCGTGAAGACCTTTTATCCGCCCGTCGGGAATGGAATAAGTAATATGACTCTGACACCCGAACAAGAACAGGCGCTGGACCAACTTGTCGCTCAAATGCGGCAGGTGCGATCCAAGCCGGAGCCTGAACCCGATATGCTGCAAACCTGGCTGGGCATCTCGCAGCCTGACCTGCGCGAGAAACTATTTTCACTGCTTGGTCAAAAGGATGAATACGAGAAGCGCTTCCTCGATTGGGTCAACGCCAATCCGTTGGAAGCCAACGTTGAATTCCTGGGATTGGCTGCCTGGGCTTTTTATCAAGCTGAAAAAGGCGTCAATCCGAAAGTTCGAACCTATGTCGATTCGTTTTATTACATCTCAACTTGTGCTTCTGTCGGTTATGCCGATATTTTCGCTGTTACTCAAACGGGAAAGACCATCACGGCGATCGTGATGATGATCGGTCCTTCGCTGACCGGCAGAGCGTTGAATACCCCAGACTCACGTTGATTTGCCATGAAAGGAGAACAAAATGGCTACCCTGCTTGATAAAGTTTCAACCCTGATCTCGGCCAACCTGCACGCATTGGTTGACCAGGCACTCAAGGCGAACAGCCTTGCGGTGATCGACCAGTATATCCGCCAGGTGGAGGATAACCTCGAAAACCTGGCAGATGCCGCTGCCACGGTAGGCGCGGAGATCAAGTCCATTCGCCGCAAACTGGATGAGCATGAAAAGAAGTCCAGGGACTTGGATCGCGCTGTGGATGCCTTCCTCACCGAAAATAATGAGACGGCGGCGGCATCCACCCAAAGCCAGCTCAACAGCACCCTGCACTTGATCGAGACCTATAAGCAACAGATCGCCACTCAGCAGGCGGAATATCAAAAGCTGCTGGATGCGCGCGTCAAACTGGATGGCCGCCTGGCAACCATGCGCCAGCAACGCACCGAACTCCAATCTCTGCTCGAACTGGCAAAGAGCAAGGAGATCGTGGTCAAGACTATCAAAAGCCTGGATGACCTGACCGGTTCTGGCGACACGGATATCAGTCGTATCGCTCAGAGTATCTATGCTCGATTGGATAAGGCAAGTGCCGCCACGGAACTGCGTGCAGCCAGCCTCGATGAACAGATCGACAAGGTCCTTGGACGTGAAGTGATCAACCAGCAATTGGCCGAGCGCAAGAAAAAACTTGCCGAAAAAGGTGCATAACTATTACCCCAACAAAAGGCACTTTCGATCACGATCGAAAGTGCCTTTTGTTTTGTTCCTCTCTTTTGGTGCAGGATCAATGATTACTTGGGGATTGCTCTTGCAGAGAGCTTTGCGACATCGTACTCACAGAGCAAAGCCCACGCCGGGCTCCGGTCAAAAATGTCTCTCCAAAAACAGCGCTTCCTCCACCAATCCATGCCGCTTGTAAAAATGGATCGCGCCTTCGTTCCCGGGCATTACGGCCAGGCAGAGTTCCTTGCAGTTCATCGCTTGCGCACGTTGAAGCAGCGCTTCCATTAAAGCGCTGCCAACGCCTTTCCCGCGCGCGGTTTCATCCACGATCAATTCTTCGATCATCACCGAATCGCCGCCGTGGAACAAATCGGCCCGTGCAGAATAACTGAGCAGCCCACAGATGCACTCTTCCTGTTGTGCCAGCAGAACACCTCGCCCGGTGCCGGTGAGATAATACAGCACATAAGGCTCGTTCACTTCACTGTCCGATCCCAACTGGCCGATCAACTCAACAATGCGTCTGGCGTCTTCAGGTCCTGCTTCACGGATGAGGATGTTGGGCTTCATATGTATTCAGATCCTTTGAACTTTTTCCACGCGTAGAAAGGGCTCGCTGCGTTCGCCGTCCATTTCCATGACGCCGCTCACCAGGAGGGGGATGGTCGTGTTGAATAGGTTTTTGGACGTGCGGTACACATTGGGGAACAGGATTGCATCCAGAGTTCCCTGTTGATCCTCCAGCGTGAGAAACAGCATAAAGTCGCCCGTTGCCGTGTGGCTGCGGTGTGATGTTTGGCGCATACCGGCAACGGTCACGCGCTGACCCACCTTGTCAACTGCATCCACAGTGGAGATGGCTCCCACCTGGCGGATTGTTTCCGCAACCAGTTCCAGCGGATGCACTTCCATGCTGATGCCCAGCAGATCGGTCTGCGCATCCATTTTCTGCTGTAGAGACCAGTCTTCTTCATTAATACCTGTCCATGCGAACAGGCTCATCTGATCTTTCTGCCAGCCGCCATGCTTCAATCGCTGCAAGATGGATGGGATCGTGCCGAATCCTTCCAGTGCACCGACCCTGGCCAGGTTTTCAGCTTCCAGCGGACGCGGATCCACTCGTGTGAGAAAATCATCCAGCGATGTGAACGGTGCATTTTGAATGATCGGTTGAATCGTCTGGTGGGTAAGTTCCCTGACCTGTTCCAGCCCCATGAACAGAGTCGGTTCACGAGTTTCAACAGGGTTGGCGACCACGAAATTGGCATGTGAGTGATTCACATGAGGTGGGCGCACCTTCAATCCCATTCGGCGTGCTTCACTTAAATAGACGCGCTGGCTGTAGTAGCCTCCCCAGTTGGCAAGCACAGCCGCCATGAACTCAGCGGGAAAATGAGACTTGCACCAGGCTGAACGCCAGGCAACTCGCGCATAAGAGGCAGCATGTGCTTTGGGGAAGCCATACCCCGCAAAGGCCGCCATCATTTCCCAAATGCGTTCGCCTGTATCGGTGGGAATCCCGTTTCGCTGCTGTGCCTGGTCGACAAACTTGCGTCGGAGTTCCTGCATGCGTTTGCCCGGGTCGAAGTGGCTCATGGCGCGGCGCAGCAGGTCCGCTTCTGAAAGATCGAAGCCGGCGATCCCGTTGGCGATGCGCAGCACTTGCTCCTGGTACAAGATCACGCCGAAGGTCTCCTCCAGGATGGGAGCCAGCGCAGGGTGGATGTGCTGCACCTGCTCCTGTTCTTTGAACCGGCGCACGAACGCATCCTTGAGCCCGCCGCTCAATGGACCCGGACGATAGAGGGCAAGCGCCGCCATAATGTCATCTTCACTGCGGGCACGGATCTCGCGCAGGGTGGCACGCATGCCCGGGCTTTCGATCTGGAAACAGCCGATGGTCTCACCCCGTTCCACTCGCTGTGCAGTGGGAATGTCATTGTCTGGTGTGGAATCGAGTACATCCAGCCTATCGATGAACTCTTGCGGCTGGCTGGCATGGATAAATTCTGCCACGTCGCCGAGGACGGTAAGTCCTCGAATGCCCAGCAGATCGATCTTGACCAACCCCAATGCTTCGACGGCATCCAGATCGAGTTGGGTAATGATCACGCCCTTTCCGCCGGAGCGCATGACCGGCACCAGATCGGTCAGGTTGCCGGGGGCAACAATGATGCCGCCGGGATGCATGGAAAGATGGCGCGGCAGTTCCAGTATCGCTTCTGCTTCATCGAAGATCGTTTGATATTCCTGTGACCGGTAGGCGGCGCGCAATTCGGCAAATGGAGAGACAGGTTTACCATCGGCGGTTTTTTCAAAGCGCGCCCAGAAGGCGTGTGGGAGTTGGTTGCACAATTCACGTACAGTGGATGGAGACAGCCCATAGGCCTTTGCCACGTCGCCCAATGCAGAGCGAGGACGATAGCGGTTGATGGTCCCAACCATGGCGACCCGTTCTGCGCCATAGGTATCGAACACATGCCTGATCACCTGGTCTCTTCTGCGCGAACAAAGGTCTGTATCGATGTCTGGAGGAGTGGTGCGGGCCGGATTGAGAAAACGTTCAAAATACAGGTTCAGCCGCAGCGGGTCTGGACTGGTGATCTCGAGACAATGCGCGACCAATGACGATGCTGCCGAGCCTCGTGATGAGTAGGGGACGCCATTTTCCCTGGCGAAGCGGAGGAGTTCCTCCACGATCAGGAAGACCGGCTCAAAGCCCATGCGGGAAATGATATCGAGTTCATGGTCCAGTCGTTCCTGAATGATTGGCGTGATCTCTCCGTATAGCCGGATGGCGCCTTGCGTAGCTTTCTCACGCAGGTGTTGTGCCGCACCGACTCCCTCTGGTAATGGTACGGTTGGCATGTGTGCTACGCCGATGGGAAGGTCGAACGCGCAGCGTTCAGCGATCTCCCTGGTGGCGGCCAGTGCTTGCGGGTATTCCCGATAATGGGCTTCCATCTCGTGCGCGCTCGTGAAGTACGCATCCGGCGGCGCGGCTGCATCCTTCGGCAACGCCGTAATGGTCTTGTTCACGCGTACTGCGCTCAACGTGCGCTGTAATTTGGATTGATCGGCAGTGCGGTAGTACACCGGATGGGTCGCTACAGTAGGCAGCGAAAGCCTGCGTGCCACGTTCGATACCGATTCTGCACGCTGTGGGTCGTGCATATTTACATAGAGCCGCTTTGGGAAAATATCGTAGAGCGATTCGGGTTGGTCGCTCAAGGCGATCAGCCCGCTGGAATAGGAAGCAAGCTCCTCCAGCGAACATGGAGTTTGGGGATTCTCTCGAAGGGCGATGCGACTGCTCAACCGGCAAAGGTTGGACCACCCTTCGATACTGGTCGCGAGCAAATGGATGGGTCTGCTTTGCAGATCGATCTCAAGACCGATGACTGGCTGAATCCCGCTTTCTCTGCAGGCTTGTACAAACTCGATCGTTCCGGTGAGAAGGTTGTGGTCGGTCAACCCCAGGGCTGGCATACCCTGTGCCTGTGCCATCTGTACCAACTCGGTGGGTGTACACAGCCCCTCCTGCAGAGAGAACGCACTATGTGTGACCAGATGAATGTACATCGGCTTGATTGTAATCGGCTTGGAACGGTCTTTGGATGTTATCTTGAGAAAGCGCGATTTGCGACCGAAACGCCCCCTAATTTGGCATATGCTGTTATCCAACGACAAAAGCCATCGCTACTTAAATGTAGTGATGGTTTTCATCGTTTCAAGTTCATCGTTACAAAGAACTTAAGGTCGGATGATCTGCCCTGGATAGATCAGGTTGGGATTGCGGATATCGTTATCCCATTGAAGGGTACGCCAGCTCAGCCCATAATAGCGGGCGATCCGTCCAAGTGTATCGCCGCGGCAGACAACCCAATAGCTGCCATAGGCGTCCCACGAGGGACCGCAGTATCCACCCCAATTTCCGTCATCTGGTTCCACATATCCGCCGGGAACGATCAGGATCTGCCCCGGGTAGATATAGGGCGATGAATACGTCCAGGGGTTGGCGGCTCGCAGATCGGCGAGCGTCACGCCGCAGTTGCGGGCGATGCGTGCCAGCCAGTCGCCGCGCTGGACCGTGTACGTGCCCCCGCACCAGGATGCGGCAGCAGCGGTGCTTGTCCCTGCCAGGCTGACCAGGGATAGGACCAAAATGAGACACAGTTGAATGAAGCGTTTCGCAGACATCGATTCCTCCTTGACTAAAGATTTCACGAATCCACTCCATGAGTAGTGTACAGCAATTTGATGGTCTTTTTTGCTTAAAAAATCGTTGCAGGGCTAAAGTAGCAGCGGCTCCAGGGAGCGCCTTGTAGGGTCAGTGGTTTGGGTACAGAGTCGTTCCTACAATATGACAATCATCATCCATGTTCTGCGGTAACATCAGCGGCGGGAACCCTTCGCATGAATCCATTTACAGAAGAAATGTTCACCCTTTTCGCCATCCTGACCCTTGGTGCATGGATCGGTCACTGGTCTTGGCGCGGTATCTCACTCGGTACAGCGGGCGTTTTGTTTGTGGCGCTTGTCTTTGGGCATTATGGCATGAGTGTGCCCAAAGAGGTCATGGACCTGGGCTTGCTGCTGTTTGTGTACTCGGTGGGGTTGAGTGCGGGCCCCAGTTTCTTCCGTACATTCCGTAAACGCGGCATTCAGTTCGTGGTTCTTGCTTTGGTTGTCGTGGGGACGGGTGCACTGCTCACTGCACTCTTCGGCAAATTGCTGCATCTTCCGCCTGCCCTGGCTGCAGGACTCTACGCCGGGGCGTTGACCTGCACGCCGGCCCTCGCTGCCGCCATCGACACGCTCAACCGCCTCCTGCCCGATGCCGCTCCACTGGCTTCGGTGGGATACGGCGTTGCCTATCCGTTCAGCATGATCGGCATGGTCTTGCTCATTCAATTCATGCCGAAGCTGCTCAGACGTCCGGTGAAGAACGAGGAGAAGCTCTGGCTGGCAGAGAAAGCCATCGAAACGCCCGGTTTGCAAGCGCGCGTCTATCGCGTGACCAACCCCAATATCGAGGGTAGAACGGTCGCTGAAATCAACCCACGGCGGCTGGCGCACGTCAACATCTCACGCATCAAACATGATGACAAGGTCAATGCTGCCAAACCAGAGTCGGTCGTTCATATCGGTGACCTGGTCATGGCGGTAGGTCCGCAGGAGGAACTCGATAAGCTGCGCCTGCTGCTCGGTGAGGAGTCGTACGAACGTATGGATGTCAATGCCGAAGTATTGAGCGTGGATGTGGAAGTGATGGACGAGTCGCTTACCGGCAGGACACTGGCACAGATGCGCGTTTGGGAACAATTCACGGTGGTCATTACCCGCATTCGCCGTCAGGGGCTGGAGATCGTGCCGCACGGAAATGTCTCGCTCGAACGCGGTGACGGGATCCGCGTGGTGGGGGAGAAGAGTGCAGTCGAAGAATTCGTACGCCGTGCCCAGGGCTCACCGCGCAAGGCGATGGAGACCAGCATGGTCCCGTATTTGAGCGGACTGCTTGCAGGCGTGCTTGTTGGGTTGATCCCCGTGCCGGTAGGGCAGGGCGTCACGATTAAATTGGGGATGGCCGGGGGCGTCTTCATCACCAGCCTGTTGATCGGTCACTTTGGAAGGATCGGCCCCTTCCAACTCTACGTTCCACCCGCGGCGAAGAACCTGACCCGCGAACTGGGGCTGATGCTCTTCCTCGCCGGAGCTGGGACAAATGCTGGCGCTCATCTTGTGGAAGTGCTTAAAGACCAGGGTTGGCTGCTGTTGCTGACCGGTGCTGCCATCACAACTCTTTCTGCTCTTGCCGGGCTTGTTGTCATGGTGAAGTTCTACAGGCTGAACCTGCTGGCCGCCATGGGGTCGCTCACAGCAGCCATGACCAACCCGCCTGCATTATCCGCCGCCAGCAACCAGACCGAAACCGACCTGCCGGCCTTGTCGTACGCCAGTACGTATCCGGTCGCTTTGATCTTCAAGATCCTGCTGGCACAAGTATTGATCCAGGTTTTGATGCACATAGTGTAGTGTCATTGTAAAACTCTAATCTTTCTTCTGTATCTTTTTTCCATCCCTGCGTCATGTATCCATACTGATCCGACCCATAAGGAGCGCAACATGGTTACATTACTAAAATGGCTGGTCTCGATCCTGCTTGCCGGGTTTGCCTGGCTGGTGACTGGGTATACGATGGAATACTTGAGACCCTATAACAGTAAACACGATCGCTCCGGACACGGGTTGTGACCAGGGGTGAAACTGCGTTCGGTTTTTGAAGAGCTAGAAAACGCCCTGCCTCATTTTCTCAGCCCATAAAAATGAGGCAGGGCAGGGTGGTAGTTATGAAACGTCATTGCGAGCCCACGGCTCGCAATGACGTTTTTTAATTTCACTTTCGATTTAACTTTTGACCCATTCAAAGTCATATACGGTTGTCAGATGCTGGAAACCGTGCTTCTCAACGATGGGTCCGCTCATATCGCCAGTCTCTACAATGGCATAGTGGTATCCACGCTCTCGTATCTCCTGGATGCGCGTAGCCAGTAAATTCGTATATAGCCCCTGATTACGATATTCCTTAATGGTAGAACCAGCAAATAATGTGGCAAACTGCCCGGTGGGGAAGTAGGTCCAAGCGATGGATGCGGGTTGGTTATCCACATATGCTGCATACACACTCAAGTAGTCCTTGATCTTGAGATGCCCGCCGAGCCTGTCATAGACCCAGGCATTGTGCCCACCCCAGACAGCATCCAACACCTGAACAACATCCTTCAGTCCATCCGCATCCGTGATGCGGCGGATATCGGCCGTCACCGGTTCGAACAATCTCGAAGAAGAGACCTGTGCATCGAAGACCATCACCTTGGCGGGGTCGTTATCTGGCTTGAAGCCATGTGACGCCAGTTCATCCTTCAGGTCGGGCAGCAGGTCGTGATCGTAGACTTTCCACGTGAACGGCTGCTCCATCGGTCCAAAATATTCCACCTCGCGGTGGATCACATCATGTAGTTTTGATTCATTGGCGAACGTGAACGCCACCAGGTTCATCCCGGGTGCCTTACGAATGATGCGGACCACGTCCCTGGTAATTTCTCTACGCGCCTCCGGATATGCAATTCGCAGACGCAGATCTTTATCATATTGTACGAGTATGTTTTCCTTGTTCATCTCTTGACCTTATAAAATGCATCTTTATTTCATCTAAGCAGACA
>CAZKSG010000111.1:12149-14583 GCA_964555335.1 uncultured Anaerolinea sp.
AGTCAGCCGCCAGTGCTTCTGGGGCTTCTTCCTTTACCTGTTTGCCTACGGCTTCCGCGAGTCCATATTGTGTTTCCAATTCATGACGGAATTGCTGCGTGTACAGACGATAGTAATGTCCGCCAAGCTTCAGCAGTTCTGCATGCGTGCCTTGTTCGGCGATGCGACCATTCTCGATGACGAGAATCCGATTGGCACGTCGAATGGTGGAGAGGCGGTGAGCAATGACGAATGAAGTACGTCCCTTCATCAATGCTTCCATTCCGCGCTGGATAAGCGCCTCGGTCAACGTATCGACCGACGACGTCGCCTCGTCCATGATGAACAGCTCGGGTCGAGCCAGCACGGCTCGCGCGAGACTGATCAACTGCTTCTGGCCGACAGACAACAGGTTCCCGCCTTCACCCACATTCTGGTCATAGCCTTTTTCAAGCGTGACAATGAAGTCATGCGCACCCGCGATCTTGGCTGCGTCCATAATCTCATCGTCACTGGCATCCAACCGTCCATAACGGATGTTGTCCCGGACGCTGCCAGAGAAGAGATGCGGCGTCTGAAGTACGATGCCGATGCGGCTGTGGATCGAAGCGAGCTGGTAGTCCAAATAGTCATGCCCGTTGATTCGAATGGTCCCTTCGGTGGGCTCATAGAAACGACAGAGCAGATTCACAATGGTAGATTTGCCGCCGCCGGTTGGGCCGACAAGAGCGATCATTTCACCAGGCTGAACCTTCAGCGAGAAGTCCGTGAGGACAGGTTTGCGATCCTCATAATAGAAGTTCACATGTTCGAACTCGATCTCGCCCATCAATGTCTTCGCTTCGATGGCATCAGGGCGGTCATGGACCTCGGCCGGAGTATCAACCAACTTGAAGATTCTCTCAGCCGACGCAATGGAATGCTGCATCTCCGCGTAGACACGCGCGAACTCCTGGATCGGCCACATCATAAACGTGAGATATGAAACGAATGCCTGGATGCCACCGATGGTCATCAATCCCAGCGTGATCTGCTTGCCGCCATATCCAACAATGAGCCCGAGCGCCACCGCGGTGATGATCTGCACAGTGGGCAGGAAAAGCGCAGAGAGCCATGCAGCTCGATAGGAGGCATGATACATCTTTGAAGTGAGCTGCTGGAATTCTTTTGTATTTTCATCTTCGCGCAACAGTGCCTTGACCACGCGCACGCCCTGGAAGTTCTCGTTATAGGCACCTGTGATCTTGGAGTTCGTGCGGCGCGAGATGCGGTACTGGACCAGGATCTTCTTGCGGAACTGGATCGCAATATAGATCATGATGGGGATGATCGTGAAGACGATGAGGGCCAGTTTCCAGTTGATGATGGCCATAAAGATCACCGATGTGGTGATGTTCATCAGCGACCATGTGGTATCGACCACACCCCAGGTGAGCAATTCAGATACACGTCCTGTATCCGATGTAACGCGGGCGATCAGTCGTCCCACCGCGTTCTGGGCATAGTACGATAGCGACAGGTCCTGCAGATGGTTGAAGAGCATCTTGCGCAGATCGTATTGCACGCGTTCGCCCAAAACACCCGCCAGGTAAATAAACGTGAATACGAACCCGGCTTGCAGGATCTGTAAAATGCCGTAGATCGTCGCAATACGTATCAAGGCGGGCTTGTCCTTCAACGTGATCCCTGTGTCGACGATCTGTTTGCTGAGATACGTAAAGTAGGCATCCATCACGGACGTAAGCATGATCGTGATCAAAAATCCCACGACCCATTTCCAATGCGGTTTGAGCAGCGATACGATGCGCTTGAAAACAGGCGCCGTGAGCTGGGATGTATATTCTTCTTCTTCGAGTTCGATAAGTTCTTCAGACATTTTGTTCTCCTGTAGAGGCATGTCTCAGACATGCCTCTACAAAATCAATTGACGCGCGATATTTCCATTTCCAACTCTTCGTCGATCCTGGTCTGAATATCGTAAATCCGGCGATACATGCCGTCCTTTTGGGCAACGAGTTCCTCGTGTGTTCCCGTCTGGATGACTTCGCCTTTATCCAATACCAGGATCAGATCAGCGACCATCACCGACTGGATACGATGGGCGATGATGAAGGTGGTGCGGTTCTCCATAAGATCATTCAGTGCACCGCGGATCTCGGCTTCAGTTTCGGTATCGACAGACGATGTCGAATCATCCAGAATCAGAATACGTGGGTTCTTCAGCAAAGTGCGTGCGATGGTAACTCGCTGTTTCTGTCCGCCGGAGAGAGTGACGCCTTTCTCGCCGACCAGTGTGTCATATCCATCTGGAAACGTAAGGATCACATCATGCACAGCGGCTGCCCTGGCAGCACGTTCCACTTCCTCCTGTGAGACATCCCGTCCGACACCGTAGGTAATGTTCTCGCGGATCGAGCGGCTGAACAGGAACGGTTCCTGCTCCACAATGCCGATC
>CAZKSG010000112.1:0-14570 GCA_964555335.1 uncultured Anaerolinea sp.
CAGCGTGACAAGCGAGGCGAATGCCGACATCAGCCATGACCAAAAGAGCAATGAGCCAGATTGTCCACCCCACCATGCAGTGATCTTTAGATATGTAGGCATACTGCGGCTTGTCACTTCATAAACGAATTGCACTTCGTAGTGATTATTGACCAAAAGATAGATCAGGACACCGGCGGTCAATGTTAGAAGCGGCCAAGTCAACAACATGGCACGGCGTGCGCTTTCCACCATGGATGGATTTTTTGTCCGCTCCCCATAAATGGCAGCGAACACGCTATAGAGCGTTACCAAAAATGAAACGACTAAAACACCAAATCCGAAGTTAGCGATCATGGAAACTCCTTCGATTACGTAACGCCGCGGGACACCAAACCAAAATTAAATTCTTACTGTAGCTTACTTTAAATGTTTTGCACATGGTGAAAAAGCGGCAAAAACCCTAAAGGTAAAAGTACCTTTAGGGTTTATTTTTCTTATCCAGCCTGATCGGGCACGGCTTCTTCGTAACGAGTGGGGCACTTGAGCAGAAGCTCCTCTGCATAGAAAACGCCATCCTCACCCATGTGACCAGTCATGATCGCCTGTGCTTCATTGCGCAGGAGATCGGGCTTCGGACCCACATAGATGACCTTCACACGGGAGCGGGTGGGATCAATGACCGCCTGGTGGAGGGCTTCGGCAAGTCCGCCTTCTGTTTCAAGCTCGGAGTTGTCGCCTGGGACGTGAGCAACATCGAAACTGAGAGTCAACGTTTGGGCGTCATATTGAATCGTGTCGCCGATCACTGCACCGGAAAGACGCAGGTTCTTATCCACAACACTGGATCCTTTGGCGTTGAGTTCATCCACGGTCATAAAATATTCCTGAGTGGATGCGGTGGAACTCCAAATTAAAAAGACGACAGCACCCAAAATGAGTACGCCGCCAAACACGAACTTGTTGAACTGCATATCTTCCTCCGGTATAGAATGAGCAAAAAATAATGTACTAGTACGTTTTTACTATTGTACATGTGGAGATTAATAATCACTGAGAAGGGCGTCTGATAAATGTCATGGAAACTGCCCAAATTTGTCCTATTCATACATGCGTTATAAATAGATTGGATAATTCTACTCAAATCATGCGGTTTCCGTGATATTACTCACTGTGAAACTATGACAGCCCTACGTAAAATTGGGGCACTTACCCCACGTAAAAAAGTGGGTAATTTCACTGTATAATCTGAAAATTCGCATCTTTCTTAATGAGGAGCGTGCAATGAACAAATGGTTCAAGATGCACACATTTCAGTACGGGTTGGCGGCCATTGCGCTGGGAGTTTTGATCCTCCTGTCTGTGTTGACATTTGCCCAGCCAATCTCTGTGGCGGCTGCGCCTCGAATGCAAGGCAAAACGCCATCGAATGAGACCTGCCTAGCCTGCCACCAACAGGAAGGGATGAGTGTCGAAATTGGCGGACAACCGTTGGCATTGACAATTGATAGCACAAAGTTCGAAGCGTCTGTGCATGGAGCTGAGGCTGTTGCCTGTGTAGATTGTCACACCAATATCACAGGTTTCCCTCATCCTGAGGTGACGGCAAGCAGCCCACGCGATTTTTCGCTTGAGATGTATCCCACCTGCCAGCAATGCCACAACGAACAATACCAGAAAGTATTGGACAGCGTTCATCAGACCGCTCTCGCGGCTGGGAATAACAACGCTGCCGTTTGTACCGATTGCCATAACCCACACACGCAGACACGACTGACCGATAAGAAGACGGGTGAACTTCTGTTGGGCGCACGGCTCGTCATCCCGCAGACCTGTGCCAAGTGTCACAGCTCGATTTTTGAAACCTATAAGAAGAGCGTCCATGGTGCAGCATTAACCGAGGAAGGCAATCAATATGTTCCCACTTGTATAGATTGTCATGGGGTGCATAACATCAAGAATCCTACATCTGCCACATTCCGTAACAGCGTACCTTCTCTGTGCGCAAATTGCCATACCAATGAAACCATCATGAAGCAATATGGCATCTCAACGAATGTGTTATCTACATACGTTGCAGATTTTCATGGCACAACAGTGCAAATGTTCGAGAAGAATTACCCCGATCAGCCAACGAACAAACCAGTTTGTACCGACTGTCACGGCGTTCACGATATTATGCGACCCGATGACCCTCAGGCGGGCATAGCCTTCAAGAAGAATCTTCTGGTAAAGTGTCAGCAATGTCATCCTGATGCGACCACGTCCACTTTTACAGATGCATGGATGAGTCACTACGAGCCCAGCCCGGATGTGTTCCCCATGGTGTATTACGTAAACCTGTTCTATAAATTCTTCATTCCCGCTGTTCTCGGAGGCATGTCCTTTTATGTTCTTACCGATGTCTACCGTCGATTCATTGCACGTCCAAAGCCGGTGAAAAACGAGTCGGAAACTTCAGAAGAAGAGGCAGAGAAATGAGCGAGCACACCCCACGTACCTATGAGCGTTTCCCGCTTGCCCGCCGCATTGAACACTTGACGATGTTGCTGTCGTTTACCACGCTTGGGCTTACAGGTTTGCCGCAGAAATTTTCCGGTGCGCCCATTTCCATTGCCTTTGTGGGACTTCTGGGTGGTATTGAAAATCTTCGTGCCATCCATCACTTTGCAGCTGTCGTCATGATGCTGGGTACCGCGTGGCACATCCTTGTCTTTGGGTATATGGCCTATGTCCGCCGCACACGGTTGAGTATGCTGCCCAGCATTCAGGATATCAAGGACGGCTGGCAGGCGTTGATGTATAACCTCGGCTTTTCCAAGACCTTCCCGCAAATGGGACGCTATACCTTTGAAGAGAAGATGGAATACTGGGCGTTCGTCTGGGGAGCCATTGTCATGGGAGCGACTGGCTTCATGATGTGGAATCCGATCTCCACGGTGAAATTCCTGCCCGGCGAAGCCATCCCCGCGGCGAAGGCTGCTCACGGAGGAGAGGCGTTGCTTGCCGTTCTCGCCATCATTATCTGGCATATGTATGGCGTTCATATCAAGCGTTTCAACAAGTCCATGTTCACGGGCAAGATGTCCGAAGAGGAAATGCTTCATGAACATCCTTTGGAACTGGCGGACATCAAAGCTGGCATTCATGATCGTCCCGTTGACCCGGTCGACCTTCGTAAACGACAGCGGGTCTATTTCCCGATTGCTGCAGTATTGGCGGTCTTTATGCTGGGCGGCGTGTATGGATTTGTCAACGCGGAAAATACCGCCCTGACAACCGTTGAACGGCAAGTGCCAACCGTCGAAGTATATGTTCCGCAGACAGCTACTCCAGCCCCTACACAAACGCCAACCCTGCCTCCAACTGAAACCCCGCTTCCAAGCGCCACCGCCACGGCCGGTACGCCTGGAACGGATACAACGCCTGCGGTTCCCTCTTCCTCCCTGACGTGGGATAACGCCATCGGCGCGATCTTCCAAACGAAGTGCGCTGCCTGTCATGGGGCGGGAGCATTGGCTGGCTTGAACCTTTCCACGTATGCAGATGCGCTTAAAGGCGGCAATTCCGGTGCTGTGATCATCCCGGGTGATGCCGCGAACAGCCTGTTAGTCAAGAAACAGCAGGCAGGCGGACATCCCGGTCAATTATCACCCGAAGAGATCGCCCAAATCATTGAGTGGATCAACGCTGGCGCACTCGAAAAGTAAATCTTGAACAAGGTGTAGAATCTTTTCTACACCTTGTCTGTTTTAACCGACAAAACAATTCGTCAAACTACATACCATCGGAGGCATCATGAAGAAGTTGCGGGAGCGTCTTGCAAGGTTTTTCTTTCCGTCACCTGACTCGCCACGCTGGGTTTTGATCTTGCCGTATGCTGTTCTGGGTGTGTTGACCTTGATTCTGGTTGCCGGGGGGATCTATGGGTGGGAGTATACGAATTCACCAACATTCTGTGGAACGGCCTGTCATACCATGCCTCCACAGAATACGGCTTACAAACAGTCCCCGCATGCCAATGTCACCTGTGAGGAATGCCATATTGGGCGAGCCTCTTTCGTGAGTCAACTCACGCGAAAGACACAGGGTATCAAGGAAACCTATTACGAAGTCTTTAAACTGTATGAATATCCCATTCGCGCCAAAGCCTTGCGCCCGGCGCGTGATACCTGTGAGAAATGCCATCAACCTGAGACGTTCTCAGACGACAGCTTGCGTTCCATTTCTCGTTTTGCGGATGATCTGCATAATACACAGACCAGTATCTACCTGATTCTCAAAACGGGCGGCGGTGCGAAGCGCGAAGGACTGGGACGTGGCATTCACTGGCATATTGTCAACAAAGTGGAGTATTACTCTACAGATGAACTTGACCAGAACATTCCCTACGTTCGTGTCTACAATGACGATGGGTCCACAACCGAATATGTGGATGTGGAATCAGGATTCAATACTTCTACCCTTGATGAGAGCAAGCTCATCACAATGGATTGTCTGACCTGTCATAACCGGATCACGCACAAATTTTCCTTCCCGCAGGAATCCATCGACCTGGCCATGTCACGCGGACAGATCAGCCCGGAGATTCCCGTGTTCCACAAGAAGGCTGTGGAAGTGATGTCTGTTAAATATGCGTCACGTGAGGATGCCTTTGCTGCGATCGACGAACTGGAAACCTATTACAAGGGCACGGACTACTATATCGGCCATGGCGACCAGATCAAGGCTGCGCTCCAGACACTGAAAGATATTTATGACCGCACGGTTTTCCACGATCAACAAATCGACTGGACCACCTATCCAAACAACCTGGGACATATCAACTCACCCGGTTGTTTCCGTTGTCACGACGGCAAACATTTGGATGCAAATAAGCAGGCGATTCGCCTCGAATGTAACGTCTGCCACTCGATCCCGATGGTGAAAGGTGCTGAAGATTTTGTGACCAAGATTGAAATTAGCAGCGGACTCGAACCCGAATCGCACCTCAACCCGAACTGGATCAGCCTGCACAATCAGGCATTCGGTGCCTCGTGCGCAGCCTGCCATACCATGGATGATCCCGGTGGTACGAGCAACACTTCGTTCTGTTCCAACTCGGCTTGTCATGGGAATGTGTACACGTACGCGGGATTTGATGCTCCCAAGTTGCGCGAGATTCTTAAGTCCCAACTACCCCCTCCTGAGCCCACTGCCGAAGTACCTGCATTGACCGGTGCCCCGACCTACGATAATTACGTGGGTCCGCTAGTGACGACAAAGTGTGCTGCGTGCCATGGTGATCTTGCTACAGCTGGTTTAAATATGCTCACATATGAAGGCATCATGAAAGGCAGTTCAAAAGGTCCAGTAATTGTGGCCGGGAACTCGACAGAAAGCCTCCTTTACCAAATCCAAAGCACAGGCAAGCACTTCGCAAACTTAACTGCTGAAGAATTGGGAATCATCAAGCAATGGATCGATGCAGGCGCACCTGAAAAATAAGCTGACGTTGTTAACCGAAAACAAAAAACTGCCCGGCAGATGTCTGCCGGGCAGTTCACTTAATCTTCATCATCTTCCTGTGTAACACCAAATATCACATCGATCTGTTTCAATATCTCGGGCGTGAGTTTCGATACAACTTCGCTCGCCTTCATATTTTCGTGCACCTGTTCCACACGGCTCGCACCCGTGATGACCGTGCTCACATACGGATTCTTCAAGCACCATGCAAGCGCCAGTTGCGAAAGTGTACAGCCGAGGTCGTTGGCGATCGGCTCCAATCCCTGGACTTTTGCCAGCCTGTCCTTGTTTGTGACATCCTCTTGCAGCCAATCGTATCCCTTGAGCGCAGCCCGGCTTTCCTGGGGAATACCCTTGCTATACTTACCGGTCAACAGCCCTGAAGCCAATGGACTCCAGATCGTTGAGCCATACCCATATTCCCTGTACATGCGCACATATTCATTCGAAAAACGCTTGCGCTCAAACAAATTATATTGCGGTTGTTCGACGATTGGCTTGTGCAGGTGATGACGTTCCGCGATCTCGATCGCGGCCACGATCTCTGCCGCGGACCATTCCGATGTGCCCCAATACATTGCCTTACCCCATTCAATAATGTTGTGCATCGCCCACACAGTTTCTTCGATGGGCGTGGTCTTGTCGGGACGGTGGCAGTAGAGCAGGTCTACATAGTCCAACTGGAGTCGTTCGAGCGAGCCGTTAATCCCCTCGATCAGTCGCTTGCGGTTCAATGTATTCTTCTCATTGACTCCATCGTTTAATCCCCAATAGATCTTGGTCGAGACCAGATAGCTGCTTCGACGCCATTTCAACTGTTTAAGCGCGGCGCCCATCACCTCTTCCGATTTACCGCCCGCATATACTTCCGCGTTATCGAAGAAGTTGACCCCGGCATCGTATGCCGCCGCCATCATCTCAACAGCCGCTTTGACCCCTGCCTGGTTATGGAACGTGACCCACGAACCAAAAGAGAGTTCGCTGACGCGAATCCCTGCCTTTCCCAAATGACGATATTCCATTGCTCCTCCAGAAATTTTCTGCAATTATAATCTTCTCATGCAAAACAATTCATCCTTCCGCCCTTTTGCGTTATTCCTTTTGCTTCTTCCTTTTAGTTTGAATGCTTGCGCCCCTCAACCGACGGCATCTGCGCCCCAAGGCGGGAACTTGATTCCATTTGCCACTTCCACCCAAAGCCCGAGTCAGACTCCCGATGGGCTGGTTGCCGCAGAGACACCTCTTCCCAGCCCGACACCTTTTACCTATACTGTCAAATCAGGTGACACCATCAGCAGCATTGCCCTTAAGTTCGGTGTCTCTATGGATGACCTGCAATCTGCAAACCCGGAGATCTCTCCCAACACCATGTCCATCGGGCAGGTGATCAAGATTCCCAGTAATCCCGATAACCCATCGGGAGAGCCAACGCCAACGCCTGCCCCCTTCACTGTCCAGCGGATCGAATGTTATCCTACAGCAGACAGGGGAATGTGGTGCTTTGTCCTTGTACACAATGACTTCCCCGAGTTCATGGAAAACGTCAGCGCACAGGTGACATTGGTTGATTCGAATCAACTTTCACTTGCCAGCCAAACTGCGTTGCTGCCGTTGAACATTCTCCCCCCAGATACTTCGTTGCCTCTGATTGTGTTTTTTCCTCCGGAAATTCCATTCAATGCAAAACCACAGGTGCAGGTACTGACCGCGATCCGTTTATTACCTGACGATGAACGCTATATCCCTGCGACGATTAACAATACCCTCGTTCAAGTCGATGCAGATGGGCGTAGTGCACAAGTCAGCGGGGTGGTGGTGTCGCAGAGCCAGGATAGGGATGCGTATCAGGTTTGGGTGGCGGGAACCGCCTATGACGAAGCTGGACGCGTGATCGGAGTCCGCCGGTGGGAATGGGACAAGGGACTTGCCGCGGGTGGCAGCATCCCATTTGATTTTCTCATCTCCAGTATCGGAGGAAAAATTTCTCGCGTCGAATTTGCAGTCGAAGCGCGACCATAGCAAAACCCCTCTCCCACTGGGAGAGGGGCAGGGGTGAGGGTGAAATCACTTCCCTTCCAGCCACATATACCGTTCAATGGGGACATCGATCGGCGTAAAAACATATCCCTTCACGTAAGGCTTGACCAATTGATAGGACAAATAATGAACCGTGAAAAGTGCCGCGGCATCCTCCACGAGCATTTGCTCGGCTTGTTGATACATGGCGATGCGCTGAGTTATATTCTGTTCGACACGCGCTTGATCAAGCAACGCATCCAGCTCGTGGTTCGAGTATCCACCATTGTTCTGTTGTGAACCGGTGTGGAAGAGTACATCTGCAAAATTTTCAGGATCGGGATAGTCGGCACACCAACCGCCATCGAAGAGTTGACCATGATGCCCCGAATATAACTGATCGAGATAGAAATTCGATTCAATGTTTTCGACGGTGATATTCACGCCCAGGTTGAGCTTCCACATTTGGGCGAGGGCGGACACATCGGCGCTGATGTAACTACCGATGCCAGAATTGGTGAAGACGATCGGTGGCAATCCTTCCGGCCCGCCATACTTGGATTTCTTGAGAAGCTCACGCGCCTGAGCAGGATCATAAGGCAAACCCTTCAACGCAATATTGAAACCGGGCAAGCCGGGCGGATACAAACCTATTGCTGGGAGGGCATTTCCATTCATCACCACATCAATATATTGCTGGCGATTGAATGCCATGCTGAACGCCTTGCGGACATTGACATCGTCAAACGGTGGCTGGGTGGTATCGAAGATAACGTAATTGGTGCAAAGATTAACGCCTGTCAACAGTTCCTTGCTCATGGGCTCGGTAGGATCAGTGAAACGATCCACCGAATAGATGCCAGTAATATCGATATCGCCGGTCTCATATAATCGTTGCGCATCGCCTGAATACAACTGTACAATAATATAGGGAATGCTTGGCGCGCCGAGATAGAAATCCTGATTGGCTTGGTACACCTTGCGCTCGAAGCGTGTCCATTCAATAAGCTTATATGGACCCGTGCCATTGGGTGTGCGATACCATTCTTCTCCGCTTTCCACATTGGCTTTGTCCACGACGAATGCGGTGGCATAGGTAAGTTTCAAAAGGAAGTACGGCTTCGGTGCGTCAATGGTTACTTGAAGGGTATGGTCATCGATGACCTTGAGTCCGCTGATGTGATCGGCGCTCCCATCATGCATCTCTTGCACGCCGACGATGTCGCCGAGATAGGTCAGCACCGTATCCGATTGAAGTTCGGGGCTGGCGGCGCGTTCCCATGAATAGACCACATCCTGCGCGGTGACGGGACGTCCATCGTGGAATTTCGCATTCTGGCGCAGCGCGAAGGTATATACCGTTCCATCCGGGCTGACGTTCCAGCGCTCAGCAAGATCGGGAGTGAGATTTAATTTGGGGTCGAAAGAGACCAGCCCACTGAAGACTCGTTTATCTCCAGAGCTATAGGTCGTGGCGGGGTCATACGAGCGCGGATTTGTGGATTCGCCTCCGGCCAGGACCAGGGCTTGATCCAGCGGAACGTCTGTTTGTAACGCCGATGCAGGGTGCGAAACCGATACGGCAGATGAAAAGACCAATGCGAATATCAAAAAACATATGAGAGTTTTGGTCATTCGCCAAGGAGTAAATCTTGAGGTCGGCGCTATGGTTTGCTTAACCATTTTTCCCATCCTTTTTGTTTTGATTGCGCACAACAAACCCGAGCACAACTATGCCGATGAGGATCAGGAACATACAGCACATGCCCAGCAAGATGAGTGTCAGTGACAGTGGGGGGGTGGTACGTGTTGGCGTTTCCGTCTGTGTGGGTTGTCCGTTCGATGAAGTGGGAACGGGGGTGGGTGTGGCCTGTTGTATAAACGACCCTCCGGAAACGGGAACGATCGTAGGGACAAAAGTTGGGGTGGGTTGTGCAGTCGGTTGTGCTGAAACCACTCGCGGCTTCGCTCCGATTGCATCCCTCCATTGATCTTCCAGTCCATCAACGTTGAAGCCATACGTTTGTTGGAGGGCGTCATCAACGGTATTCCCATCCCGCAGAAGGGTGAGGAGCAACGTCATTTTCTCCTGCCCGTATGTTTCGATGATGAACTTCACTACGCTGTACGACTGGCTGTAGGAAAGATAGGCCTTATCAGGTACCTCAGAAAAGCCGACACTTAACGAACGTAACGTGAGCAGAGAATCGTCTCGGATCGCATTATCGAATTGTTCCTGCGAATATTCATCAAGTTTCCCTTCGCTGTACACGGCGAGCCCTTCATTGAGCCAGGTAGGTACATCACCGAGGCATGAGAACGTCAAATGACCCACGAGTACATGGGTGAGTTCATGGACGATGGTATCTCGTCCCCATTCGAGATCATCTTTTGAAATTCCGATGACCACGATGTTGTTTTCCGGGTAGGCACGGCCGCCCGTCCAGGAAGGTTCATAGAGCATGGCATCCTGCATGTCGGTGGTGTTGGCATAAATGTACAAATCGATGGGTTCGTCGGTGGAAAGCCCGGACTGGGTCTTGTTGAATTTGAGCCCATTTTGAGCTGCATTGAGCAGGTCGCGGGCGAAGGCATTGTTGCCGCTATACCAATGGAGGTTGATCTCACCCTCGGTGATCGTCTGCCACTTATGAACGTCATCTAGCCATGTGGCGGTTTTCGTTTCGCTTATGGTTTCCCTGCCGCTGGTATCTGTGACATGCCAGCGCCACCAGAGTTGCGCTCCGGGTGGCAGAGAGCCGCTTTGACGCATTTCCCACGTCCAGCTGGCCTGGACAGTTTTGCCGGGTGTGAATTCTGGGAACGCTTTTGCGACTACTTCGCCGCAGGTCTGTTGTTTGCTCCCATACTCGAGAATAATGGATGTGATCTCTGTATCTGCCGAGATCGTAGCGCTAAACGTGGCCGTTTCTGGAAAGCTGAGCGTCACCTGGTCTTGGGTAACGCCCACGGGAGGCGCGGCATGGGCCAGTGAAACGGTCATCAGGCTGATGCTTAAGAGGAACGCTGTGATCAGATTCCGCATTACTTGCTCCAATAATGAAAATTGCGGCACTTTTGTCCGCGCCCAGTAGTGTATCATGCAAAAGGGGATACCTTCCAAATGCTTATCAATAAAATCAAGAAGTTTGACGCTTATATTGGATTGCATGTATAATCTTTTCCAATCCCCACACGGGGGATTTTGTTGAGGTATCTATGGCGTTGCGCGGTAATTTACGAGATTTCACGATCACACAACTGCTCAATTTAATCAATCTTGCCCAGAAGACCGGTACACTTGTCGTGGATGGTCCTAGTGAGCAGGCTTATATCTCATTCCGTGATGGGAAACTCGCTTATGCTCGCGTTGGACAGGATGATGGAAGCCTCGCTACGGTTTTGCACAAAGCCAATAAACTAACCGTAAATCAATATCGTGCCATTGTGGAACGCGCTGGAAAGATCAATGACAAAGAATTGGGGTTGCTCCTGATCAATGCAGGATATCTTACTCAAGAGGAAATCCTCGCCCATTTGCAGGGATATTTCACAGAAGTGATCCGTCGCCTCTTTACCTGGGTGGAGGGTTTCTTCCGTTTCGAAGGGGACATGCTTGCCCCCGATGACCGCATCAACGTTCGCCTAGACCTTGAAAACATTATTATCGAAGGTTCACGCCAATTGCGCGAATGGGAACAGTTAAATGATGAGATTCCCAGTCTCGACATGGCACTGAAGTTTACCGACCGTCCATTGAAGAATGTGAACTTGAGCGTGGAAGAATGGCGGGTTGTTTCATTTATCAATCCGAAAAACACAATGAAACAGATTGCGCAGACGAACAAGATGAACGATCATGAGGTTCGCCGTATCGTCTATGGCTTGTTGCAAGCTGGGTTGGTGGAGATTGTCCGTCCTGAGGGCATGGTCGTTCAACAAAGCCCGAAGACATTCCCAACTCAAGATAAAGAAGAACAGAAGTCATTGGTCAATAAATTGATTGGACGTATTCGTACGCTGTAATCATGGATTTGAAGGATAGGAATTATGCAAACAGTTAAAATGGTGGTTACTGGACCTTTCAGCGCTGGCAAGACGGAATTCATCCAGTCTGTCAGTGAAATTGACGTAGTCTCAACGGAGCGCAAGATTTCCAACTCTGCAGAACGTTCCGTCAAAGAAGCCACAACGGTCGCAATGGATTTTGGCCGTATCACTGTTGACGAAGACCTTGTCCTTTATCTATTCGGTACGCCGGGGCAAAAGCGATTCGATTTCATGTGGGAGATTCTCTCCGAAGGAATGCTGGGCTTTATTGTCATGGTGGATAGCACCCGCCCCGAAACCTTCCGCGAAGCACGCTCCATCCTCGAAACCTTCCGCGCGTATGCACCTACACCTTATGTGGTTGCCGCTAACAAACAGGATCGGGAAGACGCCTGGGACCTTGAGGATATGCGTCATGCCTTGCGGCTTGAGAACAAAGTGAAGTTCCTTCCATGCGTTGCCACCGATAAGAACACTGTCAAATCCGTTCTTCTTGAATTGTTATACAGCATCCTTGCCGAAATGGAGTCGGGCGGGTAGGGAACCCCGATATCAGACAGACGTGTCATCGATCACTACTGATCAGGGAATCGTTCATTACGAAGTCTATGGACGCGGGAAACCGGTCATCCTTTTGCATGGATGGCTGGGTTCGTGGGGCCTTTGGCAGGATACCATGGCATATCTTGGTCGCTATTATCGCACCTACGCTCTGGATTTCTGGGGATTTGGCGAATCGGGCAAGAAACGGGAAACGTATGCCGTTCAGGATTTCGTCAGTCTTGTAAACCAATTTATGGAACAGTTGGGGATCATGCATGCGCCGCTGGTAGGCCACAGCATGGGGGGAACGGTCAGCCTTTCAGTTGCCATTCGTTACCCCGAACGTGTCAGTAAGGTGGTGGTGGTGGGTTCTCCCATCGTCGGTTCGTCCTTGGCTCCATTACTGAAAATGGCAGGGTATCGTCCCACTGCTTTCTTCCTCTTTAATATGATGGGACCCTTCCGCGCATGGATGAAATACTACTACGCCCACGTGATCTGCTCCGACCCGCGCTTTCCCGATATGATGGACCGCGATCTTTCGCGAACAACCCTCGAATCATTCCTGCTCTCTATTGCCTCCCTCCGCAGAACAGACCTGCGCCCTATGCTCGATCAGATCAAGATTCCCGCCATGGGGATGTATGGTGACCGCGATAAAGTCGTCCACCCAAGGCAATGGCAGCCCATGCAAAACGGGATTCCTCATGCACATATCGAGCGTTTCCCATTAGCGGGACATTTCCCCATGCTGGAAGAACCCCAACTCTTCACCGAACGCCTCAAGAACTTTCTGGACCGTGATGAACGCCTTCCCTCCACGAGCCCATCCGCGTCGCTATCCCCAACTCCTTCAGTGACTCTTGCCCCATGATACCCACTCCGACTGCATTCTATTATCCAAATCGAATGGGGAGGATCATACTGTCATCAATGGAGGAAGTGATGGGAAGGAACGGGGTCAACGCCATCCTCAACCTTGGCTCCCTCTCCTCGTTAATTGATAATTACCCTCCCGACAACGCAGAATTGGGCTTTTCCTTTTCCACGGTCAGAAATATCAATGAAATGTTGGAACATGCCTACGGCCCACACGGTGGCCGTGGTCTTGCCCTGCGAATCGGACGTGCCTGCTTCAATTACGGTGTTCGCCAGTACGGAAAACAATTGGGATTGATGGAAATGTCGTTCCGTCTGTTGCCTCTGCCTGCCAAGATCAACGCGGGAGCAGGTGCTCTGGCTGAACTCTTCAACAACTTTACCGACCAACGCGTGCGTGTCGAGCAAACTGATGGGAAACTTCTCTGGCACATCGAGCGTTGCCCACTGTGTTGGGAGCGTCATACGTCTGACCCGGTTTGTCATCTGGCGGTTGGAGTCTTGCAGGAGTCCTTATATTGGTTGAGTGGGGGCAAGGTATTCAATGTGGAAGAACAGACCTGTATCGCTGCAGGCGACGAAACCTGTACCATTGTTATTGATCAGACTCCCATTTTCTGATCCCGTTCACCCTCCAAACAATTTTGTAGGCGGGGTACTTGTGAACTTCTCGCCCCGCTTTTACACATTTTGTGGAATAATAGCATTGATATGCTCAAGGTTATTCTCAACGCACCTCATCCGATTTCCCCTTTTAATGAGCCAGCGCGGGATCTACGTATACAAAATAATCCTCTTTGGCTGCATCAACGAAATGTCCTTGCTCCTTATGTCACGCGTGAGTTGGAGTTAAAGCCGGGTCAGCGTTTTCCCCTTGAGCGTGATGAAACGATCGTCTATCGCGACAACCTGTTCTTTGATGAGGAATATATCCGTGCCTTCATCGCCACCGCGCGCAAGAATGGACGTCCGTGCCGGGCGGCCTTCTCTGCGGAAGATCCTGCATTTAAGGAGCATGCCCTGCCGTTGTCCACATCCTATACGCCTGCAGGACAACTTTATCTGGCTGATTTGTGGTATTACCCGAACGGCCCGGTTGCAGATGTGGAACCGATGGTCATTGACCTGGAAGTGCGCGAAATGGGTTATTACCATGTGCCAACCTATATGGCCGATCAAAGCGGCGACTTAACTTTCCAGGTTCCGTTACGCACGCTGATCGCCATTGATTCGTGGGTGCATATCTTCATTGTTGATGTGGTATTTGGACTTTTCTCACGCGGTGCACGTTTTGAAAAACGTCTTGGGGAAGATCTTGCTTTCAAATTACGGATATTGGGAAAAGCAATTTATGAAGGTCGCCAAATCCTGGAATGCTCCGATTTGGTGATGATCGGGAAGAATTGCGTGATCGACCCGCACGCGATCATTCATGGACCCACAACGATTGGGGACAATGTCACTATAAATGCCGGGGCTGTGATCGAGAACTGTATCATTGGAAATAACGTGAACGTGTCACAGGATGTACAACTGATGTTATCTGTAGTGGGGGATGGGACATTCCTCCCATTCCGTGCTGCATTGTTCATGAC
>CAZKSG010000113.1:0-14552 GCA_964555335.1 uncultured Anaerolinea sp.
TGCCGAGACCGATGAGCAGGTACGAAGATTCAGGAGTCATTGAGTAGGTTCCAAGCGTTAGGTGTTGGGTTAGTAGCGACGGAAGCGGAGGATGAGTCCAGCAAAGGCAAAGACGCCAAGGATGACAAGGGCACCGCGACCAAGGCTGGCATAAATCGAGGTTTGATCAAGCGAGGCAGGGTTGGCAGGTAAGGCAGTCGGCGTGGGACGCGGAACATCGGTTGGTGTGGGCGAGGCAGCCAGGAGAAACGGTGTTGGGATCTGCACGCCTACCTGCTCGGGCGTGGAGGTTGGCACAAATGTTGGTGTGGGTAGCGTGTCGTTTCGAATCGAGACCGGAACCTTCACCTCCTGAACTGTTCCATTTGAAATGAATACACGCAGTCGCAGGATGTATTCGCCGTCAGTAATGGCAGTTGTGTCCCAGGTGAAGAGAGGCGAATCAAACACCGGCTGAGACAACGCCTGAAGCGGGAACCAGGTTTCGGCTGAATCAGACGCGTAAGCGAAATCCAGTTGAGCAGAGACAAAGTTCGGTGCGTTCGTCGAACCGAGGACATTGACCTGCCCGCGCAGAACGTCGCCTGGTGCGGGAGATGTGATCGCCACAGGAGGCGCATCTTGCGCAGCAAGGAGGAAGAACAAAAACGGCAAAAAAACAAGAAGGCGCTTCATTGACCGAACAAACAAGTTTAACATGAAGCGAAGCGCGGGTCAAATTGCGTCCCCCAACCATCCGTAAGTGATTTGAAATGACGAGCCTATTCTCCAGGATTTTGAAGTATGGTAAACTGTGGCAGACATTCCCGCTATTACGGGACATCGGTATTTAGGAGAACACGTATGACAAAGAACCGCGCTGACATGATGGTGGAACGCCTGCGCAATATGCAAGCCGCCGCGCCCGATATCGAGGCATCGGCGGTCGTTTCTGTGGATGGCTTGATCATGGCTTCTGCGCTGCAACAAGGCGTGGAGGAAGACCGTGTGTCGGCGATGTCGGCTGCCATGCTGAGCCTGGGCGAACGTATTTCCACCGAGTTGGGACGCAAAGGGCTGGAGCAGGTGTATATCAAAGGCGACAAGGGTTCGATTGTGCTGACGTCCATCGGTGAAGAAGCCGTGTTGACAGCCCTGGCACGTCAGGATGCCAAGTTGGGTATGATCTTCCTCGAAATGCGTCGTGCCGCCGAAGACATATTTAAATTGGTCGGATGAAAAAGAAGAACCAGGTTTCACTCACAACTAATGTAATCCCCGATGGGGAGGGCTTCACTGCCCTCCCCATCTGATTTAACCCTCACCCCACCCCTCTCTCTTACCGGGAGAGGGGAGTTTCTTGAAAGGACAAAGCATGACGACAAAATATTTATTTTATACTGGCGGCGTTGTTTCATCGGTAGGCAAAGGTGTTACGGCCGCGGCGACCGGACTCCTGCTGAAAGAACGCGGGTTCAAAGTCGCAGTGCAGAAATTGGACCCTTATATCAACGTGGACCCAGGGACGATGAGTCCCTACCAGCATGGAGAAGTGTACGTGCTCGATGACGGCGCAGAAACGGACCTCGATCTGGGGCACTACGAGAGATTCATCGACATCCGCCTCAGCCGTTCCAGCAACTTCACCAGCGGACAGGTGTATGCGGAGATCATTGGCAAGGAACGTCGCGGCGATTTTCTCGGCGGGACAATCCAGGTCATTCCACATATCACGAACGAGATCAAGCGCCGCGTGGCAGGCATTGGCAAGGAGACAGGTGCCGATGTTGTGATCGTGGAGGTCGGTGGCACGGTAGGTGATATTGAGTCGCAACCGTTTCTCGAAGCGTTGCGGCAATTGCGCAACGAGGTAGGGCGTGAGAATGTGTTTTTCATCCATGTAACGTGGCTGCCTCAGATCGGTGCAACAGGCGAGATCAAGACCAAACCCACACAACACTCGGTCGCTGCCCTGCGTTCGATCGGTATCTCGCCTAATATGATCATCGCCCGTGCCGATCAGCACATCGACAAGGAATTGTGCGACAAAATCGCTTTATTCTGCGATGTAGAAAAGCAGGCAGTCGTGCCGATGACCACCAGCGACGTGTTATATGAAGTGCCCTTGCTGCTGGAACGCGCGGGTGTGGGCGATTACCTCGTTCAGAAATTGAATATGAAGGCCACACGCAAACCGGATATGAAGCCGTGGGAGAAATTGGTGGAGCGCGTCCGTAAGCCAAAGCCAACGATTAAAGTAGCGCTTGTGGGCAAGTATGTGGAGCTGCAAGACGCCTACATGTCGGTACGTGAAGCGTTGAAGCATGCCGCGCTTGCCAACGACGTGGAAGTGGAGATCGGCTGGGTCCATTCTGCAGACCTGGAAAAAGACAAAGGCTGGGACACCATTCAAAAATCGGATGCGATCCTCGTCCCCGGTGGATTCGGGTCGCGCGGCATCGAAGGCAAGGTTCTGGCGGCACGATACGCGCGTGAGAAGAAGGTCCCCTATTTGGGGTTGTGTCTCGGCATGCAGACCATGTGCATTGACTTCGCCCGCGGCGTCTTGAACCATGAGGATGCAAACTCATCTGAATTCGACCGCAGCACGGAATATCCCATCATTGACCTGATGATCGACCAGCGGTCCATCACCGACATGGGCGGAACCATGCGCCTCGGGTTGTATCCCTGCGAATTACAGGAAGGCTCGAAGGCCGCTGCAGCGTATGGGGCGGAAAAAGTAGAGGAACGTCACCGCCACCGTTTTGAGTTCAACAATGCCTATCGAAAAGATTTCGAAGACGCAGGCATGGTCTTTTCAGGAGTGTCGCCTGATGGCAAGTTGGTGGAGATAGCAGAGATCAAAGATCATCCGTTCATGGTGGGAAGTCAGTTCCATCCCGAATTCCTGTCGCGACCAATGAAACCACATCCCTTATTCTCAGGGTTTATCAAAGCGGCAAAAGAGAAGGATGGAAAAAAATAGGGTGCAAAAGAAAACCGACTTTCGAAGCAACTTCGAAAGTCGGTTTTACATTCATCGTTCCATGACTATTTCGTCTTACGTTTCTTGGACGCGCTTTTCTTCGCCGGAGCTTTCCGCGTGGCGATCTGTATGGGAGCAGCTTCCACCGCTACAGGAACAGTCACTGCTACCAGTTCCGATGCCTTATACGGATCGCGCAAATTGACAGGCTGAGTGGCCGCTTTTCGGGCTGCTCTCAAGTTGAGCATCTCCACAAGCACAGAGAAACCCATCGCAAAGTAGATATATCCCTTGGGGATCTCAACATGAAAGGCTTCAGCAACCAGTGTGAAACCGATCATCAACAGGAAACTCAACGCTAACATCTTGATGGTAGGGTGATGTTCGACAAAATTACCAAGAGGTCCAGATGTGAATACCATCACGACCGCCGCAATAACCACAGCTGCGATCATGAGCGCTAATTTTTCAGGATCGATCATGCCTACCGCGGTAATAATCGAATCGAGGGAGAAGACAATATCCAGCAGCATAATCTGGATGATCACGCTCCAGAATTGGGCATGTACTTTTGCGGTGGCATGTCCTTCCACCCCTTCCAACCTTTGATGGATCTCGTGCGTACTCTTCCAAAGCAGAAAAAGGCCACCCGCCAAAAGAATCAAACTTTTTCCCGTTAATTCAAATTCGCCAACAACGATGATCGGTTTTGTAAATTTGATGATCCAACTAAGAGAAAGCAAAAGTAAAACACGTGTGATTACTGCCGCCAGTATGCCTCCCCGGCGAGCCTTGCTTTGTTGTTCCGGAGGCAATTTTCCTGCAAGAATGGAAATAAAGATCACATTATCCACACCCAGCACAAGTTCCAGCGCGACAAGTGTGATGAAGGCGATCCAGGTCTCAGGTTGTGCAAGCCACTCCATAAAAAATCTCCTTAAGAAAAGATACATTTCCAAGTATAACGTATCAGCCGTACAAACGTTGCAAGACATGATGCTATAATTTCACTGATGGACCCCAATCAGTTCAGCCTGCTTTCCCAATCCTCCCTGCAGGACTATGTCGATTGTGCGCTGCGGTTCAAGCTGCGCTATCTCGACCACCTCTCGTACCCAGCGATCGAGTCTGAACCGGCGTTGGAAAACGAAAGACACCAACAGGAGGGGGAATATTTCCATCGCCTTGTACAACAGTATCTGGTCGGCATTCCCAGGGAACAGGTGGGCAAACTGGCGAACACGCCAAACCTGGAACGGTGGTGGAATCATTTTCTACAAGACTTCGAACACCTCCCACAAACAGGAAAACGATACACAGAGCATACTCTGTCTGCTCCGCTTGGCAGGTATCGGTTGCTGGCAAAGTATGATTTCATCCATGTACAGGAGAACAAGGTCACGATCTATGATTGGAAGACCTATCGCAAGCGACCGCGTAGTGAGTGGCTCTCTGCCCGCATGCAAACCCGCGTCTATCGTGCCATGCTTGTCAAAGCAGGAACACATTTGAACAATGGAAAACCTTTTGCACCCGAACAGGTTGAAATGACCTACTGGTTTGCAGACTTTCCCAACGATCCCGCGCGATTCGAGTACACGTCTGCACACTATCAGCGGGATTGGGACTTGTTACGTAAACTCTCCGACGAGATCGCATCCGCTTCCTCCTACCCGCAAACCGATGACCGCCAAAAGTGCGCTTATTGCACCTACAGGTCGTTCTGCGAACGCGGCATCCAGGCCGGGGACTGGAGCGAGGCAGAGTCTGAAACACAGGCCGAAGAATTGTTCGATGTTAACTTTGAACAGATCGGTGAGATCGCTTTCTAACGATTGACCAGATTCAAAATCCATATTCTCAGAGGTGGACCATGCTTGAGGCAGATCGTATCCAACGAAATCTATCCCGTCTTCAGGAATTGTATCCCTACATTCGCACCAGTGTACAGGCTGTAATCCAGGAAATGGAGGCGGCGGGTTATCGTCCGCGCATCCAGGAAGCCTGGCGCTCGCCCGCGGACCAGTTGAAGGCCTATCAGGCAGGAACCAGTTCGGTAAAGTTCGGCTTTCATAACGTGACCGCTGCCAGTGGGTCAAAAGAGGCGCTGGCGGCAGATATCCTCGATGACAATCGCCCCCTTGGCGCAAAGACAGATTTCATGCTGCATTTGGCTGCCGCCGCCGAACGCAATGGATTGACAACCGGCATCCGCTGGGGACTATCAGACACATATGCCAAAGCCATCGACGATGCTATCGCAGCTCAAACGTGGACAATACCCATCCGTGTAGGCTGGGATCCCCTGCACGTGGAAGTCACCGGTCTGACAATCAGCGAAGCCAAGCAGGGGCTCCGTCCGGATACAAAGGACAACTCCACTCCCACGGAAGAGCCGGAGGAAACGCCCTACGAAATACCGCAGAGACACTTCAAGGTCGAAAGTCTGGAAACGAATACCATTGTGGAATACAGCCTCGGGAATGCCCTGCGTCCGGCCACGCTACTGCCGGTTCCCTATGTTTCCCAACTTGGTGAGGGTGCAGAGGCGCATTCCAATGACTGTGGTGCGGCCAGTGCTGTCATGCTCATGCGCGCGTATCAGAAATCATCCATGACACCCAATGATTTCTACACCCAGTTCAATATTTCAGGCGACCCGTTCCTGAGTGTGACCCAGATCCAGAGAGCCCTGAGCACCATGGGCGTGCCAACCGAGTTCCGGGCAGGGTTATCCATTCAAGACCTTTTCAATATGATGGCATCTGGAAAACCAGCGATCGTTCTGCTCCGCTACAAGGTCTTGTATGAAGCAGGATTAACAGAGAAATCGTTCCAAGGTCCACATTTTGCCGTGGTAGTGGGAGTCGACCCGAAATATATTTATATCCATGACCCACTTTATACTGACCCGCTGGTTGGCGAAGCACACGCGTACCCGCTCGATACGTTCTGGCAGGCATGGAAGGAGGTCGCAGCCGATCCATCCTTCCCCAACCCGGAACGGTCAGCGATCATTGCCACGTCTGGTATCGGCTATCAGGTGAGTCGCAAGGTCAAGGTCAATATCCCATCCTTGAATGTGCGGACGGGTCCCGGGTTTAATAATCCCGTAACCGGAACAGTGAAAAAAGGAGAGGTCTACCCAATTTCACGCGAGATGAACGGCTGGGGTGAGATTGGCTTCAACCAGTGGATCAAACTGTCTTACACGGTGGAAGCATAAATTATCAGGGTACAGCGACACAATCTGCTGTACCCTGAATTTTATTTTATGTACACCCCAAGATGATTCCCAACGGGTCGTTCGCGCCCGGGTATGTAGTTATCGATCGGCGAATTCAGCAATTGCGGCGATCCATCCTGCCCATCGATCACCAATGCGGACGAGCCACCGCCATCCAGGCTCATGGCGATTGCCACACCTTGCTCTTTGAGCAGTTCAGCCAACTCCAAAAAGGTCGCGCCCTGACTATAGAACGGCTGGCGGCCATCCACAACAACAATATAAAGATACCGCCCATTGCGGTTGATTCCCAGTGCAGTACGAGGGTCAAGTTCCTTGTCATCCAGTCCTGGCACAATCTCACCTTTTTGAATCAGCATACGGTCGCCTGAGATCGCGTTATAGACCCGCTCTGGCCGCACATTGAACGATAGCGCATTCCGGCGGCTGATGTATAACGTCGGCTCGATCCCAAGGTCGCCCGGATTCTCACCTTTCCAGTACACATCTCCATTCGATGCAGAGAAGCCCATCGGTGCAATTGGATCACCAACGTGAGGATAGTAATCCGCCGGGCTGCGTGACCACCAGGGATAAAACCCATCGCCGTTGACAGCGATCTGCACGTTGAATTCATCCAAAAATTGGGATGTTGTGCGCGCCTTCAGCGGTTGATCGCCCTGGCTATCGGGAGGTGTGACGAGAAAGCCAATCCCCTTCACTTTTGTATCGATCTCGATCACATGCGCGATCATCGGGCGTGGAAAAACACGCACAATGCGGCGATAGATGACACCATCCGACAGTTTTTGCCTCATCGGGACCGGTGCGGGGCGCCCGCGGTCGTAAATGGCGACCGCACTGACACACAGGACAAGAGCGACAACAAAGGTTGTAATAATGCGAATTGATTTGGATCTCATAGGGTAACTGTACGAATACAAATATAAACGAAAACGAGCGGACAAAAGTTCGCTCGTTTTATCTTATAAGTATTCTCTAATGAATTACAGGGCGAGCTCTTGCTCTGCTTTTCGCATCGTCTTGAACGACTCGATGGCGACCTCCAGCATGGACTTGTCGGGTTCGCGGGTGGTCAGAGATTGCAGAGCCAGGTTGGGCTTGATGAGGAAGCGCACGAACGGCGAGCTCAGGTGATTCGCCGTCCAGCGGATGTATTCCACCGCGATCCCTGTGATGACCGGGATCAATAGTACGCGACTGGCCAATCGCCAGGCGAAGGTCATGTCACCTAATAAGCTATGGACCAGGACCGAGATCAAGACAAAGGTCAGCATGAACGCCGTTCCACAGCGCGGATGTTCGATTGGGTACTTCGCGACCTCGTCCGGCGTGAGTTCCGCACCCGCTTCAAACGCGTTGATGGTTTTATGCTCCGCGCCGTGATAACCGAAGAGCCGTTTTACATCAGGCATGAAGCCGATCGCCCAAATATAGCCGACCAGCAATACGAGCCTGATGAGACCTTCGAGAAGGTTGTGCGCCAGGTTGGTCCAACCGAGGGAATGTTCCGCCCAACCACCCACACCGGCCGGAAGTAGGATGAACAATCCGATCCCAATGGCCAGCGAAGTGCCAAGCGTCAGATACAAAGCCGGTCCTTCGAGCTTTTCGTCTTCACCTGTCTGCGTGTTGGCAGAGAGGGTCAATGCTCGCATTCCAAGTCCAAGCGCATCCCACAATAAGATGAGCCCACGTACAAAAGGGATCTTCGTAATACGTGAACGATAGACCGCAGCCAAATCTTCCTTGTGAGTGACGATGTTCCCATCTGGTGCGCGCATGGCGATGGCAAACGCCTTTTGCCCGCGCATCATCACGCCTTCAATGACCGCCTGCCCGCCGTATGAAATGATCTTATCTTCCATGAATCTATAAATTCCAATTTCCAACCATGTGAAGGTCTGTATTATCCCAAATTATTGAAAAAGTGAATGAACGAGTTAATGCCCTTGTACCAGGTCGGCAGGTGCATGTGTTCGTTGGGAGAATGGACGTTGTCAGAGGGCAATCCCATACCTACCAGCACAGATTCGACTCCGCAGATCTGCTGCAGCATCGCCACGGCGCCGATCGAACCACCTTCACGACGCAGGAACGGTTTGACACCCCATGCTGCTTCCATGGCATCCTTCATCGCTTGCACGCCGGGATTGTTGAGATCGGCAATCGCAAACGGGCTGCCGGTCAACTTTTTGACTTCCCATTTGACGGTCTTGGGAGCATTCTCTTCCATGAAACGGTTCATCTGTTTTTCAACTTCAGAATCGGTCTGATCGGGAACGAGACGACACGAGATCTTCGCCATCGCTTTCGCAGGCAGGACCGTCTTTGAGCCGGGTCCCGTCCAACCAGAGAGCAGTCCGTTCACCTCCAGCGTAGGGCGTGCGCCTGTTCGTTCAGCAGAGATATACCCTTCCTCGCCCCACAACGCCGGGACGCCGGTCTCTTCGAGATAGTGCGCATCATCGTTGGGAAGACGGGCAAAATCGGTGCGTTCTTCTTTACTGATCGGGCGGACACTGTCATAGAAGCCAGGCAGGGTGATGCGGTTCTTTTCGTCATGCATTTTGGCGATCAGTTCGGTCAATGCCTGGGCAGGGTTGTGCACCGCGCCGCCATATAAACCGGAATGCAGATCTGCCTTGGGTCCCCAGACATGGATCTCGAAATAAGCCAGTCCACGCAAGCCGTAGGTAATGGTGGGCATATCCACCCCCATCATGCCGGCATCTGGGTTGAGGGAAACGTCCGCTTTGAACTTATCGGCGTGTTTACGCAGGAACGAGTCAAGATGCTTCGAGCCGATCTCCTCCTCCCCTTCGAGCAGGAACTTTACATTAACCGGAAGTTCACCGCCACCTCTCATCAACGACTCAATCGCATGGAACGTGGCAAGTACCTGTCCCTTCATATCGGAGGAACCGCGTGCATACAACAGATCACCGGCAACGCGCGGCTCGAACGGACCCGTCTCCCACAACTCGAGCGGATCGGCGGGCTGCACATCGTAATGTCCATACACAAGCACGATGGGCTTGCCCGGCTTCTTGATGTAATCGCCATAAACAACAGGATGTCCGCCATCGGTAGGCATGATCTCCACATTTTCGATGCCTAGTCCCTTAAGGTGATTGGCCATCCATTCAGCGGCGTGCATCACATCGTTGTTGTATTCTGCGTCCGTCGAGATGGAAGGAATCTTCAAGGCTTCGATCAATTCGTTCAGGAACCGGTCACGATTCTGTTGTGCAAATTCAAGCGCTTTTTGAAGGTTGCTCATGGGTTCTCCTGATTAATTCAGAAGTGACAGCCACTTTGAAAGCGACTGTCACTTTTACATTTATGGTATGGATGTTGGGACTTCTGTTTGCTCAAGTGCTCTGCGGGTGAGCAAATACCAACTCGTGAAGGTTGCCAGGCGGTCAGACGGCTCATACAACGCCGCCACTTGAACTCCCTGAACCTGCGAGTCCACGCCGTAGGAGTAGACAGGGACGAAGAGCGGAAGCGCAGGCAATTCTTTGCCAAAGACCACCTGGAAGTTGCGATACAACCGGGTGCGCAATGTGTAATCCGCAGTGACGCGCGCCTGTTCGAGATATTCACTCGCAGCACGATTATCCCATTGAGAGTAGTTCTGTCCGCCGGTGGCTTCGGCCTGATGCCAGAAGGGATACGGGTCGGGGTCCGGGGTCCGCGACAGGTTCAAGTCCACGAGGGCGGCTTGATAGGCACGAGAGGGAAGCGTATTTAGCACCAGCGAGTCATACGGCACCGCCTGCAATTCCACACGAACGCCAATCGCTGCCCATTCATCCCGAATGGTTTGAGCAATATTTGCGTGGACTAGATCATCGGGGTGTATCATCGTGAACGAGAGCGAAACGCCTTCCTTTGCACGAACATCTCCACCGCTCGCTGGAATCACATACCCTTCGCCCTTCAACAGATTGATCGCTGCCTCAGGGTCGTACTCGAACTGCTCGGTTCCATCGTAATAAGCCCATGAATTCGGCAGGATCGGACCATTGGCAATGATCGCCTGTCCCCGCAGAAATTGATTGATGATGTACGGACGGTTGATGGCAAGCATGAGCGCACGCCGCACTTTTGCATTTTGCAGGAACGCGACTTCCGGGCTGTTTAGATTGAGCAGCACAAAGCTTGTCTGCGGCATGCGGCTGGTGTAGATGGAAAGATTCGGTTCCTCCAGCGCAGCGTTCAACTCATCAGGTGTGATCTGACTGATGGATAAGACATCGCCCTGCTTGTACGCATCCAATGCAGTAGCGGATGTCGGGTAATAACGGAACACCGCCTGTTCGATGAAAGGTTTTTTGCCGTAGTAATCGTCGAACACGGTCAAGACCACACCGGTGATCTGTCCATTGTCAACAATGAGGTGGTCGAACTTATAAGGTCCACTGCCTACAGGATTGATGTTGAACTGTGCACTCGCCATCTGGTCGGGTGATACAGACTCCAACAAATGTTTCGGCAGCACACCGAACGTCAGATAATCCATGAACGGCACGAACGGTTCAGGAAGAGTGAATTTGAGATTCTTGTCGTTTAGCCTGGTGACCTGGATCTTGCCCCACAGATCCTTGATATCCTGCGGGTACAGCGATCCGGCGCTCTTCATCATCTCAATAGTGAAGATCACATCATCAGCCGTGACTGGTTGACCGTCATGCCAGACAGCGTTATCGCGGATCGAGAAGTTATAGATAGTGCCATCCTGCGCGACACCCCACGCCGCGGCCAGATCGGCCTGTGGCAGGCCACGTTCATCGAACTTGACCAACCCACTAAAGAGCAGGCGGTCTACGTCGCGGTCTGCTGAATTGTTCCAATCGAGCAATGGATTGAGTCGTCCCAATGAACCGACAAGTCCCTCCGTAAAGACTCCACCCTGCTCAGGCTGCGGAAGGATCGATCCAGAAATGGTAGGAGATTGCTGGCTGAACAATAACACAGCCACGATCCCCAACGTAACAAGGACGACCAGTATCTGCCAGCGTAATTGTTTCATAGACAAAAAAAGAAAGGCATGTTCACCACGCAAGTGCAAGCGTGGACGAAACTGCCTTTCAAGAGGGATCCCAAAATCAGGATGCGATGAGGAGTGTTATGACCAGCGCAAAGAACACAACACTCAACACAATAGTAACCCAAAACAGCGTGCGCTCCACACCACGGCGGGCGGTGAATACACTTCCCGCGTCGGCGCCGGTCAAACCGCCCAAACCTGCACCCTTACTCTGAAGGATGACGCTCAGGATGAGCAGAACCGAGATTATAATGAGCGCGATTTCGAGATAATTTATCATTTACAACGAGCCTCCTTTTACATAGTACCGCACGATTGCCAAACTTCATGCTGAATTTCAATTGTGAAATCACATGGGAAGTTAATTCTTTGATAAGCTGGGCGGTAAGCGGGAACATTATACCCGCTGGGAGGAAGAACCGTCAACTTGATAGTTCGAATTTGCTTGCATCGCCGTCTACGGCGATGCTGTTTGTAGGCAAAAACGCCATTTTTGAGGTTTTATGCACGAAATTGTCGTCAATTTGCACATGCACACCCGCTATTCCGACGGGACCGGAACCCACAAAGACATCGCTCATGCCGCCATCAAATCTGGCTTGGATGCGGTCATCGTGACAGATCACAATGTACTGGTCCAGGGTGTGGAGGGATACTACCGCGTCTCGCGCAGCCGAGTCCTGCTTCTGGTTGGACAGGAAGTCCACGACCAGGATAGGAACCCGCAGAAGAACCACCTGCTGGTGTTCAACGCCAACCGCGACTTATCTCATCTCGCAGACGATCCGCAGACGCTCATCAACGGCGTCAATGATGCAGGTGGACTCTCCTTCATCGCTCATCCCAAAGATCCCGAGGCACCCGCCTTCAACGAAACCGATATCTCCTGGGAGGATTGGGATGTGCACAACTACACCGGCATTGAACTGTGGAATGGATTGAGCGAGCTAAAAACCGTGGTTCCCACTAAACTGCATGGTGCGTTCTATGCCTTCTTCCCGCATTTCATCGGGCATCATCCCATTTTGGAAATCGTTCAACGTTGGGACGATATGCTTGCCAACGGACAACGAGTCGTTGCCATCGGCGGTTCAGATGCACATGCCCTGGACATGCATCTGGGTCCCATTCATCGTGTCATCTTCCCATATGATTTCCACTTCCGTACTGTCAATACCCACGTTTTCATCCCCGAACCGTTAACCGGCGATGTTCCCACCGACAAGAAGATGATCTACGAAGCGCTTGCCGCCGGGCGATGTTTCGTCGGTTACGATCTCCCTGGCTCAACGCGTGGCTTCATCTTCCGGGCGAAAGGACTCGAAAAGTCTGTCATCATGGGTGAGGAGATCTCGCTCAAAGGAGGGGTGACTTTGCAGGCACATCTCCCCAAACCATCCGACGTCCGTCTTATCAAAGATGGAAAAACGATCGGCGCATGGAAGAATTCCCACGCTTGCGTATACAGCGTTACCGAACCAGGAGCCTACCGCATTGAAGCGTGGAGAAACTATCTAGGGCGCAAGCGTGGATGGATTTACAGCAATCCAATCTATGTAAGATAGCCACAGAGTCACTGAGATAAGAAGCTCTGTATTGCGATAGACTACAACAGTTTTTTATGTCGCCTTTTCCTTATAAACGCATTGTCGTCATCGGTGTGACCAGTTCGGGCAAGTCTACATTGGCAGAGAATCTTGCCAAACAGTTCGAAATGCACTTTATCGAACTGGATGCGTTGCACTGGGAACCGGGCTGGCAGGAAGCACCGAACGATATCTTCCGTGCCCGTGTAGAAGAAGCAACCCAGGCTGAAAAATGGACCGTCGCCGGCAACTACAGTATCGTCCGTGACATCACCTGGCCCAAAGCAGACGCGGTCATCTGGCTGGATTATCCATTTCTATTGGTGTTGGGACAACTCACACGCCGCACCTTCCTGCGCTGGTGGAATCAGGAAGTGCTGTGGGGGACAAATCGCGAATCGCTTTGGGGTCATTTCAAGCTTTGGTCAAAGGAGTCGCTATTTCACTGGTTGGTTCGGACATACTGGCGTCGAAAGCGTGAGTACACTTCTCTGCTATCCCAATCTGAAAACAAACATCTTCAAGTAATACGACTCAAACACCCAAAAGAAACCCAAAAATGGCTGGAAAAATTTCAATAAAACCCTATGGACCCTCAATCGCTTCTTACCCGTCTGGAAGACATCGGACACTCGCTTGAACAAAGCGGGCACGCCCTGGCATTGATCGGACTCGGCTCGGTCGGTTTGGAATTGGATCGTATCGACGCCTATTCAGATCTGGACTTCTTTGTGATTGTCGAAGCAGGATACAAGTCCGCTTATCTGAGTTCACTGGATTGGATGAGCAATGTTCACCCAATTTCCTATCACTTTCTCAATACGGTGGATGGATATAAGCTGCTCTTTGCCGACGGGATCTTCTGTGAATTTGCCGTCTTTGAATTTGACGAATTGCAACGCATCCCATTTGCGCCAGGACGCGTCGTCTGGAAACGACCGGAAGTCTCCACCAACATTGCGCAACCCACCCTACAGACTGCGCCACCTTCTGCACGGGACAAAGAATGGTTGATCGGCGAGGCATTGACCAATATTTATATCGGGATGAACCGTGACCGGCGCGGCGAAAAACTCTCTGCAATGCGATTTATTCAAAACTACGCCGTGGACCGTCTGCTTGAATTGACTGAATATATTGAAACCGCGAAGAAGGCATACTATGATCCTTTTGTCAACGAACGGCGAATCGAAAATCGCTATCCAAATTTGGTCCCTTCTCTGCAAACATGGACACAAGGCTATGATAAGAATCGCGAGTCTGCGATGGCGATATTGGCATTTCTGGAAAAGCACTTTGAAATCAATCACGCGATGGCGAAAGCGATTCGTGATGTATGCAATGAATAAAGTTACTTCATGATTTTTTAAACACTTTACAAGTAGGAGACCATTCATGAATGCATCAGGAAAGAGCAGAACGATCCTGCTCACAATCATCGGTTTTATTTGGGCTGGACTTGGCATCGTGTGTTTGGGTCTGGCGTTCTTTTTTCTCGCCTTTTACGACTCGCCGATCGACCCCAAAGCAGGCATGGGCGTGTTGGATTATGCCTTTATCGGGAGTGTCTTTGTGTTTCCCGTTTTTTGTCTGATCTCCAGTTTTGGAATCTGGGTCTTGAAAAACAGAAGCAAAGGACTGGCAATCTTTGTCGCCCTGCTTCCGCTTCTTCCCCTTTCCTTCGTCGCGATCATG
>CAZKSG010000114.1:0-14480 GCA_964555335.1 uncultured Anaerolinea sp.
AGCGTTCGTTGCGAAGCAATCTCCGGTTAATGGGATTTACTTTGTCGAGGAGAGCCATCGTGGTATTCTATTCGTCTTCCTCTTCGTCGTCTTTGCTGCTCTTATAGAAGGGACGGGAGATATCGTCGACGAATTTGTCGAAGAACGTTGGCTTTGCTTCCTTCTCTTCATCGTCGTCATCATCGTCGTCGTACTCGTAGTCATCGTCGTTATCTGAGCCTTTGCTTTCCAGGTAATCGGTGGTGTGGGTTTCGTCTTCCTGAACAGGCTGGCGGTACGATGATGTTGTATTTGGGTCGCTCTTGACCACCGGTTTGTAGTGCCCGCTTTGCTCTGCTGATGTGGAATTCTTCGATGAATTGCGGATCATTACAATCGCCAGGATCAGAAACGCGATGGGTCCCAGACAGAATAGTGTTTCAATGGTCAATGTGTCCTGCCTTTCTTGTTGGGACCCCTTCTGCCTTCCACAAATGCTGCATCGAGTGGCATGTTCTGATGATTCCCTTTGCCTGATTATAAACGACCCCCATCCGTCCTGTGGACAGTATCCCTCACGGGGGGAAGGAACTTGTTGGCTTGAGACGGAGCAGCCCGAAGGGCTTGCATGTACTGAGCAAGGTCTTTCGCCTGCGGTGGGTTGAAAACTGCCCTAGGATGGGGAATGGAGTGCATACGCGGCGATGCCGAAGGCCACCGAGACGTTGAAGGATTTCTTCTCACCATACATGGGGATATACAGGATCTGGTCGCACGCATCGAGCAGTTCGGGGTCAACGCCGGTCACTTCATTGCCCACGATCAACACCACATTCCCTTCGAAGCCGTCGCGCAAGCCTGCCCGTTCATCGCGAAGGGAAATGGCGCGCTCATCCTCTTCCAGCGCCAGAATTCGCCAGCCTTCCTTCTTGAGCCCTTTGATGAGCTTGACCGCGTCCTTGTGATACGACCACGGGATGGTGTCTTCTGCGCCGAGGGAGGTCTTGGTCACGGCATCGCTCTCGGGGGTGGGGGTGATGCCGCATAGATGGATGTGCCGAAACCCGAACCCATCTGCACTGCGAAAGATCGAACCCACGTTCAATGCTGAACGCACGTTATCGAGCAGTACGGCCCTGGTGGGTTGGTTCTGACCGAAGCTGGGGTTGAGAGAACGAGTCGGCTCGGTCACCAGTTCGCGGCGGAGGAGGAGGCGTGTCTCCCCCATGCAAATGGGACAGCGCGTGCCGAAGGAATGTCCCGTGCTGAGAGGGTAGCGAAGTCCGCAGGAGGTGCAGACCCTGATTTCATAAGAGTGAATGGTCATGGTGTGATTATATATTACCCACGGTCACCCTGTGACCAGGTGCGGCATACATGCTACAATTCACTCATGCATCGTGTGGTCCCTGAACTCATTGTCGAAAATTATCGAGCGGGTCGCTTTCATGGGGAATTTCCAGCGGTGGGAATGTTCCTGGACCTTTCGGGTTTCTCCTCCATGACCGACACGTTAATGACCCACGGGCAGCATGGGGCAGAGGTGCTGGCGAACCTGATGCATGGCGTGTTCGACCCGCTGGTGGAGGGCATTTTCAATTACGGCGGAAAGATCGTAGGCTTCGCCGGTGATGGCATCATGGCCTTGTTCCCGGTGGAGCGCGATGCAACGTCCACCGCGCTCAGTGCCCTGGCCTCCGCCTGGTTGATCCAGCAGCGGCTCGATAACGACCCCGGGCGCAGCACCATTTACGGTACGTTCCAATTCAGCGCCAAGATCGGCCTGACGTTCGGCGAAGTGTCGTGGGGCATTCTGCATTCCAGTGACCAAAGCAATGCCACCTATTTCTTCCGCGGCTCCGCTGTGGATGATGCAGCCCTGGCGGAACACCAGGCTCGCGCCGGGGAGATCATTGTAACCGAGGCGTTCTGCAGGCTGCTGGGCGACCACATTCGGACAGAGGCGTTCGGCTCCTTTCACCGGGTGCGGGGGTTCAGCGCCGAGATGCCCGTGCCCACGCCAACGATCTTCCCGCCGGTTGACCTGCCCATCTCGCGTATCTTCATGCCCGAAGAGATCATCGCGCAGAATGCGCGCGGTGAGTTTCGGCAGGTGGTCAACCTGTTCATGCGCCTGCCCGACCTGACGAATGAGGAGCTGCAAGACGTCACCCGCATCATCTTCGACCTTCGAAAAAAATACGGCGGCCTGCTGAACCGCATTGACTTTGGCGACAAGGGCTGCAACATTCTGATGTTGTGGGGGGCTCCGGTTGCCTATGAAAACGACATCAGCCTCGCACTCAACTTCATCCTTGACCTGCAGGAACGCGTCGATTTCCCCGTCACCGCGGGTGTGACCTATTACGTGGCCCATGCCGGATATTTGGGCAGTGTGATGTGCGAAGATTACACCTGCTATGGCTGGGGTGTGAATCTTGCCTCACGGTTCATGATGGGCGCACCGCAAGGCGAGATCTGGGTGGACGACCGCATTGCCCGCCGCGTGACCAACCGGTTCGAGATCGAATACGTGGGCGAACAGCGCTTCAAGGGGTTTTCTGCGCTGCAGGTCGTGCATCGCCTCAAGCGTTACCACCAGAACGTGGAGTCGGTCTATCAGGGCGAGATCATCGGGCGTGAACGTGAACTGACCCAGTTGGAGAAGTTCATCGACCCGGTCTGGCGCGGCGACTTTGCGGGCACGCTGTTGGTGCTGGGCGATGCCGGCATCGGCAAGGGACGCCTGGTGCAGGCGTTCCGTTATGCGCGGCTGTTCGAAGACAACAACGCACTGTGGGCCTTCTGCCAGTCTGAGCAGATCTTGCGGGAGTCCTTCAACCCGTTCTGCAGCTGGTTGTTCCATTATTTCGGCTTTACCACCATCCAGGATACCTCAGCCCGCAAGCAGATCTTCGACTCAAAACTCGATGAACTGATCGCATCCATCCCTGATGCAGAACCGGTGCATGAACTGAACCGCCTGCGCTCGGTTCTGGGTGCAATGGTGGACCTGTTCTGGGAAGGTTCGCTCTATGAAGAGTTGGACGCCGAGGGTCGCTACAACAACACATTGCTCGTGCTCACCTCGCTCATCAAAGCCGAGAGCTTGCGGCAGCCGTTGATCCTGTTCGTGGAGGATGTGCAGTTCATCGATGAAGATTCGCTGAACTTTCTGCCGCGCTTGAAGCGGTCGCTTGTTGCCAGCGATGTACCCTACCCGGTTGCGGTCTTCGTCACCTCACGGATCGAAAGCCACAACCCGGTATTGGATAGTGACCTGGTGGATGAGCAGATCCATCTGGGCGGGCTGCGGCGCGAAGCGGTTGCACGCCTGGTTGAGATCCTGCTGGGTGGTGTACCGTCGTTGGAGTTGGTCAACCTGGTCATGGACCGCTCGGAGGGCAATCCTTACTTTGTCGAGCAGATCATCCACTACCTGCAGGAGGAGAACCTGATCGAAATGAGCGCCTCCGGCTGGCGGCAGGTGCAGCGCATCCGTGAGTCGTTCCTGCCGGGCGATATCGGTGCATTGCTGGTGGCGCGGCTCGACCAGCTCTCACGACGGGTCAAGGAAGTGGTCCAAACGGCCTCGGTCTTTGGCCGTGAATTCATGCTGGAGGTGCTCTCGGCGATGACTGCGGAAGGAGATGCCATCGAACAGTACGTGATCGACGCTGAGCAGTCCGCCATCTGGCTCGGAGATCGCGATGGCCGTTATATTTTCACTCATGGCTTGCTGCGCGATGCCGCCTATACCATGCAGATGCGTGCCCGCCGGCTCGAACTGCACATGCAGGCGGTCCGCGCACTCGAGAAGATCTATGCCGATGAGTTGAAGTTCCATTATGCAGAATTGGGCTATCACTCGGAGCGTGCCGAGTTATGGGAAAAGACACAGCAGTATTACTCGCTGGCGGGAAAGACCGCCTCCGATGCCTACCAGAACCTCAAAGGCATCGACTACTTCACGCGTGCCCTGTCCTTCACCAAGACACACGATCTGCCTGCGAAGTTCGACCTGCTTGTTGACCGGGTCGAACTGTATGCCCGCCGCGGCGACCACGTTGCGCATCTGAAAGACCTTCAAACTCTTGAAGATCTGGCGCACAACCTGGATGACCCCCAGCGTGAAGCGTTCGTGGAAATGCAGTATGCCCGCTACTTTGTTGTCAGTGCGGATTATCCCGCCGTGATCCAGCATGCCGAGAGTGTGGTGGCACTCAGCCGCACGTTCAATCAGCCAGAGGTGGTGCTCAAGACCTACCAGGTCTGGCCGCTGGCACTGCTGCGCATGGGCAAGCTGGAGGAAGCCATGCGAGTCGCCTGGGAAGGGCGGAGACGGGCACAGGAATACGGCGATCTGAACCACGAAGGGTACATTTTGATGACGATGGGGTTGATCGCCACAGAACAAAAAGATGCGATGATCGCAGATGAGTATTATCAGCAGGCTTTGGTCATCGCCCGGCAAACCAGTGATCGCAAGCTGGAGGCACGGTTGCTGGGCAACCTGGGAAGTTCAGCAGGGTTTATTCTGCAGGACTATGCGCTGGCTCGCGAGTATTACGAGAAGGCATATGCCATCCACCATCAATGGGGGGAACTTTCAAAGGAGACTGTGGCGCTTAGTAACCTGGCGTGGGTAATTGGGATGCAGGGCGATTTTGAAACAGCGCTTTCGTATTATGCGCGTGTTCTTCCGCTTTCGCGTGAGATCGGAAATCTATACAATGAAATCAGTTCCCTCATCAACTTAAGCGCGATCTCTGGAATGCGAGACGATGCACAATCGGCTCTGGACTATTCACAAAAAGCCCTCGAACTATCTCGAAACACAAATGATCTTTCGAATGAGGCCTGGTCTTTCCTGTATATGGGGTATGCATATCTTTTGCACAATGATCTTGTGCGTGCTCGTGATGCCTTCATCGCATCCATCAACCTGCGGAACGAACTGGGGCAGCCAGGATTGAAGACCGAGCCACAAGCTGGATTGGTCCAGGTCTATCTGGCAGGCGGAGATGTGGGTCTGGCGCTCACAGAAGCCGAGAATATCCTCTCTTATTTGCCAACCAGTAATGCCTTATATGGAACAGAGGAACCGCTGCGCGTCTACTATGCTTGTTATCTGGTCCTTGAGAAAGCAAAAGACCCGCGTTCTTCATCCATACTGCAATCTGCAGTACAGTTGTTGGAAACGCAGGTCTCCAAACTGCGCGACGACCGTTCGCGCAAAATGTTCATTGAGAACGTCCCGTGGCGGCTGGCGCTCCGCAAGGCGTACGATGAACTTCAGGGATGAAAACCCAGTTTACGGATATATACCGGTTGGTGGATCACCGATCTCAAGGAAGAAACGGACCTTCCCGTTCCCTTCGTCTTCTGGAAATAGCTCGACAGGCTGGTTGTTGTACAGGTAAAAGAGCCTCTTGCCTTCCGGAAGTTTCTGCAAGATCACCTTGTACCGTACGTTCGTGTCCTTCCCGGTCTTTTTGTCGCGTACGCCGAAGGCGTTAAACCAGGTAATATATCCATTCTCGAATTTGGTCCTTTCGGGAACCGGCTTGCTGTAGGCTTCATACTTGTCATCGACATCGATATCCAGGTCAGTATCGTGACCTGAGATATTGCCTTTCCCCTTCATCTTGAATTTCTGGTTTGGCATATTGTTTCCTCCTCAAATCAAACGCTTTTAACTGTGGTGCATTATATCCTTGTTCAGAGCGCGTTTTCCTATTAATTTCATAACTTGTTTAGAACATAAGGGCAGTATAATTTAACGTGAATAATGGATAAGTCAAAACCACTGTCATGTCACCCTGATGGAGCGATTTTGCGCGACCGAAGGGTCTCGAACACGGTTAGGTAGAGATGCTTCGGGGCAACGAATGCCCCTCACACCGTCCCGAAGCGGTGTCCTTCGGGAGCATGACAAATTGTTGTTATCCATTATTGACGTTAATTTACATGCTGTTGTTGCAGGGTGGAGGTGATGTTGTTCAACTGGGTTGTTCCGGAAAGTGACAACTTAAACAAAGGAGTGAACCATGAAAGCATTTATTTTGATCAAGATCCATGCAGGCGCTGTGAAGGATGTGGTCCGTCAATTGCGAACGACGGAATCCATTGTGGAAGCGCATATGACATTTGGTCCATATGATGCCGTGGCGATCGTCGACGCTGCAGACCTGGGCGCGATCGGTTCACTGGTCGCTTCCACAATTCAGCCCATACCGGGCGTGGAGCAGACGCTTACCTGTTTGACAGTTGATGTGTAAACGACACCCCCGCAGTTGAAAACCTGCGGGGGTGCTTTCTTCTTTATTGTTGCGGGAGACTATATTTCAAGATCCGGTTATTGCCTGCATCAGTTACCCAGATATTTCCTAGTGGGTCAACTGCTACGCCCGCAGCAAGTCCGATCTCATCCGGCCCGACGCCGAAGTCGCCCCATGTGCGGATGAATTGTCCGCTGCTGTTGAACTGGATGATGCGGAAACCCTCCGGGTCGGTGATGAACACATTGCCCTGGGCGTCCACCGCGATGAAAGGCTTGTTGTCGAGCGATTGCCCGAACCATGCGTTTACATCCCATTGAAGAGCCGGAGAGAAAAAGGTTCCATCTTCACTTGGAATGAAAGTTTGAATGCGCTGGTTCCAGGTGTCGGTCACGTAGACGGTCCCATCCTTTGCAACGGCTACGCCAACGGGCTCATCAAACTGGCCAGGGTCAAGCCCACCCGAGCCGAACTCGGTGATGTACTTCCCATCCGAGTCGAAGACAACGATGCGTTTGTTTCCGGTATCGGCAACATAGACATGCCCATTCGAATCCACTGCAATCCCGCGCGGACCCCAGAACGAATCCTTGGTGGTGGGGTCTTCGGGCAGTGGCTGCCCATATTGGCCCCACATCTTGATCGCCTTGCCGTCCCTGGTAAATTTCTGCACGCGGTGATTCCATGTGTCGGTCACGTACACAGAGCCGTCCGGTCCGACAGCCACGCCCCAGGGCTCATTGAAGAATCCGATGGGCGCATTGCCGTTCACAAGTTGATCACCAAACATGCCCCATTGCTGCAATAAGGTTCCATCTGACGCGATGTGCAGGATGCGGTGGTTGCGAGAGTCGGCTACATAGATGTCATTGTCGAGTCCGGTGGCAATCGCTCGTGGGGCGTTCAATCCCAGAGGAGGATATTGGTCGCCGGTAAAGATCTGGTCTGCAGTGAGCATCATTGTGCCTGCCAGATACGGGTCTGTTGCTGGGGCGGCTTGTGATGGACCCACGCCATAGTTCCAGATCTGGGCCGCCACATCCTTGCGAACGTATAGTCTCATTTGGTCAGATGGCTGCCAGGTGGTCTTGGTGACTGTACTGCTTCCAGTTGCCTGACCGTAGAGTGTGTAATCGCGATCGAACCAGATATCAAAGATGCCTTCGCGGATCTGTGGATTGGTAATCGCCTGGATGACACGGTTCCTGTCGAGATTGAAGTAATCCTGGTTCGGCCACCACATGCGGATATAGTCGAAGCGATAGAAACCGTCACCTAGCGCGGCTTCGATCTTGTCGAAGTTCTTCTGGTCCACGACCACGGCTACTGCATCACGCAGGGAACGAGTCGGCTGGTCGAAGGAACGCAAGGCTGTGTAGTCACGCAAGTACCAGACGAACGGCCATGAAACGCCCGTATCTGGCGCGCTGGCATCATAAGCGACCACGGCGTTCAGCCCACCGGCAGTACGTTCGGAGATCTCCTCCACCTGCGCCATCACCTCCTTGATGCCGGTTGCTCCGTGTGCATACACCAGATATTCCATCGCGTCGTCATACAAAATGTAGTTTGCACGGAAGGATGTGCGTGCCGTCTGCACAAAAAGCAGACCGAAAGTGACCAGCGCGGCATAATGCACGAACAAGCTCGCTTTTGAATTCCGTGCCAGGTAGACCAGGCTGGCGATGCTCGCAATCAAGGCGACAAACGCTGCCCCCAATTTCAACCAGGAAGAATTCAGCAAAGAGGGATCGATCCCGGCTGTTGCTGTAAGAGAGAGGACCGATGCGCCATTGATGACACTTGAGCCAAGTGTGATCAGCGCAAGGATGAATAACGAAACCGTGGCAAGCCCGCCGATATCTTCTTTCATCAAATATGCAAGTAGCGCTCCCGCCAGGATCGCACAGAGCAATGGCAGCAGGAATGATGCAGTTGCCTGCAGTTGAACCAGTTCGGTGCCCTGGAAGGGCGGTGTGACACCGAACAATGACCGCATGGTGTTGAAGATCGCCAGCATGAACACAACCAGCACAAGGATCGAAAGGACCACACGTCCGGGCTGTTCCTCCATCAGGCTCAATCGCGCAGATGCTGCTTCGATGATTTGTCCAATTCCCCAGCCTGTGAGCAGGATCATCGGCCACGCCATGTGATAGGTCAGCCATGGCATACGCTCACCGGCGATAGTGAACGCCAGGACGCTCGTGATCGACCACCACGTAAGCAGGCTGAAGAAATTGACAAAGTTCGGATCGAACGATGAGACGCTTGCTTCGGACTCGGGCGCATCTGACTCAGCCGATGTCTGTCCTCGTTTCGATAATTTTCTTACACCCAGAATGATCGCCACGATGGCACCGATCGCAGGCAGGAATTCGTACATGGGAATCTGGACCAGGAGGTAATAGTATTCAGGTTGACTTCCGCGCTCCACACCCTGTTGAACGAGCCAATACCCCAGCGAACCGACGATCCCGGTGAAGAATCCGGCGGCATTGGTGAATACAGTGGTATACAGAATGGTGAAGACACTCCAGAAGAGTGCAGCATATTTCCACCAGTCGCGGTTCCAGAACATGCCGATCACGATGGAAACGAGGAGAAGCAAAACGACAAATGCACCGATGATTCCCAATGCCCGCGCATCCAACGAGTTCACCGATGCAGCGTCCGTGGGTATCGTTACGTGGATGTTGCCTTCCAAGAGTTTCAGCAGGAAGGCTGAAAGCATCGGCAGGACGAATGTAAATTGAAGCAGTATCAGATCGAAAGAACGCTCCTGTATTAAATTCGTCCAGCCATATCCCCGCAGCAAGAGAACCCCGGCAACCACCAGACTTACCGCGGCAAACCCGAGCAACAGAGTGGACGGTTTCATTCCCTGTTCCGGTAACGCCAACGGATTTGCTTCACCGGTTGGGTTGGCTGGCGCAGCGGTCTCTCCGCTCATGATCGTTTCCGAGTGGCGGCTCGCGTAGGAAAGCCCCACACCAATACTGCCCAATACGGCAGCAGCCACCAATGCGATCACAAAGGCACGATACAGGCCGGCGTTGTCCTGCCACGGCTGACGCGTGACCCGGGCGATCAGATAGAAGCCAAGGAATAACAGTGCCAGCGCCGTGTAAATAAAAGCTGTCTCTTTGGCGCAGAAGTGCAAGACTGTCGCTGCGGTTACAAAATACAGATATCGTTTCTCTGCTGTTTCAAGATAACGCAGAATGCCATACAGCAATACAATTCCTGCGAACCCGGCATAGGACTCGTTTCGAACATAGCGTCCATAATAGAGCATATACGGGGAGACCACCATCAGCAGCGCAGCGACCAGCATCCCCCATTTGCCAAGGTAGCGACGCCAGTACCAGACCATCCAGACCGTCGCGATGCTAAACAACACAGAAGGGATGCGCGCTGTGAGATCAGAAACGCCGAAGATGAAATAAGTCAACGCAAGGATGTGGAATTGGAACGGCCCGTGCATCATGGGCGTGTGTTGATAGCCTTGCCCCTTATAGAGCAGCCATGAGAAATAGGTATGCAGGCTTTCATCGTGGCTCATCACACGCGCTTCAAGATTGTAAAACCTTGTGATGAGTGCCAAAAGGATCACCCCGGCAAAGATCAGAATCTCGTTCGTGACCGCCGGGAATGCGGGATGAATGGGACGCTCGAGCCAGTTCGTTTTTGTGTCGTTATTCATAATACCTTGTATTGGATTGAGATTTGGAGACTTATACTGCAATCTTAAGCTTCTGACAAGTTTGCGTGTAAGAATTCATTAAGGATTATCACGCCTTTTATCCACCTGGTGTGGATGTAGTTCTCCCGAGTACCGGTGTATACGTCGTTGTCTCTGCATCAAGAGTGACCGTTGGCGTAGATGTACAAACCGGAATGACCAATTGCTGCCCGGTGATCATGGTATTGCTCGTCAGTCCGTTGGCTTGAATGAGTTCTTCCAACGAAATGGAAAACCGGGAAGCGATATCTGCCAGCGTATCGCTCTTTTGGACAATGTAGGGAATACCGCCGCAACCTGTCTGTGTGCTGGTCGAACGTATTGCCGTGGATGGGATCGGCATGGACGGGACATTGGCAAGTGCCGGGCTCAGTGCACCCAGGCTGGGATTTGTAAGCCTCCATCCGCCGAACAAAAAGACAACGAACATCATGCCAATCGCCGCAATACGTGTAGCCAATAACATACCTTCCGATGTTCTGGGATATCCTTTTGAAACCAATCCTCCGATGGGGAAGGGGATCGGTTGCTGGTTCCATTGTCGCTGAAGCATCGGGCGCAGAACGGATTCCATCCTTTTGATGCTGTCTGCATACGCGCGGCATTCAACGCATCCGTCGAGATGGGAGTTCAGCAACCGTTTCTGGTAAATGTTCAGCGCTCCATCAAGATGCAAATGCATCCATTTGCGAGCTTCTTCATGTGAGATCTGCATGTTTCACTTATTCTCCATCAAGATCTTCCAGCGCGTCCCGCAGTCGTTCACGTGCGGTATGCAATCTCGAATGAATGGTCCCTTCATTAATAGATAATATTTCGGAAATCTCAGTAATCGACATCTCATGGAAATAGCGGAGCACAACAACTGTACGGAAGCGTTCATCGAGCTGGTTCAGGGATTTCCATAACGCCGCTTCCTTCTCGTTCTGGATCATCGCTTCTTCAGGCAGAACCTGTCGCTGTATTTCAATGCGGAAGATGGATGTCAGTACATTGTTGAGTCTCTCCAGAGTTTTGCGTTTGCGGAGATGACTGCGACTGTGATTCAATGCTATGGTAAACAGCCACGCTTTAAATGATTTCTTCTCCTGATACGTAGAAAGCGACCGCAGTGCCGAAATAAACGTTTGCTGCGTAATCTCATTTGCCTCTGCAGGGTCACCAACGACCGACAGCGCCAACCTGAACACACCCGTCTCATGTTGGCGTACCAATGTTTCGATGGCGAATTCATCGCCAGCCAGACATCTTGAGATGAGCCGCGATGGATGGGCGTCATTCATGTGTTCTACAGAATTAACGCCGGTCGGATCGAAAACCTTCAACGGGAGATTGAGCTTCATAAACTGCGTGTAGGCACTAAATCACTATATTCTTTACTTATCTTATCTACAACTAACGAGAAACACTCCCGGCAAGCTGACCACATCCTGCCTGGATATCAATACCCCGCCTCATGCGGATCGTGCACGGGATACCCGCCTGCTCCAGCGTTTCTTTGAACACAAGCGCCCTTTGGCGGTCAGTGGCACGGCCGGAGTAGCCTGCGGTGGGGTTGAGGGGGATGGCGTTGACATGACACATCAGTCCCTTCAAGCGGGCGGCGAGTCTCTTTGCGACTTCGGGAGTGTCATTCACGTCGCTGATCAACGCCCACTCAAAGGTGACGCGCCGCCCGGTCTGCGCAACGTAGTACTTGCAGGCATCAATGACATCCTCGATCTTGTAGCGCTTGTTAACGGGCATGATGGCGAGACGTTCCTCATCCTCTGCCGCGTGAAGCGAGATGGCCAGGTTGACCTGTCGCTTCTCATCGGCGAAACGCCGAATTTGTGGGACCAGGCCCACAGTCGAAATGGTGAAGCGGCGAGCCCCGAAGTTGAAGCCGTCCGCGTTGTTGAGCCGGTCAATGGCTTCCATGGTGTTATCGTAATTGTGGAATGGCTCGCCCATCCCCATGAAGACGATGTTCGTAACCGATTCGTTCACATCTTTCAACATGTGTGCATAATACAGTACCTGTGCCACGATCTCGCCGCTGGTCAGGTGACGTTTGAATCCCATCTGACCCGTGGCGCAAAAGACGCAGCCCATCGCACACCCCGCCTGTGTGGAGATACACAATGTGCGGCGGTTCTTTGCGCCGCGCAGATTTTCGCTATGTGGTGCATGGTCGGTGATCTGCGGATTATCTGCCGGGTCACCGTAGCGCATGAGCACTGCTTCGATCAAATGTTTATCAGGCAGTTCAAATAATGTTTTGCGCGTGAAACCATCCGATGAATCGAGATACGTTTTCACCGTGAACGGAAAAAAGATGAGCTGCTCTGCCATCTTCTCGCGCAGAGGCTTGGGCAGGTTCGTGAATTGGTCGGGAGAGTTGTAGAGATGCTGATACAAACCCTGCCAGATCTGTTTGGCACGATAGGCAGGCTCGTTCCATTCTTTCAGGAGAGTTGTGAGTCCATCGATATCGAGATCGTAAATGAGCATTCAGTCTCACCTGATCATGTCAATTAAACTTGAAAGATCGTCGGCAACAAAAGTAATTTGCGGACTCCATTCATCCGCCTGTTCCCTTGTCGATACGCCGCTTAGGACCAACGCCGTGGGACATCCCACTCCCTGGCCGGCGGCGATATCTGTTTCAAGCCGGTCACCGACCACGAGGGTTTCTTCTTTTCTTGTTCCCAGCTTTTCGAGTGAAAGTTCCATCAAAAATGGAAATGGCTTGCCGGCGATGATCGGCTCGACATTCGATGCAGTGACAATGATGGAATACCATGCGCCCGCTCCGGGGATCTCTCCGCGCGGGGTGGGGAAGGTCTTATCGGGGTTGGTCACATAGAAAGGGATGCCTCGGCGCACCAGCAATGTGGCTTCGGCCATCTTTTGAAAGTTGATCTGGCGGTCAATGCCCATTACAACCGCCTGGGCATCTGGCGCATTTTCCACCGAGAGGATCTCAAATCCCTTTTCCTCCAATGCGAGACGGACACCCTCTTCTCCGATCATGAAGACTTTTGTGCCATGAGGAAATTTCTGTGCCAGGCCATGTGCGGCCGCCTGCGCAGACGTAATCACCTGCCAGGGTTCCACCTCCACGCCAAAGCCCTTCAGCCGGGCAACATATTGTTCAGATGTGCGGGTACCGTTATTGGTTGCGAATACGAACTTGATGCCACGCTCGCGGATGCGGTTAAACGTTGCGGCGAGATCGCCGATGGGCGCATCTGCCTTCCAGATGACGCCATCCATGTCAATGATGAGTGCTTTTAGGGTATCAGATATCATTTCTCAAACTTCTTTATAAGATATGTCAGCACAGGCTTATCGATCCATTTTCCATTGGGGTCGGCCCGTTCTTCAAAATTCTCATTACCGATAAATTCATTGAATGCAGCAACGAATTCCTTGCTGTCTTTCAGGTATCCCTGCCGTTTCAGGAGGGATAGCAGGTACTGAAGGATGCGCCCTTTGATCGGCATTCGCTCGGTTTCAGGACTCTTCCCAAAGTACAGTTCATGCATCTCGATCAGTTCACCCAGCCGCGGGACCGGGTCTTCGTGATCGTCCACACGGTAATCGAGCCAGCGATCGAGATATCCGCCATAGCCGCCATTGGGTTTGACCACATAGATCGCTGCCGATTGACGTCCTCGCTTGTCGCCACCGGCACGGTCACCGGCCAGGAGCGCGGCGAAGAGTCGGGCAGGAAGATTTCCTTTTGCCTTCAGAAACGCCTTTTCCATGGCAGGGACCACCTTTGCCCCTGCAAGGATGTTTCCTTGAATGGCATATCCATCTCCAGTGACTCCACCGGCCCAGGGAGAGCAGCCCGTGCCTGAGAATGTAGCGGACTCGCCTTTTGCATCCACCAACCCGACCTGGCGAAGCTCCCGATCTGGGTCTTCTTGTAGCAATCGGTCGAGGGTTTCCTGGGCAGAAGACCCGTTTGCCAGCAGTTCCAGCCCGCGCGGACCGAAGGAAGTGTTGGCGTACGACTGCGTTGCCACTGCGCCGACAGCCGCCTTTGCAAATGGCACCACCGCTCCCACCGCAGGGAACTTGGATGCCACCGCCACACCCCAGCTTTGTTCTTTGAGATCACAGGCAACAATGGAAAAGGTCATGAACACTCCTCGTGCGAAAAGGGATTATACCCTGTGCATCTGTGCTATTAAGCAAAAAAGCCCGCCGATTTCGGCGGGCTTCCACTTGCCAGTTGTTCCTTACTTGACCTTCTCGGGCGCCTCGAGCACCTGGTCCACGAGACCGTATTCAACGGCTTGCTTCGCTTCGAGATAGTAGTCGCGGTCGCTGTCACGTTCGATCACTTCGAGCGGCTGACCGGTGTGCTTGGCCATGATACCGAGCAGCAACGCCTTCAAGCGCAGGATCTGCTTGGCCTGGATCTCGATGTCGGTTGCCTGTCCCTGTGCGCCGCCGAGAGGCTGGTGCATGTGGATGGTGGC
>CAZKSG010000115.1:0-14123 GCA_964555335.1 uncultured Anaerolinea sp.
TGGAAGAATTCGCGCGTGCGTCCCTTTTGTGGCTGTTCATATCTCCAGAACGGACCGAACGACCACCAACGAACCGGAAACGTCAACTCGCCTTGTTTGGCGGCGATCATGCGCGCCAACGAAGGCGTCAGTTCGGGACGAAGCGTGACGAAATCTCCCCCGCGATCTTCGAATGCGAATGACTGCTTCTTGACCAGTTCCTCCCCGGATTTTGCCGCGTAAAGATCAATGGTCTCGAGAAACGGACCATCCCATTCTTGATACCCAAAGGATTGCGAAGCGGCACGCGCCTTCTCATACAGGTAATTCCGAAGTGACATCTCCTCCGGGTAAAATTCGCGTGTCCCCTTCACGGTTGCAATCGTCTTTTTCATATCGTCCTCAGCATTGATGGTTTTCGAAATTTGAAGTATTTTAGCATATTCAACATGCATTCCTAAAATCCACGCCCAAAATTCAGCCATTGAATTTTGACGGCGCGTTGGTTATAATTTACTCAACATTCAGAAGGAGCCTAAAAAATGGAAATCAATTATCAGGAAACCAGCAACGACCTACTTACCCGCATTCGCATTCATGAAACATACGGTGCACGTAACATCGACCAATGGAACACCGAAGTGTTGAATCCCACCGCCGAGATGAAGATCCTTGATGTGGGCTGCGGCGCGGGCAAGCAATGCTTCCTCTATAGCGACTACACCCAGGGACAGGCAGACATTACCGGTACCGATTTCTCAGAAGAACTGCTCGGCAAGGCAAACGAGAAACTCGCCTCACGCGGCGATAAGAACGTCAAGTTCAGCTTTATGGACTTCAACAAGAAATTCCCGTTCGAAGACAACACCTTCAACCTGCTCTCCAGTGCATTCGCCATCTACTACGCCTCTGATCTGGACTTTACGTTTGGTGAGGCGCACCGTGTCCTTAAGCCCGGCGGACGGCTCTTCGTCACCGGCCCCCTGCCCGAGAACAAGAAAATGTTCTACGATATCATCATCGAAGCGACGAATGCTACCATCCCACCCATGCCCGGTTCCTCCCGCTTCAAAGGCGACATCTACAAGACAATCGAGGGCAAATTCGCCAGGACCGAATTGCTTGTTTTCGAAAACCCGATCACCTTTCCAGAGGTCGCTCCTTTCATTGAGTATGTGCGTGCCTCGTTGAGCGAAGACCGCAAGCTGTGGACATCCATGTTCAATGGCAAGGATGAATATGAAGCTCTCATCGGCAAGATCGCCGATGTGACTACACGCTGGCTGGAACGCGATGGCAAACTGGTGATGACCAAGGTCGTTGGCGGAATTCTAGCTACAAAGTAATGGATTGCAAGTGGATATTGGATTCGGAAACGGATGGTCATGATGAATAGTACGCTGATCGACCTCAGTCACGAAGTGGAACATGGGATGATCACTTACAAAGGACTTCCCGCACCGATCATCTGTGATTTTCTGTCACGTGAAGAGTCTCGCAAACATTATGCGGAAGGGACAGAGTTCGCCATCGGCAAGATCGAAATGGTGGCGAACACCGGCACATATGTCGATAGTCCTTTTCACCGCTTTGCAGATGGGATCGATCTTGCAGAGCTGCCACTGGAGTCGTTGGCAGATCTGGAGGGAATCGTTGTCCATGCGCAGGAACATGGACGTGCCATTCCCGCCAAGGTCTTTGATGGACTCGAGCTTGCTGGAAAGGCAGTTCTCGTCCACACGGATTGGTCACGTCACTGGCGCACGGATCAATACTTTGAAGGACACCCATTCCTCACGAGAGATGCAGCACAATTTTTAGCAGACGCACGCGTCGCTTTTGTAGGAATCGACACCTATAACATCGATGACATCACCGATGGCACACGTCCCGCGCATACGATCCTGCTGGGTAATCGCATTCCGATCTGCGAGCATATGTGCAACCTGGGGCATCTCCCCAACAGCGGATTCCGTTTTCATGCCGCGCCTGTAAAAGTAAAAGCATTCGGAACCTTTCCCGTACGTGCCTACGCAGTTTTGGATAAATAACAATATGAATTTCTTCGGAAAAAAAGTTCTCTTTCTCGGTGCGCATCCCGACGATATTGAATTGGGCTGCGGCGCAATGCTCCATCACATCGTCAAGCAGACAGATGTTCTGTGCGTGACCCTTTCTGACAACCAAAAGAACCCCGATCTGCAACATGTAAAAGATGAACACCATCAATCCATGGCAGTGTTGGGCGTTCCACAGGAAAAGATCGTGCTCGGCCCGTTCACCACACGCATCTTTCCCGATTCGCGGCAGGAGATCCTGGAATATTTTCTTAGGCTGCGCAAAGACTTCAAGCCCGATCTGATCTTTGTCCATTCGAACAAGGATGTGCATCAGGATCATCTCACCATGACCGATGAAGCGCTGCGTGCCTTCCGCGGCATCACGGTGCTGGGTTTCGATGTGGTGCGTTCGTCATACGGTTTCTTTCCGCATTTCCTCGTAGAGGTCACAGAAGAAGACGTCAACAAGAAAATCGAAGCACTTGCCTGCTATGAAACCTATCGTGACAAATATTATTTCAACAGCGAGTTGACACGCTCGATCATGGTACGCCACGGTGCGCTGGCAGAACGTCCCTTTGCAGAAGGGTTCGACATTCTGAGGATCGTGGGAAGCTTCGAAAATTAAATACCAAATGGGCGCTTGCTGGCGCCCATTTATTTTTCAAGTCACAGGAGAAGCCATGGAATTCCAAGCCTTATATGCTGAATTAACTCACAGCACGGATATGATCCGCTCGCTATTATTAGGAATCTCACAGTCAGAAGCACAAATCAAACCGACTCCCGAATCGTGGTCCATCCTGGAGGTGACGTGTCATTTATACGATTTGGAGCGGGAGGATTTTCGCGAACATCTCGATTTCATTCTGTATCGTCAGAACGAAGAGTATCATGTCATCGATCCGCAGGGCTGGATCAAGGAGCGAAAATATAACGATCAGGATTTCGATACGGTGACAGAAAAATTCTTCGCCGAAAGGAAGAAATCATTGGAATGGCTGGAGACACTGTCAAATTCTGACTGGGATATCACACACACATCCGAATATGGCTCAGTCAGTGCAGGAGAGATGTTTTCGTGCTGGATCGCGCATGACAACCTGCATATCCGCCAACTGGTGGAACTCCGGCGGCATCGGATCGAAACAATCACAAAACCGTATCCCATCGAATATGCGGGTGAGTGGTAGCGAGCAGGCATACAAATGGAGACGAAAGATTTTTCGTCTCCATTCATGTACTTTCCCGTCCCATCAGACTGGCAGGAGGATCGCCCCGCCACATTTCGATACGCCGGAACGACTCGAGGTATCCCGTCTCGTAAAATGCTGGCAGGTGCGGATCATTCACTTGAATATTTTCAAGATGAGTATCGAGACGCGGGTATTGATAATGCAAATGTGTCAAAAAAGCGCGGGCCATGTCTACTGGATTACCGGTCTGGGTTTTGAATGCAAAACGGGTCAGCAAAAATTTCTGGCGTTGGTAAACAAGCCATCCTGTACTTCCATCCATGAGAGTGAGGCGCAATCCTGAGACTTCAGATGCGTTGCTAAGAGATTCAGATTGGTTGGTCCATGGCTGGGTGCCGCGGTCCTGCCCAACCAGATCGAGCGCTTCGGTCCTGTCAAGCCGCTGCGCATCTGCCACGACGGGTTCAGGCGGCGGGATGATTGGAGAGCGCCTGAGGACAAGTAATTCTCCCACTTCATAAAACCCGAGCTTCAAGAACAAACTGTGAGCAGGGATGTTGTTCTTGATCACTTCAAGCATGTCGAAGCGGATCCCAAGCTTTTCGGCCTGATCCAGCAATCCTTCGCAAAGAGCCTGACCCACACCACCGCGTCGCGTATTCGGAATCACACCCAGACGCGTAATCCAGGCACGATCCTCCCGAACTCCCAGCATGGCAACGCCCAACATTTGGTCGTCCTGCATGGCAACAAACGAATGTTCGAGCGCGACGTCATAGGTTTGGATATATTCCACCAGGCGCGCAGCATTCATCGGCATTGGGACCAGATAGTCCACGCGCGTTTGGTTGTAGATCGCTGTCAATTGTTCAACAGTGAAGCGACTTGCAGGGATAAGTTTTATACCAGTCGTAGTCATGGAGTTCATTCAGCGCAGTATTTTCTATGCTTTCAGGAATGATTCGATCTTCTGAGAAAAATCCTTGACACTGCTGATGGGTTTACCAATAAAGCCATTACACCCGTATGTTTCAGACATGTGCATGGCAGTGTCAGCAGGCCATGCTGTATGCACAACGATGGGTACCTGGCTGATGGAAGGTTCGGCCCGTATCCAGCTGGCAAGCGTCAATCCATCATAATCTGGCAGACCGAGATCGAGCAGGATTAGGTCGGGATGTTGCTCCAACGCCAACGTCAATCCTGTTTCGGCATCCGGTGCATGGAAGACTTCATACCCACGCGCAACCAGGATCTTGCGCGTGAGTTCGGCATTATCGGGAATATCTTCAACGATCAAGATTTTTGTCATGGGAAAATGATCTCCATTGCAATTGTAGAATAAGAAGAAGGTCGAATGTCACGTCTATTGGTGAGGTCGGTCGCAATAGGCTGTTACAGTTTTGGTGTTTATTTTCACATTGGATCAATAATTAGTTGACAATAACACTCCGAAAACCATATAATGAATGGGATAGCATAAGGTGCAAATAGGATTAGCTTTATATTGTATCCGGGAGGTGTCAAATGTCGGAGTACGAGCAGGCCGTCTTTATATCGTATGCGTGGGGTGAAGAAGACGAAGAACGCGAAAAGATCGTTAATGAATTGGACCAATCACTTCAAAATCGCGGAATACGAATTGTCCGTGATAAACGGAACCTCGGCTACAAGGGTTCGATACGCAAATTTATGGAGAGAATCGGGGAAGGCGACTGCGTGATCACCGTCATCAGTGACAAATATCTACGTTCCAAGAATTGCATGTTCGAACTTGTCGAGATCGCTGAAAATAAAGAGTTCGCTGATCGTATTTTTCCGATCATCCTTGAAGATGCAAAGATCTATGATGCCGGGGATCGGATCGAATACATAAACTATTGGGCAGAAAAAAAAGCTGCTTTAAGAGCCAAGGCAGATGCCTTACAGGATCCGTCCAACGCCATTAGTATTCTTGAAGAAGAACGTGATTATGCACGTTTCCATTATGAGATCGATAAACTAACCAACACACTTAAAGACATGAACTGTTTAACTCCCGATCTGCTTCGGGAGGCGGATTTTCAACAACTCTATGATGCACTACGGCAGCGCATGACGACATCGTCCGCGAATAGCACGGCTTCCCAGTCCCAAAAGGAGAGAAAAACCATGGACCCAATTACCCTCGCAACGGCCGCCACCTCATTATTGACCCCTTTTATTAAAAAAGCAGGAGCGGCAGCGATGGACAAGATCGCTGAAAAATTCCCCGATGCAGTTGGCAAGGTTTGGGAGGCAATCTCCAAAAAATCCAGTAATGTAGTGGAAGCAGTTGGTGATCTCGCCAAGAATCCGGATGACACAGATAATGAGGTGTTTTTTAGAAAGCAACTTCAGAAAGCACTTGAAAAGGATCAGGAATTTGCGAGTCTTCTGGCTGATTTGGTGGAAAAAGCCAAGAACGATCCCACGATTAATATAGGCGGGGACGGTATTGTGGCAACCAACAACAGTACAGCTGTTGGGAATATTTCCGTTGGCGGAAATGTGAACGGGAATTTCGTCATTGGAAATAACAACCAATAAATAAAACCGGGGCAGGATATGGCTGAAAGTCAGAAGAAGAGAAAGTCGCGGGTCAAGGCCAGCAACAACAGTGTTGCAGTGGATACGATACAAGTCGGTGGATCTATCCAGGGATCGATGGTCATCGGCAGTAATAATGTAATTGGCTTTTCGGCAGAACAAGTATCGATCCTGATCGAGCAGATCTCAACTACATTCCGGCCCAAGAAGTTTGATGGCAGTTGTCCATATAAAGGTCTCGATTATTTTGAGGAAGATGACGCGAACCTGTTCTTTGGACGCGAAAAGCTGGTGGAGGATCTTGTTGAACGAGTCAAGGACTCTCGCACGGTCTTCATTACCGGTCCTTCCGGAAGTGGAAAATCATCGCTCGTGCGAGCAGGTTTGCTCCATTCCTTGCGTGATGGAGCTATCAAGGGCAGCAAGACCTGGCTTTATGAGACGATGAAACCAAGTCGCGACCCGCTGACTGAACTGGCACGCGTAGCATCCAGCTTTGCACAAACCACCAATGCGGGTGACGAGGTGCTTGCCAAGGCCGCAGTAGATCCTTCGATCTTTGCGCGCTGGTGCGAGATTGCATTAAAGAACAAACGCGATCATCGTGCTGTGCTCTTCATTGACCAGTTCGAGGAATTATTCACCCAGCTTAATCCAGAGAAAGCAGCAACCTTCATAAACCTTCTGGATTCCGCCGCCACGAGCGAGAATGGACGGGTGATCCTGGTCTTCGCAATGAGGTCGGATTTCATCTCGAACTGCGCCACATTCCCCAGGTTGAATGCTCTGGTCAATCAACAGTTCGTACAGATCGGCGCAATGCTCCCTGATGAACTGGTGAGCGCCATTGCACAACCCGCTTTGCGGGTAGGTTTGCAGATCGATCCCGACCTGGTCGCCCAGATCATCAATGACATGCAAGGTGAGCCAGGCTCCCTGCCGTTAATGCAATTTGCGCTAAAAGACCTGTTCGATATACAGCAGGAAAAAGGCCGTGACATAACACTTACGCGGGTGGGATATCTCGAGCGTGGGGGCATTCGCAAGGCTCTCGAACGACATGCCGATAAAACTTTTTCCGACTTCAACATGGAGGAACAGGAGCTGGCGCGCTCCATTTTCACAGGATTGATCGAGATCGGACGCGGCACGACCGATACACGTCGTACTGCGATCTTTGACGAACTGGTACCCTCCAAAGCCAAAGCACATGAAATCGAAAACATTGTTCGAAAACTGGCAGATGCTCGTTTGATCACTACCGACGAGATAGCAGGCAAGGACACTGTTACAATCTCGCACGAGAAATTGATCGAAGCCTGGCCCTGGTTGAAGAAACTGGTCAATGAGAATCGTGACGTGATCGCCCTTCAAAATGAGATTACTGAGGACGCCCGGGAATGGGATGAACACAATCGCGATTCTAGTTACCTTTATTCCGGCGGCCGCTTACTGGGGGCGCAGGATAAAATACGAAATAACAAGGTCCATTTAAGTGGATTATCTGAGCAATTCATTCGTGCTGCATTAGCGAAACGCCAGCGCACGCGGATCACCACGTTCGGATTGATAAGCGCTATCATCCTGGCATTGACCGTTGCTGTTTTTGTGTTCCAGTCACAGGCAACTCAAAATAAAAACCTGGCAGATATTGCAGATCAAAACCGACTCCTTGCGCTTGAAAACCTGGACAAGTCGGTGAAGGCACAACAAGAAGCGGAGGCGGCGAGAGTCGAAGCGGAGAATCAAGCCAGGGTCGCCCGCGTGGGAGAGCTCGCGGCCCAATCGGTCGCCTTGCGCGAAAGTCAATCTGTATATTCCCTGCTACTCGGTGTGGAAGCCTTCCGCCTCCAGGATACGCTTCGAACACGCACAGTTCTTTTCGACAATCTGAACGGAAATTCACGGGTAGTGCAATATTTCAGCGATCAACCACAGATCCTGGAAGGAGTTGCCTATAGCCCGGATGGCAGGATTGTGGCGTCGTCAGGGTTTAATGAAGCGATTATCCTTTGGGATCTGAAAACCGGAAAACAATTAAGCGTATTGAGGAGCGATAATCCAGCTCCTATTCGAACTGTTGCTTTCAGCCCTGATGGACAATTACTTGCTGCTGGAGACGACAAAAACCAAATCGTTCTTTGGGATATGAAAACCCTAAAAACGCTTGGAGAACCCTTATCAGGTCATACAGATACAATACGCGGAATCGCATTCAGTCCGAACGGTAAAACCCTGGCTTCAGCAAGTGCTGATCATACGATCCGGTTGTGGAATGTGGTCGATCACCAACCAATCGGAGAACCCTTCACGGGACATTCCGACATAGTATATAGTGTAGACTTCAATCCGGATGGAAAGATGTTGGTTTCTGGAAGTGTGGATCGAACAGTCAGACTTTGGAATGTGGAGACAGGAAAACAAATTGGGGATCCGCTCACGGGTCATACAGGATATGTAAAGAGTGTCGCCTTCAGCCCGGATGGGCAATTGGTTGCTTCCGGCAGTACGGATGAGTCTATTATTCTGTGGGATGTTGCCAGTCACAAGATGATCGGACAGCCCCTTATCGGCCATACCGGGGAAGTGAGATGTGTTACCTTCAGCCCGGATGGAAAAACTTTGGTTTCTGGCAGCGCAGACAAAACGATCATTCTTTGGGATGTCGAAACACGCCGTCCCGCTACAGAACCACTTAAGGGTCATATGGAACGTGTAGTAGGACTAGCCTTCAGCCCAGATGGATCGAAATTCGCTTCGGTTGGAGATGATGGGTTTACGATCCTATGGTATGCAACACCTCATACGCCTCTGGGAGAACGCGTGACGAAACACACCGACGCGGTCACCAGCCTTGCATATAGTCCTAACGGTAAAATGCTCGCTTCCGCGAGTAACGATCATTCGATCATCATCTGGGACGATCAGACGGGCCAACCCATCGGCGATCCGATCACAAGTTACGATGAGAGAGTGACAAGTATTGCATTTTCTCCAGATTCAAAAACAATCGTCTCAGGGTTTGCAGATGGCATGATCCTGGTTTGGGATGTCAATACCCATACTCCTATCGGTGCACCCTTACTGGGACATTCCGGCATCATTACAAGCCTTGCGTACAGCCCTGATGGAACTGTTCTTGCTTCAGGCAGTAGTGATAACTCGATCATTCTCTGGGATCCCAAAACATTTCAACCCGTTGGCAATCCTCTTGTAGCATCATCGGCTGTAAGAAGTCTGGCATTCAATTCAAGAGGTGACCTGCTTGCCGCGGGGTATGGAAGCAAAGGCATTCTCCTATGGGATATCAAAAGTCCGCAACCCATAGGTGAACCACTTGGAGACAAAACCAGTGGAGGCTTTTCACTTGCATGGACCTCTGATGACCACCTTCTTGTATCGGGGACATCAGAGAATACTGTAATATTGTGGGATACGAAGACTCGTCAGCAGGACGGATCGCCACTCCTTGGGCATACAGATGCCGTTACCAACGTCTCCATCAGTTGGAATGGTCATATACTCGCATCTGGCAGTTCGGATGATACTGTTATCTTCTGGGACTTTGCCAGCCGGCAGCCCATGGGTGAACCCATAAAAATGGATTCTGGTAGATTAACAACCATGATTTTCAATCCAGTGAAAGATCGAATAGTCTTGGGATCTACAGATGGAAGCGTAACCTTTGCGGATCTGGATCCACAGTCATGGATCGAAAAAAGCTGCGCGAGAGCCGGTCGGAATTTCTCAAAATCCGAGTGGGAGCTCTACTTCCCAAATGATCCTTATCATATAACTTGCCCACAATGGTCAACCGGGGACTGAGTCCCCGGTTGTTCCCATCTATACATTTGAATTTCTACATTTTCAGCGTATAAAGCCACGATCTTTGTATAACAGTGTCTTAAGGTTACCTACGCCGCATCAATCCCCATTCCACGCGATGCAGGTACATGAACTTGGGTCCCATTCCATCCGATAACCACATCCACCTACAGGTTCGACACAGGCAGCCCCACCTTCCCCAGTGCAGGATTTGAACTGGATGGATTGGGCAACCGTATGGATCCCCTCGATGGGATCTGTTGCACAAATATTCTGACCGGGGACAAAGAATGTTCCAACTGCGCAAACAGGGTCAATGGATGAGCCATCGGATTTAGCCAGGCTGCAACACCCAGCCGCCGGATCGAATTCCATACCGGGAAGACAGGCACCTTGTGAAGATGTTTTGGGTTGGCAGACGGAATTTATCAAATCATAACCATCCGGGCAGTTTTGTGCACCTGATGTGTTCACCTTACAGCTTGCTGAGATCGAAACAATACCTGGTCCAATACAGGTAAAAACATGTGGGTCGTTCGTAGGAGCACAAACATTTGAATCAATCTTGGCATCTGAAGGACCATTAAAACCCACATTCGTGGTCGGGAGTTTTTTGGCACAACTGGGAAATTGTTCTATACCAAGGGTAGGACAAGACTCAGAGACAGTTCCTTGATCATAGTTAACTGGCAACTCGCATGCAGCTGCAAAATGGATCGGATTCTCGACAACGCATCGGAAACCAACGTCAGATCTTTTAATTGCAGGATCCTCAGAAAAACGGTTGGCAAGCAACAGGTCCTTGTCGCTGGATTCATAACTGCTGGAACGAACAGAACGTTTCACACCAGCATCGGGACCCGGAGGATTCTCTGCTGGCGAATTTTGGTAGTAATCTGCTGAATACCAATCAGCGACCCATTCAAACACATTCCCGGCCATATCGAGGACACCATATGGACTTGCCCCTTGCGGATATTGTAAGACAAATGATGGTTTCTTAACGCAGGATGCAAAATTCGCCATTTCGCAGGTTGGTTTAGAATCTCCCCACGGATAACGATTCCCATCTGATCCACGAGCTGCCTTCTCCCACTCCGCTTCAGTTGGCAGCCGTCCATTCATAAAACTGCAGTATGCCACTGCCTGATCATAGGTGACCCCAACAACAGGATGATTTGCGTATTCCTGATAACTGTAGCGTGGGTGGATTCGAAGGTCGGGCGGCGTGCATCCACCCAACTTTACGCAGAAGGCATACTGCTGGTTGGTCACTTTTGTGGAATAGATCCAAAAATCATCGACATCAACGGAATGCTTAGGGTTATCTGAACCATCCCCACCCATTATGAATTCACCTCCCGGCACAGCCACAAGGGTACTTCCATCCACATAATCAAAGGTTGATCCCACCTCCATGGATGGACCAGTGATCGGTATGACCACTGGCGTTACCGTGCTCTCCGGTGTGTCAGTTACTACGACCGTGACGATCGGTTCTTTTGTCTGGGCGGGTGGCTCTGATGGAACTGCTGTTTCCGGGCTCGCCGGTGTACAACCCACAGTCGTCGCGAGTATCACAAATATCCCCAACCAGATAATACACCTCATACGGTTCTCCTTCTCAAAAAAACCGGACTATGATGATGTTATTATACGAATATTTATAGGAAAATCAAGAATAGGGAAATATTGTAGCTATTCTCTCGGAATACCGATCTGCACCATGCCATCAGCAATCTTTACAGGATACGCTGGGATATCCACGACCGCAGGCATTTGCACGGCCTGACCGGTTCTCACATCGAACTCGCCGCCGTGCCGCGGACAAACAATATTGAACCCCTCCAAATCCCCATCCCCGAGAGGTCCGTCATCATGAGTGCAGATATCTGCAATCGCAAAGTACTGCCCCGCAATGTTGAAGATAACGATGGATTTCCCCTCGATTTCAATAAACAGACGCCCGCCATTTGGAAGTTCCGATGTGGGAGCGATTTCAATAAACTCAACCTTCGATGAATCGAGTAATGTGTAGTTGAACATGGGTATCCCTGTCAATCGATCATTATTCATTTCAGCTACGGACCACGGCTTTCCTATTCCACCAAACTGTCACTGGCCTCACCCAACCCGTACACCCCGGCTTTCAACACCTTCAAGGAAAGCAACGCACATTTCAAGCGGACCGGTCCCAGGTCAATGCCAAGCATATCGAGAATATCCTGTTTGTTAAGTTGTTTCACTTCTTCAATGGGCTTGCCAATGATGGTTTCCATCAAAAGGTCAGCAGAGGCCTGTGAGATGGCACATCCATGGCCATCAAAGCGCGCATCTTTGACCGTTCCATCCTCCGCAGTCTGCAGCGTGATCTCAATATGATCGCCACACAGCGGATTGTTGTCTGCAAACTGGATATCGTGCGGGTCGAGATGCCCGCGATAGCCAGGGTTCTTGTAATGCTCGATGATTACTTCACGATACAGATCGTCCATAAGTACTCCAGCGCCAGGTGCGGAGTGTCAGGTATCAGTCTCCATTTAACCTGACACGTAGCGCCTGACACAGTTTTATCCAAACATTTCCTTGACCTTATAGATCCCGTTGACCAGCAGGTCCACTTCTTCCTTCGTGTTATACAAATAGAAGGAGGCGCGGCTCGTGGCAGGGATTCCAAACTTTTCATGCAACGGCTGCGCACAGTGATGACCTGCGCGGACGGCAATACCATCCTTATCAAGGATCTGCGCCACATCATGCGGGTGGACACCTTCCAGTGTAAACGCGGCCACCCCGCCTTTGTTCTGAGCACTGGGACCGAACAATTTCACGCCCGGGATCTCTTCCAACCGTTCGAGAGCATATTCGGTAATCTCATGCTCATGCGCTGCAACTGATTCCATACCGAGCGAGGAAAGGTAGTCAATAGCTGCGCCAAACCCAACCGCTTCTGCAATGGCGGGAGTACCTGCTTCGAACTTATGCGGCAATGTATTCGGGCGGAAGGAACGCAGCTTGACTTCCTTGATCATATCCCCACCACCAAGGAACGGTGGCATCGCTTCGAGCAAATCTTGTTTGCCGTAGAGCGCACCGATACCAGTGGGTCCACACATTTTGTGAGCAGAGAAGGCAAGAAAATCGGCATCGAGGGCCTGTACATCCACTTTCAAGTGCGGAACTGATTGCGCACCGTCTACCAATGTGATGGCACCGGCTTCATGCGCCATGCGGATGATCTCCACGGCGGGGTTGATCGTGCCAAGGACGTTGGACATGTGCGTAAACGAGACCAGCTTGGGGCTTCGGGAGAGAAGCGAGCGGTACGCATCCAGATCCAGTAGACCGGATTCAGTTACAGGAATGAAATCCAGTTCGATACCGCGTTCCGCTTGAAGCATGTGCCACGGCACAAGGTTGGAGTGGTGTTCCATCTCGGTTAGGATAACGAGATCGCCCGCTTTCAAATTTGCACGTGCCCACGTGTACGCCACAAGATTGATCGACTCGGTCGTATTGCGAGTGTAAATCACCTGGCGAGCAGAAGACGCGTTGATAAACTTTGCGATCTTTACACGCGCTTCTTCATACATGCCTGTTGCCTCTTCGGCAAGTGTATGTACGCCACGATGGATGTTTGCATTTGAACGGCGATAATAACTGTCCATCGCTTCAATGACCGACAGTGGCTTTTGCGATGTGGCCGTGGAATCAAGATACACCAGCTGGACGCCATCGGATGTCTCACGCTGGAGAATGGGAAAATCTTTTCGAACTTCGTTGACGTTTAGGGACATGGGATCGGTATACAAGTAGACAGGTACACAGATATACATGTTTCCATGTCTACTCGTGCACCTGTGTACGCTCTCTAATAATCGGGAATTGCCTTCTCACGTTTGGCAGATTTCTTTCCAGGGACCTCGCGAATGTGCTCCGAAGTCAATGGATACCAGAGGATGCGATCCGGGACCATCCAGCCATCGGTCAGAAACACATTGGAACGGAACTGAACGGCAACCATCTTGTTATCCACCTGAACAACAATGCCGCGAATCCAACCACGGACACGTTCCTTGTTCTTCTCATGATCGCAAAAGACTTCTACCGTGTCGCCCACTTGAAAATCATGAGATATCCCTGGTGCTTTCATGTACGCGTATTGAGGCAGGCGCAACCCTTTGGAGCGGCGCTCCTCTCCATTGGCAACATGTGGAGGTGAAATCTTATTCACCACACGAATATTTTCAACAGCGCGTGGCTTTTCCTTGATGGCAGGTTTGGTACGTGACTTTGCTTCAACGGGAGTCTTCTTTGCTTTTGCTTTTGCGGTCATGGATTATGTCACTTCTTTCTTTTTCTGTTGGGCGTAGTCACTACGCCATCTTATCAGCAATATACTGCTGAAAACGTTCGCGTACACCTTCAAACGGAATGCGTTGGAAGATGGGGTCAAAGAAGCCTTCGACGACGATCTTCTCCGCTTCATGCTGCG
>CAZKSG010000116.1:0-14119 GCA_964555335.1 uncultured Anaerolinea sp.
GAAAGGATTGTAGTATTCCAGACCAGAATTGTCAACGATTTCCCTGTGATTGGTCAACGTTCACCCGTATATCAGAAAGCTGTTAGAGGTTTCTTCTTTGATAATGTGGCTGCCCATGGCAGTGATAGAATTGCAGGAAACCCCTATGCTGCCCGATTTTCGCGTCCGCCAACGAGATTACCTGCTTGAAATCTCCCGTGCCCTCACTCAGGAATTGGACCTGGAGAAACTTCTTGCCCGCATTCTAAAGATCGCCATTGAAATGCTCGCCGGGCAAGCTGGCATTATCGCCCTTAAAGAGGACGGCTGGCGGGTCGCCACCGCCCATGGGATCGCCCCCGCTTTCCTGAGTTACCTCACCCCTTTATTGGCAGAAGAGAATGTACGCGAACTGAACGTGAACGAGCTCAACCGTATGCTGAAGGAACTGACCTATACCGCCAGCATGGGACTTCTGAACGGCACCGCCCTGGCCCTCGCCGCGCACGAACAGGTCATTGGTGTCATCTTCATTTTCAGAAATTATCAGGACCTCTTTACCCCTAACGACCGTGTCATCCTGCAATCATTTGCGGACCAGGCCGCGATCGCAGTCTATAACGCACGACTCTATGGGCAGGTCTCCTACGAAAAGCAGCGACTGGATGCGCTTCTTGACTCAGCCGCGGACGGCATCCTGATCCTCAACGCCGACCTCACCATCGAACGCGTCAACGATGCCTTCGAACGTATCTACGGCAAGACCCACGATGAATTGGCCAACGTTGCCCACGATGATGTGATTCGTTGGGTCCACGAACCCCAAGGCGCCACATTGAAAGAGTCCATTGCAAATGGCTGGCCACTGACTCCGAATGCAACACTCTATGTAGAAGGTGATCTCGAACGGCCATTGCCGTCTCCAATCCCCATCGGCGTGACTTATGCGCCGCTGCTCTCACCAGATGGAAAGCTACGGAACATCATCGCCTCTGTACGCGACATCACACACTTTCGCACAGCCGATGAGATCAAATCCACGTTCATCTCCATCGTAAGCCATGAGCTGCGCACACCTGTTGCACTGATCAAAGGATATGCTTATACCCTGCGGCGCGACGATGCCAAATGGGATAAATCCACCATCAACGATTCGCTGGCCGTCATCGAAGAGGAGGCAGACCGTCTCAGCAAAATGATCGACGACCTGCTCGACGCGTCGCGCCTGCAGGCGGGCGGCATGAGTCTGAACCACGCGGATGTTGCCCTGCCCATTCTGGCAAAGCGAGTTGCGGAACGTTTTTCGACCCAGTCGAATAAACACGCCATCATTGCGGAATTCCCGGAGAACTTCCCGGTTGTTCTTGCAGATGAAACACGCATCGAACAGGTCATCAGCAATCTGGTATCAAATGCGTTGAAATACGCATCTGAGGGTGAGATCAAGATCACCGGCACCATCCGTCCAGAACAGGTTATCATCTGCGTCAGCGATGAAGGTCCCGGTATTGAAGCCAAGGACCTGCCTCATATCTTCGATCGCTTCTACCGCTCAACAACTGCAGTCAAACATACCAAAGGTGCCGGGCTGGGACTCTACCTGGCACGGGCAATCATTGAAGCCCACGGCGGGCACATCTGGGCGGACCCAAAACCCGACTCAGGCGCCAGAATTTGTTTCTCGCTGCCGCGATGACCGGTGATGTCTCAATGTCAGAATGGTAAAATCAAACCCAATCGAGTCACGCCCTCGTGAGTCCGAAGCGGAAATTTAATCCAAGGAAAACCCTTATGGCCAACACAGTCCCACTTCGAAGCAAGATCAACAAGAAATTCACCTGGAACGCCGAAAGTGTATTCAAATCCCCGGCTGCCTGGGAGAAAGAACTCAAGCAGATCGTTGAAGATATTGCAAAGGTCAGATCCTATCAGGGACGGCTGGCAGAAAGTCCATCTGTTTTGCTTGAAGCATGTGGTGTTGTTCATGATCTGGTCTCCCGCGTAAACATCGCGTTCGGGTACGCAGGTTTTTCATACGCTGTAGATACCACCAATCAACAGTCCGCCGGGATGCGCAGCCGCGCTCAAGGTGTTTATGGACAGGTCCTGTCGGCAGTTTCCTTCCTGCAACCCGAGATTCTGGCGATCGGCAAGGACAAATTGAATGAATGGATGAGTCAGAACGAAAAGCTGGCAGTTTACCGGCACAGTTTCGATGATCTCTTCCGCAAACAGGCTCATGTGCGATCTGCGGAAGTGGAGGAATTGCTGGGTCTGGTCAATGACCCATTGCAGGGATCGTCATCTTCTACAAGCATGCTGACCAACGCAGATTTCAAATTCGATCCCGTGAAAGCTGGGATCGGGAAAATGATCGATGTCACCCAGGGGAATCTTCATAACCTGATGCACAACCCGGATCGCAAAGTGCGGCGTGCTGCCTATGAAAATTACATGGACAAATATATCGAGCACAAGAACACACTGGCGACCAACCTTGCACACTCGATCAAAGCCAATGTCTTTTACATGCATGCCCGCAAGCACGAGTCGACTCTTGCCGCATCGCTATTCGATCTCAATATTCCAACAGATGTTTTTTACAACCTGATCGATACGTTCAAAAAGAACCTGCCGGTCTGGCATCGTTATTTTGAAATTCGCCGCAAGGCTCTTGGGTTGAAGAAACTTGCCTATTACGATATGTGGGCGCCGATCACAAAGAAAAAAGTGAAGGTGCCATTCGAAAAAGGAGTTCAACTCATCAGTGAGAGTCTCGCGCCGATGGGCAAGGATTATGTTGCCACACTGCGCAAGGGCGTGTTGAAGGATCGCTGGGTGGATGTGTATCCGAATCAGGGCAAGGCGGAAGGTGCGTTCTCGTGGGGTTCGCAGGGCACACATCCCTTCATCAACATGAGCTACACCGATGAAGTGACGAGTATGAGCACACTCGCCCATGAACTCGGTCACTCGATGCACTCCTACCTCACTTGGAAGAACCAACCCTTTGTGTACACAGATTATTCGCTCTTTGTTGCCGAGGTCGCGTCGAACTTCCACCAGGCGATGATGCGCGGTCATTTGCTGAAGACAGTGACTGATAAGAACTTCCAACTCGCGTTGATCGAAGAAGCTGTGGGCGGGAACTTCTTCCGCTACTTCTTCCAGATGCCAACCCTGGCCCGCTTCGAACTGGAAACTCACCAGCGCATCGAGCGCGGCGAATCCCTTACTGCCGATTCGATGATCGACCTGATGGCTGATCTCTTCGCGGAGGGGTTTGGCCCCAACTTCGACATGGATCGCGAGCGCATCGGTATGACATGGTCCACGTTTGGTCACTTGTTCGCGGATTATTATGTTTACGCCTATGCGACCGGCATCTCAGCAGCGCATTCGCTCGCAGGTGGAATCCTGCGTGGTGAGCCCAACGCCGTGGAAAATTACCTTGGCTTCCTCAAATCCGGTTCATCGGATTACTCGTTGAACGTGCTCAAGAAAGCCGGTGTAGATATGACCTCTCCTAAAGCCGTGGAGGATACCTTCGCAGTAATGGAGGGATATATTGATCGGCTGGAAACCTTGCTGAAATAAAAAAGTGAAGCATGCTTCACCCTACGAAATTAAAAATCTAAAATCGGAACTTTTTAAATGCCCCAAACACAAATTGCCTGTCCTCGCTGCCGCCAGATGATCGCGGCGAATGTTGAACAACTCTTTGACGTTACGCAAGATCCGCAAGCCAAGCAGAGATTGCTCGGCGGCGTCTCGAACATGGCCCGTTGTCCGCACTGCGGCTATCAGGGACGTCTCGCCACGCCGATCGTCTATCACGATAATGCCAAGGAATTGCTGCTCACCTTCTTCCCGCCTGAATTGGGACTTCCCCTTAATGAGCAGGAGAAGGTTATCGGTCCGCTGATCAAACAGATCATGGACAAATTGCCTGCAGAAAAACGCAAAGGATACCTGCTGAATCCCATTCCGAATCTTACCTACGAGTCCATGATCCAGTTGATCTTAAGCAAGGATGGTATCACACCGGAGATGCTGAAAGAACAACAAGACCGCGTAGCAGTCATCGAACGGTTGTTGCAGGCCAGTTCGAACGATGTTCGTAGCGAGATCATCAAACAGAACATCAATCTGTTCGACGAACAGTTCTTCGCATTGTTCAGCCGTCTCGCCCAAAGCGCTGCACAAAGCGGACAGGAACCCGTCGCCCGGGCAATGGTTGAGTTGCAGAAGCAACTCCTCGAAGAGACAGAATTTGGGCGCGGGCTGAAAGAATCAGTTGCAGAGTTGGAAGCGGCTCAAAAATCCCTACAAGAAGCGGGACAAGGATTGACACGCGAGAAGCTCATCGATCTGGTCATTGCATCTCCCAACGACGCACGCGTACGCGCGTATGTAAGTATTGCGCGCGGTGGAATGGATTATCAATTCTTCCAGACCTTCACCGAACGAATCGAGAAGGCATCTGGAGACGAGAAGGTAAAACTCGAGTCGATCCGTGACAAGGTGTTGGAGTTCACCAATGAAGTGAATAAGCAACTCGAAGCACGTTTCAAACAGGCACAGGAATTCGTCGAGTCCTTGCTGACGCAAGAAGACGTTGTACAAGCCGTACAGCAAAATCTGGATGGCTTCACCCAGGACGCCGTGGATGTAGTCAACCAGCTGCTGCGACAGGCGTCTGAGAAGAACGATTACACTCGTATGGGCAAGCTGCAGAAGATGGTGGAAGTTCTGCGACAGGCATCCACGCCTCCTGAAGTGGAATTCATCGAACATCTATTGGATGCGCCCGATGACGCTGCTGTCGAAAAAATGATGACCGATAACGCAGACATGATCAACGACCAGTTCATGGAAGCGTTGATCGGTCTCGTGGCACAAGTAGATCAGGCGACGGAACAGGGAAACCCCGAAGCCAAGGCGCTGGGCGAGAAACTGAGCAAAGTCTACAAGACGGCGCTCAAGTTCTCGATGAAGAAAAATATGTAATAAAAATGGGTTCCGTTTGGAACCCATTTTTATTTTAACGAGTCATCTTTTCTTTTGCAGATGATGCGCTGACAACCTTCCAAATCGTCACGAGCATACCCGCCCCCAACACAATGAAACACAGCGGCAAGGTACACATCGCCACTAGAAGAAAATACAGGCGATTGATCTCTCCAACCGTCATATGTTTTCGAATACCAGTATCAGGTGGTGCAGTTTCGATCCGCTTTTCGAGCCAGACCAGATAATCGCTATCGAACTGGATCGGGCTAACTCCAAATGCCTTGAAGAAGGCGGCATCGTCGTTGCTGCCTCGTCCAAATTCATATAATAACGTTGACAACGCTTCCGGTCCATATTCTTCGCCCATATACAGAACGGCATAATAGCCCTCTGCATATGCATAATAGACAGTCGTTTCTTCGTCGCCGAAGCCATCTTCCAGCTCACTTAACGAGCGAACTCCGTCTGTATTGTATGCTTCCTTTATGGCAAACCATTCATCACGATGATCCGAATATTCCTGATATTTAGCCAACCCTTCGCTCAACCAGTGAGGGACATGAGAATAACGTTCCACAAGGTGTCCGACATAAATGTGAGAAATCTCGTGCGGAATCACCTGATACAGCCAATCGCGGTATCCCGAATCTTCAGGCACATACTGAATGGTAAGATCATTCTCATCGAAGGCCATGCCCCAGGCGTAGTCATCCCCGGCCCTCCATGCATCGAATTCCTCTTCGGTGTTCGTGATCACAATCGTAATCGGGGACTCCAATATCAAGGAATAGAACTTGCTTTGATCCTGATCAGCCATCAAAGCAATGGACATAACTTCATCTGCAAACTCGGCAGGGCGATCATGCCATAGAATGACAAAGTCCCTGTTTTCCAACGTCTTCCAATCATGGCTGGCGTCGCGGTTGTAGTAGATATAGTGAGGGCTTTGACTGACTTTATCATTTTGCTCCACTGACCAGTAATATTTGATCTGCGAAAACAGGGGGATTTCAAATTCCTTTGTCTCCAGATAAAACTTGCGCTTATCGCAATTATCAGAGGTCTGGCCTTCATCGAGAGTCCAGGTCTCCTCAGTCCAACCCCAATATTGGGTTGCGTCTTTCGATGTAGTGTAATGGAAAGCGACATCCGATTGCGGAGTACGACCGCAAATCTCGATGCGAAAAGTGATTCCCTCAGGGTAATTGCTTTGGACTTTTACATTGCGAAATTCGACTGCTTCCTGTTGCGCTGGTAAACCACGATGACCAAATCCACCCAACAAGCTGGCGAGAAGAAAGATATTCAGAAATGGCAGCTTCATTGTATTTCTCCCCCATTATTCTACTCTACCGCAACCCTTCAAAGAGGTCGGTTTCCACCTTTCGTCCACTGTTCACGAGACTGAACGCGCGGTAGAACGTTCCCTGCATGGCAAGGATGGCAGTCGCCGCATCTTCATGCATTTCTGCCAGCGCCCCCAACGTGGACAACTGACTCTCATGGCAACGTATCGCCCGCCAGGCAATACCACAATAATCCGCCATTTCGATTTTCGTGGTAATCATCCAACTCTTCCAGTCCACTTCGCCGCGTAGTTGATCTTCCAAGGCAAAGGTCATGCCATCCATAAACGGGGAGATGAGATTAATAAAATCTTCCGAATCTACCATGAAGTACAACTTCGAGACACGATGAGAGGAAAGGTGTTCAGGGTCAGTGTATGTCGAATCAGCAGCACAGACAATGGCAGCCGTGGTGAATTGTCCTATGGCAATGTGATCGGGATGTCCATAGTTGCCATCGGGTGGGAAGGTTACAACCACCTGTGGCCGGATACGACGGATATGCGTAACAATCTTCCCGATGATTTCGTTATGGTCTGCTTGATCTACATCACCATCAATGTATTCCAGAAAATAAAGTCCGTTCAGGCCAAGGGTGTGAACAGCGTTCTCCAATTCTTTCGTACGGAGTTGGCCGAGCGCGCTCAAGCCGGGATTCTGCTCCTCGGGACCGAACCAACCCCTCTCCCCGCGTGAAGCGCAGACATAGTGTGCCTCCACACCCTGTGCAGAGTACTTCGCCAGCGTACCACCCATCCCCATTGATTCATCGTCCGGATGGGCAAAGACGACCAGAAGTCTTAATGTCATCGGCAGGTCCCCTATTTATGTGCATGAGACGCAACGCGCTCATATTCCTGAATGAACTGGTTTGCGATGTCGGCGTTGTAAACGATCAAAAGATTTTCGTCGTTGTTCAGTTCGGCGCTCTGCGAAAAGTTATAGGAACCAAAAGCAATGATGCTTTCATCGACGATGAATACTTTATGATGCATCAAGCCATCGATACCATCGATCAAGACATCTAACCCGGCCCGACGGAAGGGATCAAACTCAGTGCCCTGATTCGACGAGATCTGTTCTTCATCCATCACGCCATGAATCGCAACACCGGCTTCCGCTTTTTGACGGACGATATCGCCAAGGTCATTCGATGTAAACGAATATGCAAGGAAGTAAATGCTTTTCTGTGCGTCACTCAGCAACAAGGCAAGTGCGTTCAACACGCCGTCATCAGGTGAGAAATATGTATTGACCTGGGTACCATCGATCGTCAATTTCGGGTTTGGGGTCTCCGGTACCACAAAAGGACCAAACATATTGTCGACGAACATTTCCTCGAATTCCTTGGTGTAATTCTCAGCCATCTTTGTCGAACGGATACGCATCATATTGTTGTTATCATCGTACGCGCCCGTATCAGTAAAGTTCATCGAACCCATCCAGACTTCGGAACGGTCGATGACTATGAACTTGTCATGCATTAATCCATCCTGGTTATCACCAACAATGGGAATTCCTGCTTCGATCAACTTCTGCGGATCGGAACGATCCATGTTGGAGGATTCCATGACGATTCTCACCGTAACGCCGCGATCATGAGCACGGATAAGTGCATAACGGACGCTATTCAAGCTGATGCTGTACGCGGCAACATCAATGCTTAGATGCGCCGCGTCGATCGCATCCACGAGTGGGCCATCCACCCCACCTGTGCCTTGTGACGAGAGAGGATCACTTGGGTCGGTAAAGTAGAGTTCGAACCAAGAACCGCGGACTCCATACCCAACAGGCAGATCGATCGGCGCCAGTTCGACTTCAGCCGTGGATGTGGGGGGCACATCCGTTGTGGGTGTGACGGTGGGCGTTGTAGTTCCACATGCCGCGAGAAAAAAGAGTATGGCAAGACACAGTAGCGACACAAGACGTTGATGTAGTTTCATGCGAATTTATTTTTTCTCCATTGCTTCCTTAAGCCGTTTGGTCAACACTTGAATGATCACCAGACTCACTTCGGGACGCTCGCGTATCAGGCCTTCAAAGTTTTTCTGGTCGATACACAACGTCCGCAGATCGCCCGAAGCGATCAGTGTAGCGATACGCGGCTCACGGTTGATGATTGCCAATTCTCCCACATATTCGCCCTGTGCGCGTCGTGCGACCTCTTCACTTTTGTTATCGGTCTCCACACACACACGGACCTCACCAGAGACGATCACGAACATTGCATCGCCGTATTCGCCCTGCTGCGCGATCACTTCCCCATCAAGAAAGACTTCCTCGCTTGCAATGGCAGCCAGCTGCTTCAGGTCAGCAGGCGAGAGCGCGGCAAACAAGGGCACACGTCGCAGGAACAGAATACGATCCATCAAGGATAAGGTTGAAATCGAATCCATTTTTGAGTCTCCAAAGCGTTTCGCGAACGCGGCACATTCACGGATCCATTCGTCATCGTCGTGAAGCAGGCGTTCCCAGTCAATGTTGCCTTGTACAGCATGGTCTTCTTCCCATAAGCGCATCAGCGGTTGGAGGATGTCGCGCCATTTCACACTAATCGACTCAAGCGCCTCGATCACATTCGCGCGTTGACGTGCCTCACGAAATTGCAGATTTTCGATGGCCGTGTTCATGGCATCACGATCTCCCAATAACCCAATGGCACGCAGGGCATGGATCCCGTAGGTATGTGATCTGGCATGCAGCGATTCATGAAGAAGGGACATCGCCTCATGCGCAGCCGACGTTGGGATGCCACGCATCAATCCATCATACTCAACGGCACGGGATACCGCCGCACGGGCAAAGTCAAGGATTGGTCCCGCAGGTGGAATTGGTAATCGCTCCAATGTAAGCAGTGTACCATCTGCCTTTTTCTCATCTGCCAACGAGTCCAATACAGCAGGCAAGGCAGGTGAACCGATCTCTCCGATCAACTGCGCAGAAGATTCCACGACGACGCGATCTGTGCTTCCCAACGAGTCGATAAGATATGGCAATGTCTCCCGGGTATTAATCCGACACATTGAAAACAGGATACTTTTGCGTATGACAGGTGCGATCATCTCATCCTGTATTTCATTTGACAGGAATTGAAATGCTTCCACGTCACCCCAATCACCAAGGGCGGTGATCGCGAACTGGCGTTGCTCCACATCGCCGAGCACTGCCAATTGACGGAGATGCTTTATCGCCTTGTCATGACCCGGGTTGAGACGCAGCAAAGCGACCGCAGCTCGTGTGCTTACTTTTGCATTTTCATCGTCCAGCAATGGGGCAAGAGCCGTTGTCAGACCGAAAGGGTAGCCGGCAAGCGCTGAGAGCGCGGTCACGGCCTCGAAACGGACATCCGGCTCAGGGTCGGAGAGAGAAGCGGCGATGTCCAGTAACGCAGATGTAGCGCCTGATCGAGTCAAAGCCCGCAGACAAGCTGCACGCACAGGTGCGTCATCGTCACTCAATCCATCCACGAGGGCAGATGTTGATTCGGGTAACGAGAGATGTCCCAGTATCTCAGCGGAGATCCGGCGAATAACGGGATCTATATTCTGCAATCCACTAAGCGCGGTTTGAATAGCGGCTGCATCCTGATGGAAACCACCGAAGGGCTGCTCCTGTGCATAAAAGAGATGAGGTCGCCCTGCCCTTAACGCATCGATAAGAGCATTGTGATAGCCGTGTCGTGCTTGAATAATAATATACGTACAAACCACTGCAGCAAAGAGTCCAACAAAGTATAGCTGCTGCGGTGTGAGTGATTGTTCACCGATGATCAGAATCCCTCCGGCGATGAACGTGCCTGCCTGTTCTGGAACGCCACTGATAAACGCGCGGACTTGATCGCGCCGTTCTGGCGGGACAACGTTGAACATGGCCTGCCATGCAGGGTCAGCAATGCCCGACAGCCACAACATTTGTACAAATCGAAATGCAACAATGATGGCAAAGGCGGGTGCAAGGGCAAGACTCATAAAGCCGATCAAATAAATAACAGGCAAAACCAATATGCAAAGCATGATCCCGAAACGGGCAAAGAGTTTGTTTGTCAGAAATAACGAAGCGAGGAATGCAGCCGCCGTGCTGAATCCGTTGAACAGCCCCAGGAAGGTGGCCAGCGAATCTTCGTTGACGTATTGTTCGGTGGCGGCGCGCGAAAAAGGCAAAGAAATCGAAAAATAAAGGATCGAAAAGAAGATCGATGAAATGGCGATCCATTTCATCAGGGATGAGCCGCGCACATAGTGATAGCCGCGCTGCATCTCGTCGGCCAGCTTGGGTTGCCTGCGGCGGGAAGTTCGTTCAGGAGAAGCTGCAATTTGCTGTCTCGATAAAAGTGCGCGACTCAAAACAAACGCCACCCCAAGAGTGCTTGCCCAGACCAAAAGCAGGTTCTCGGTTCCCACAGAAGCGACAAGCAAACCCGTTACAAAGCCGCCAACAACCTGTCCCAAAATGCGGCTGGCGTTGAACAACGGGAACAATCTCTTCGCTTGACGTGTATCACAAACAACGCCTGCAATCCCCCATATGACGAGGCTGACTAAAATGTTGAGGACTTCCTTTCCCAACCAGAGCACAGGATACAACCAGCTTGATTCACTCAAAAGAGCAACACGCGCCACGACCAGGATGACTGCAATCAATAATGGAACCGCAACGTACAAAACCTGACGCGGGATGCGACTCAACAAAGCTGTCACTCCAAACGACATGATCATCGAGGTGATGCCCAATCCTACAAACATGTAGGGCAGGTATTCCACGCCAAAGCGGGCGAAGAACAGCGCCTCGATCCCTGTGCCGCCCAAGGCTGCACCCATCGACGTGAAAAGCATGATCCCAATTACCAGGAATGCAACGCCGCTTTCACCTTCTCGAATGGAAAGAAACTGCTGGAAACGTGTCATGTTTTGTATAAAGATCAACCCTGATTGGTAATGGCAAGGTAGTGCACTCCTGCAAGTCTCGCCGTTTCCATCAAGGTTTTGTCATAGTGATGTGTACCAAGCAGGACCCGGCGAGCGATCCATTTGCGGATAAAGCGCGGCAAAGGGAAATTCAATTTAATGAATACCGTCATCTTCGTCCTACCGTTTGGCTGCAACTCGAAACGATCGGTTTCTGTAAAGCTCTTTTTCCCTTTTTCATAGGATTCCGTCGTCGAATATTCGAACGGACGCCAATCCACAATCACTTCTGTACTGGTACCGCCTCCATGAGCACAATGATTGCTGGCCCCAACGCTGCTGCGTCCCAAGGGTCTTTCCCCAACCGACCAATGCACATCGGGCATAACCACGTTCCGCTTTTCTGGATTCTGAAACCACTCCCAGGCAGCATGCGGCGGGACAGAGAATTCCACAGGGAAGACAAGATCGGCTGTTTCTTCCGTCAGAAAGATTCGCCTGTCGTTGATGATCTCGTCATAACGTTTATGCAGGTCAATGGTATGAGTTTTCACCTCTCCCAAATGCTCATAGGTTTCGATCTGCGCATGAGTATTCGCCAGGTTCAGTTGCAAATGATCGAGACATTTCTCGGTCAACATCAGATAGGCCCGCCAGCCCGTTTCTTCAGCGACATGGTTCTTCGTAAGGCGGTGGATGAGGTTCACATCTGAACCGACAAGTTCGCGGATATTGCCCACATGCTGGATAACATAATCTCCATGATGGGCGATAAATTTCAAGTCAAGCGATGGGATATTCTGGCAGGCAAGGCAGGTACACGTTGTGGCCCGTCTCATGGAAATTTGTTTATCACGAAACGCCACATACATGGACTCGATAAATTCAAGCAGGGTCTCGCCGCGCGTGATCCGTTCCTCCGATGCATAGGCAAACACTGCATCCCCCTCCAGTTTGGAAAGGACCATTAACGGCTTGAACGTTTCAACCAATAAACCGAGCAATTCCGACAATATCTCATGCGAGTGCTCCAGCTCTGTTTTTGCAACGAATGAGGTATAGCCTGAAATATCGGCAATGACCAGGTACCCGTGTTGAGTCACTGCGCCCATTCTCTCTCCTCGTAATTTTCAGCATTATAATCCTCCCCCGTGACTACACCCGATACTAATGCCAACCGACAAATCGCGCGCGCTGCCGGAACCGTGATGTTCGCCATCCTTTTCGGTCAGGCGCTGGGACTGGTAAGTAAAGTTCTCATTGCAAACGCTTTTCCTGCCGCCGAGGTAGACGCATTCGCTTCCGCAAACCGCGTAAGCGAGACGTTATTCACCCTGATCGCTGCCGGGGCACTCGGCTCGGCTTTCCTCCCCACCTTTACCGCGTTACTCGTGAAGGATGAACACTCATCCGCATGGCGATTGGCATCCTCACTGATCAATCTTGTGACATTGATCCTTAGCATTGCCGCGCTGTTCGCCTCCATCTTTGCGCCGCAGATCGTGCGTTATTTACTGGCACCGGGACTCTTACGCGACCCACAAATATTTGCACTGACGGTTGACCTGCTCCGAATTCAATCCATTTCTGCGGTCTTGTTCGGCATCGGCGGATTGGTGATCGCCATTCTGAATGCCCACCAGATCTTCTTCATTCCCCAGATCACAGCCGCCATGTATCAGATCGGACAGATCTTCGGGGTACTGGTGCTGTCGCACTGGATGGGAATTTACGGTCTTGCCTGGGGAGTGGTGATTGGATCAGCGTTATTTTTGTTTGTTCAATTACCGTCGCTATTCAAATTGCATGGCAAATTCACCCCTTCGTTTGGATGGAAAAACCCGGATGTGATGAAGGTTTTCCAATTGATGGGACCGCGCGTCTTTGGCGCTGCCATCGTCCAATTGAATTTTTGGGTAAACAACAACCTTGCATCGAAGATGGTGGAAGGCAGCATCCAGGGACTCTCCTACGCGTTTGCGCTCATGGTCATGGCACAGGCGGCTATCGCTCAATCGGTGGCGATTGCGGCAATGCCAACATTCTCCGCCCAACATGCCCTGGGTAAAGTGGATGAAATGCGGTCTTCCCTGGCTTCCGCGTTGCGAGGGATGTTCTTGTTGGCACTCCCAGCCAGCGTAGGGCTGATCCTGCTAGCCCGCCCGATCGTGTCCATGCTGTTCGAGCGTGGAGAATTCGGCACAACCACCGCAGAAATGACTGCCTGGGCATTGGTCTGGTACGCCGCCGGGCTCGTCGGCCACTCGATCATGGAGGTGTTGACTCGCGCCTTCTATGCCCAACATGACACAAAGACCCCGGTTACCATTGGAGTGATCGCAATGGGACTCAATGTTCTCTTTAGCATTTTGTTTTCGCGTGGGTTTGCCCAGATCGGCTGGCTTCCGCTCGGCGGACTTGCGCTGGCCAACTCACTGGCGACTGCCCTCGAAGCAACGGCCCTGTTCATCTTCATGCGCAGACGATTGAACGGCATCGAAGGAAGGTCATTGGCTGACGGATTCGTTCGCACCGCCTCTGCCGCGTTGGGAATGGCACTCGGCTTGTGGCTCTGGATCCAGGCGATGGGTGGAACGAACCGATGGATCGTCGCGTTGGGAGGAGTCGCATTGGGAGGGCTCTTCTATTTGGTGGGAGTCACAATCCTGAAAGTCCCCGAAATTCAAATGCTCATCGGCGCAGTGAACCGCAAATTAAAAAAGTGACTGCCATCTGGCTGATGACAGTCACTTGCCAGTCCTTCTCCACGCCTACTTGAAATTTATTTCCAGATCATCCATTGTCCAGTTGCAACGATGAGACCGAGCAATATGCCGCCGACCACTTCCAACGGTGTATGACCTAACACTTCGCGCA
>CAZKSG010000117.1:0-14095 GCA_964555335.1 uncultured Anaerolinea sp.
CTGCAACCAGTGCGGGAAAGATTTTCCATGAGGGAACAGCGATCGGGAAATTCCATGGCGTAATCAAACCGACAACACCAGACGGATCACGCAATGCCATGCCAAATTTATTTGGCATTTCGACAGGGGCGGTGTACCCCAACAGGCGGCGTCCTTCGCCACCCATGAAGTAGGCCATATCGATGGCTTCCTGCACGTCACCGCGCGCTTCGGCAATAACCTTGCCCATGTCACGCGTGAGCAACTGCGCCAGTTCTTCTTTTTTCTGTTTTAAAAGATCGCCAACTTTAAAAAGGATTTCACCGCGTAATGGGGCAGGGACCAGCCTCCACGATTTGAAAGCTTCAGTGGCTGCCTTAACGGCCGCATCTACATCTGAAATTTCAGCCTGCGCGATCTCCGCCAGTACTTCTTCATTTGCCGGATTGATCGTCTGAAATGTGCTTCTTCCTTTGACCCACTTGCCATTAATGTAATTGTGAAATTCCATTTGCAAAATGCTCCGTTACTCACTGTTAAATTATTGAAGTGCGAAACATCACAAGCGAGGATTATAGTATTTAAATTTCCAAAGTCAATGAATTATGTAAAAATACTTATACATAATTAAGAAAGGTGAGTATAATCACCTTAATTGGTATGACACAAAATATTCTGAAGATGTTGCCTGAGCAGAAGCGCGAATGATCACTGCCCGACAAAAAGTGTTTGCTTACCTTACTAAGAATCGAACTGCCTCTGCGCGGGAAATCTCACGCGCGTTGAAAATGTCTGCGGCAACGGTGCGTCATCACCTTCGAGTGATGGTGGCAGATGGACGACTAGAAATTTCGTTTGTACGCAGGCGGGAGCGACGCGGCCGGCCAGAGAAAGTTTTTTCGCTGCCAAGCTCTGCATTCGGTAACAACTTATCTGTACTTTCAGATATCGTTCTGTCCGAAGCGGGTCCGGCGGTACGGATGGAATCTGTAGCAAAGCAGTTGGCGGGTAATACAAACTTTGCCAATCAACCTATGGCCAAGCGATTAGGACTCACAGTGGATAAATTAAGTTCCATGAATTATCACGCGCGCTGGGAAGCGGGTCCACAAGGACCACGATTGATATTCGGTCACTGCCCGTATGCTGCGATCCTTGAGAAGCATCCCGAGTTGTGCCAGATGGATGAAAGTTTGCTCAAGGAGTTGATGGGAGATAGTGCAACGCAGATATTCAAGATCGGAAAAGACGGAAGTTCCGTATGTGTGTTTGCATTGGGAAGATGATACGTCATTGCGAGTGCAGAGCCCGAAGCAATCTCATCTTGGGCGGATAACTCTTTTCGATGACCAGCTTCTGTTAATGAGAGAGTGCTTTGTCGGACTACGTCCTCCTCGCAATGACGTCTACTCTAACTATCAAATCCCAACCCTAACCAGTTCATCGTACGCAGCCATAGATTTTCACGTCCTTGGTTGTGGTCCGCCTGGTCAATGGACCAGCGTGTGAGGTTGATACCAATCGAGCGAAGCGGCTCTGGAGGAAATGGCGTCGGTTTTGTGCGGACCATCTCAAGCGCGGTTCGCTCTGTCTTTTTGTTATCGAGGATATCGAGCATCACACGTGCTCCGAAGCGCGATGCTCCAACTCCCAGCCCCGTGTAACCTGCAACATAGGCGGTCTTTCTGTGATGAGTTGTCCCCCAGAACGGACTAAAGCGCGAGCAGGTATCGATTGCTCCGCCCCAGGAGTGAGTGAAGCGAAGTCCTTCCAGTTGGGGAAATGCCTGGAAGAAGTGTGTGGCTAATCGGGCGAAAGAGCCGTGGTCCTTCTCCAGATGCGGACCGAATCCGTTATTCCAGTGATAGACCGCGTCATAGCCGCCCCAAAGGATCCGTCCATCTGCAGTGGTGCGCGTATAGTGGAATTGGCGTCCACTATCGCTGATGCCCTGACGTCCATGCCACCCAATGGAGTCGCGTTGAGTGGGCGTGAGCGGCTCGGTCATCAGAACATAATCGTAGACGGGGACAATGTACTGGGAAAGTTGTTTGACTAATGGAGGAAATGCATTCGTGGCGAGAGCGACCCGCGACGCGCGTATCTGTCCGTGTTTTGTGTAGGCGACGACGAAGCGATCCTCTTCTTCGAGTCTGGTGACTGGAGAGTTCTCGTGGAGTCTGATGCCCAAGTTGAGGCAGGCCTTGCGCAATCCCCAGGCAAGATGAGCAGGATTCACCAGAGCCGCCGTACGTGGGCGGTTGAGTCCTGCGATGAAGAACGGGGATTTGATCATTTCCTGTATGCGCTCGCGATCATAAAATTCATAGTCAACATCAAAGGGCTTTGTCGATTCGATTTCCGCTTTGAGCTCATCCACCTGATAGGGCTCGGATGCTACGATCACGTCACCGACGCGCAGATAATCACATTCGATCGCAAGCTGTTTGATCGTTTGTTCGATGGCATCGAGGTTATCCATCCCCATTTTGAGCAGAGTGGCAAATTCGCCCGGCCAGCGGGCCAGTCCATTGTGGAACCCATGGGTGATGGATTGATCGACAAAGCCGCCGTTGCGTCCACTGGCGCCGGTGGCAATCTCACCTGCCTCGAGCAGGACAATATCACGCTGTGGATTTTCCTCTTTTGCCAGGAGGGCTGTCCATAAGCCAGTGAAGCCTGCGCCGATAATGAGCAGGTCGGTGGAAATTGTTTGATTCAGTGGGAAAGTGGCGGTGGGTTTGGCTGGGTCGTCCAGCCAATAAGGAACGTGGATCGCATCCGTGAGGGATTGGATCGCTTCGGGCCGGGGTTGATTGGAGTAGATCATGCTCTCATGGGTTGTTTTATACCTCTTGGGTAGTGTAGGATGCTGTATTTTACCTGAGAGTTTTCAACCTGACAGGGTCGAGCTAATGAGAAACCATCCTGCTACTTTTTTTCTTTCCCTGCGTAGAAAGAATAGAAATCGAGATAGGAGACAAAAATGAACGTAACTCAACGACCTGTATTGCGCCGTTCACGGAAGAACCGTGTGATCGCAGGAGTCTGCGGCGGACTCGGAGAATTTTTCGGTATCAGCTCATTCTGGTTCCGCCTGGGGATGGTGATTGCCTTCCTGCCAGGAGGTGTTCCGGGTCTGTTGATCTACTTCCTGTTGTGGATCATGGTTCCGAGTGAGTAAGCAAACCAGACAAGCCAGGAAGCCGCGTAGCCAACGCGGCTTCTTCGTTAATTGGCTATGGTAGCGTAGGGAAGAATTCCTTCTGGGAGACCTCAATATTCGCTGCTTTTAGGAAGTTTTCAGCATTCTCATCGACGCGATAGGAGACGCTGTAGACAATGCGCGAAATCCCTGCGTTAATCAGCACTTTCGTACAGTTGATGCAGGGCAGGTGTGTCACATAGCAGGTGGCGCCTTTCGTGGAGATGCCATGCAGGGCCGCCTGGATAATGGCATTCGTCTCGGCGTGGATCGTGCGGACGCAATGCCCATCCACCATGAGGTGACCGATCTCATCGCAGTGGCCCTGCCCGGCAGGGGAGCCATTGAAACCTGTGGTGAGGATACGCTTATCCAGGACCAATACACAACCGACAAAGGCACGGTCGCAAGTACTTCGTTCTGATACAGCATAGGCGATTTTCATAAAGTATGAGTCCCAGTCTGGGCGCATGAGCAGCCTCCAATGTGGTGTTGGCGCGTATTATACATTTGAATCAAAAAGCGGCGAGTAATCACTCGTCGCTTTTTGAATTTTAACCGGGCGCTATTGCTGTTGTTGTTCGGTATGCAAGTGCTTTAGTAGTATTGAAATATCGATCTCATTATTCAACCGTCACGCTTTTTGCGAGGTTTCTGGGTTGGTCGACATCAAGCCCGCGTAATGCAGCAATGTGGTAGGCTAACATTTGAAGTGGCAGGACGGTGACAATGGGGGAAAGCATCCACGGTGTTTCGGGAATCCACAGGACATGATCTGCCATGCCTTGGACCAATTCATCACCATCGGTTGCTACAGCAATGACGATGCCATTCCGTGCCCTGGCTTGTTGGATCTGTGAGATCATCTTTTCGTGCCAGGGATCCTTTGGCGCCAAACAAAGTACCGGCATGTGTTCATCGATCAACGCAATGGGACCATGCTTCATTTCGCCCGCCGGATAGCCCTCGGCATGAATGTATGAAATTTCCTTCAGCTTCAGTGCGCCTTCATAGGCAATGGGCATATTGATGCCGCGTCCCAAATATAGACAATCGCGAATATCTTTCAAATGATGTGACACAGCCGCAACATCGTCTTCGCGGTCGAGAGTGCGCCCCACAAGATCAGGGATGAGGCGAAGGTCAGAGACAAGCGACTTGCGTGTTTTCTCATCGATCACACCGCGCATATCTGCAAGCAGAATGGCCAGCATATATTGGTCAACGAGCGGGGCAGTGAAGGCTTTGGTCGAAGCCACGCCAATCTCAGGTCCCGTTTGCATCGAGATGAATCCATCTGAAACACGGATAGCCTGCGAACCGATGGCATTGACGATGCTCCAGATGATCGCTCCCTTTTGCCGTCCCTCCTCCATGGCCGCCAGCGTGTCTGCTGTTTCACCCGACTGTGAAATTGCCAGCACGACAGTCTTGTTATCAATGATCGGGTCGCTATAACGGAACTCGGAGCCGATCACCACTTCCACCGGGATGCGGGCGATCTTTTCGATCAGATATTTTCCCACCATGCCGGCATATGCTGCCGTACCACATGCGGTGATGTAAATGCGTTCGATCTTTTTTGCCAGCTCTTCCGTTAAGTTCAGATCAGGCAGACGAATTTTCCCGTTTGCGAAATCCACCCGGCCGGCAAGTGTGTCGGTCAGGGCGCGAACCTGTTCGTGGATCTCCTTCTGCATAAAGTGACGATAGGAGCCCTTCTCAGCAGCGATAGGGTCCCACGAAACTTTGTGGACCTGTGGCTTTACTTTGGCACCATTCAGTGTCTCGATGGTCACGGTGTCGCGTGTCACAACTGCCATTTGGTGCGATTCCAAAAAGATGACTTCGCGTGTATGTTCCATGATTGCAGGTGTATCACTGGCAATAAAGTTCTCGTTCTCACCGAGACCCAGCACTACACCACCTGCATTGCCGATGCGGGCGGTGACGATCTTATCTGGTTCGTCTGCAGACATGAGCACAACCACATTTGCTCCCCGGATCTGATTGAACGTTTTGCGCGCGGCTTCCACCAACCCAACGCCTGTGGCCAGATAATGTTCAACAAGATGGACAATGGTTTCAGTGTCTGTGTCTGATTGGAACTCAACGCCTTCGGCAGTCAACTCATCCTTCAACTCAAGGAAGTTCTCGACGATGCCATTCTGGACGACAACAACACGCTTGGTCTGCCCAAGGTGGGGGTGGGCATTGCGGGCGTTGGGTGCGCCGTGTGTTGCCCAGCGTGTATGACCAATGCCCGGCGCCCCGTTGATGGGTGATTTGTGAATGAGATCGACCAACTGCGATAACTTGCCCGCATCTTTGCGGACCTCAAGCTGGTCACCGTTTAGAACAGCGATGCCGGCCGAGTCATAGCCGCGATATTCCAGTCTTTTCAGGCCGTTAATGATGATCGGTGTCGCGTCGCGCGAACCGATATATCCGACGATTCCACACATGGGAGTCCTCCGAAAAATTTAAGAGTCAGGTCCCAGATTCCAAATATCAAGAACCGAGCCTGCTAATAGGTTACGCCACTCCTTGTTTTTTTATCCGCCTGATTGCTCACGCGTGTTGTAACAAGGTTTATGTTTTCGGAGGGAAAGAGATAACGGGGTATGGCACACCCGAAGGGCTTCCGCTGATCTGTCGATTTTTTCCCGGCTGAACTTTGCCGGGGTTAGCTCCATCTTTGCGATGGAGAACCCTTATCCTCGTCATCCCGCGTGGGCGGGATCATGCGCTATCTTTCCCGATGACCAAAATGCTCCTTTCTTGATGGATGAATTTCCAGTTATGTAGTGCTGGTATCTCCATTCTATTTGTAATGTTGTCAGTTGTAAAGCACACCGCCAGTTGGAAGAAGTCCAACTGGCGGTGCATTCTATTCTATGACTACCCGACTAACAGTCCAGACAGATGGTGGGCGTGGGCGGAACCGTTGTATTTGTCGGTGGAACGGTCGGTGTCCGTGTCTTTGTGGGCAGAGATGTGGGCGTACGCGTCGGTGTCTTCGTGATCGTCGGGGTGTTCGAAGGTGTAACCGGCGTCGACGTTGGCCTGGGTGTACGAGTTGGCCTGGGCGTCGGGGTGCGTGATGCCGTGGGTGTCTTTGAAGGTGTAAGTGTGATCGTCGGCGTCGGCGTCCTTGAAGGCGTCAGCGTGATCGTCGGTGTCGGCGTCCTTGAAGGCGTCAGCGAGATTGTTGGCGTTGGCGTCTTTGACGGGGTCAGCGTGATCGTCGGTGTCTTTGTGACCGTCGGCGTGTTCGAAGGTGTAATTGGCGTTTTGGTAGCTGTCGGTGTTCTAGTATTTGTCGGGGTAAACGTGGAGGACGCCGTGAGGGTAGCTGATGGTAACGGCGTATTCGTCGGTATGGTAGGAATATTCATTGGCAGCGGCGTATTGATGGCGCGTGCTGAACGGAACTGTTCTACAAATCCCTGGCGGTATGAAGAAAGATGGATGGGGCCCGGCCCGATGCCGAAAAGCGGCATGACCATGAACCTGAAATCGTAGTCAGCTGCTACGTAGACGCGCTCACCTGGTGAACCAGCGTTTTCAGTGGCTTCACATTTGGCATAAATGGGTTCACCTTGTACGGGCGGGGTGAATACACGTGCGTCGGAACACACTGTGATATTGAAATAGGTCGGGTCGCCCTCTGTCACCGCCGTATCATAACGGGCGTCCCTTGTGAAGAAGCCAATTATGATCCGCTTTGTTTCATCCTTGATGGACGGTATGCGGGCAGCATCCACTTCAGCATCTGTGCTGCAGTCTCTTCCATACATGGATTGACAGTAATCGGGATTGTATACGCCGGTCGTTGCGTAACGGATCCCGTAACGCGTGGAGTTCTCCAAAACGATCCAGATATACAAGAGCCGCGAAAATTCGAATATTCCCACTACAACAATAAGTAGCAGGGGAAGTACAAGCGCAAACTCCACCATGGCTTGCGCCTTGGACTTCGTAGAGTGGCGATGGGGTATGGAAAAAATTCTTTTCATGATGGTACCCGTTTTAATCCTGAACGACTGTAATGGACAGATGGTCATTCGACGTCATCTGATGCAGCAGTTTATCGAGCAATTCTTGTAAAGATGCTGTTTGCAATTTCTGTAAAAATATTGGCAAGCTCGGCTGTGGTTGGCGCATAACTATAAAAACCATGGTTTGCAGGTTCCAGGGGCTCGTCGCCTGCAGTTTCGGCGATATATTGTAGTAATTTCTCACCGGCATCTGCATCGCCGATGGATGCATTTTGAACCAGCCTTCCAAGACCGATCGTGAACACGGTGATACCCTGTCCATCATTCGGGTCTGCAATAAAGTCTGCCTGGTCGCGGGCATAATCATCGGCATCATACAGCGCATTCCCGTTGCCGTGCCGTGAGGCGGCGGAGGCATCACGACAATATGGACTTACGGCTAAATTCCAGGTGGTGGGCGGGCAATAACCGTCTGGGTGCCCGGTCCCTGAATCAGTGGCATTCGCCGGACCGCCTGCAAGTAGAATGATGATCCACAATGCTTCATCTCTGCGGGGACTTTGGACACTATTTCGAGTGAATTCCCCGCCCGCGCGCAGCAACGAGCCACCAATGTTACTGGAGTTGCATGTAGTAGGGTCGCCGGTACTGCGGAGGATCGGGCATTCCAAACCGACGAATGTTCCAGAACTGTAATTGATACAGGGTCCCTTGACCGGGTTCGTCGAACAGTTGGGGGGTTCGAAAACCTTCAAGCTCTCGATGGCATCGATCACATCTCCCTGATTATCGGAAAGCGGAAGGACCGTAACATGGTCGCGATCACCACCAGGGGTTTGACTCGTCATCGCCACGACCGAGACACGATCGTATGGGAAGAACATCGTATCCAGGAAGTCCAATGCCACCCCTTTCACGTCATCCAGTGGCTGGCAGGGTGTGCCGTTGGCGGGGTTATTGCAATATGATGGATCATCCAGGTTGCTATCGGGTCGATTCGGGTCGCCGCCGGTCTCGTATGACATGGATGCCGATGTGTCAATGACCAGCGTCAGGTCGATCGAGGCTGCCTCGCCCACTGCCGATGAACGGATCGTTGTGGTTCTCAGTCCAATCACTCGCAGGAAACTGAGCTGTATTACCCGATCCGCCTCCACGCGGATCAACTTGCGGCGGGGTGTTGTGCATAAGGCTGGATCATCCAAGGTGCCATCTGCTACTACAGAACCATCTTTGCAGCGATAAATGTTGATGTGGTCAGCTGAAGTGTCGTTCAAAATCAGGAAATTCCGCGCTGCCGCGGCCATATCGGCTGCCACAAATCCCTTGCGGAACTGCTGGGCTGCAGCAATGGCCCCTGCATCGATACCGCGCTTAAGCTTGCCCTGTTCTATGAAGATAAGACCTACGTCGACCATCAAGCCAACGAAGGCTACCAGTCCAACCATGGCTAGCGCAATAAGGAGGATTGCCTGACCGCGCGGAGCGGAGTGTAACTTGTTCGATAAAGATTTCATGGCGTGGCCTCTACGGAGTCACTGGTTCGGCGGCACTTATCGGCATAATAGTATAAGCCCGCAATAAAAGGGGATTAGGCACAAAAGGCCTCAGCCAGGGCAATGCCATTACTTGATGATAATTGTAATGGACCTCCACCAGCAGCAATCCTGCGTTTGGCGAACCGCTTGCAAACTGGCTCGCAATCTTTGCATTCGTGAACATGGATGTAGAATTATTAAACAGGTGATATGACCTATCAGGAGCAGTAGCGCTGGATGGGTATCGAATTACACCTGTGGATGCTGAGTAGCCGAAGACTGTAATCACCACATCGTCTGTCGCAGAGTCAAGAATGATGCGTCGCCCTTGATAGGAAGTGTTGGCTACCTGTGGGTCCAGGTTTGCCCTTGCCATGGCTGCTGCCTGGGCGTAAAAATCCATGTTGTCGGACCCATTGGGAAGGAAGGGATCAAAGTTGCTCCAGTAGCGGGCTGTTTCGCGCGTTGCATCCAAAAGGGAGAGGTAATAATTCAGGGCAAACCCGAATTCCACCAGACCCGAAAACAGGAGTAGCAGTACAGGCAGCGTAATAGCAAATTCCACCAGGCTCTGTGCTCTGGATTTTCGCTGTCCGATTTTCTTGTGCTTGTCTTTCATAAAAAGCATGATCTGGAGTCTCTTTTCATCACTACTAGTATTCCACTCAGCCAGTTTCGGAGCTTACAGCGGCTGGGGAAGCATTACCTTTTAAAAAGAAAAAAAGCAATCTCTATCTTACTCAAATTTCACGTAACTTCCATGAAAAAAGGATATTAATTTGAATAAAAATGAGCCATAATTAGTTTAATATCAATGGAACCTGACTGGGTGCGACATTGGTACTAAATTGGACCGACCTTTCAATTTAGAAAGAGTACATAAAAAGCGCCGGCAATCAGGAAAGGGCCGTACGGGATGAATGTCATCAGTGGCTGCCTGTGGGCTTTATTGAATTGAAAGACAACAAGCAATGCCAGCCCAACCAGCCCTCCCAGGAGAATACCGTAGACAAGCGCCGTTAAAATGAAACGTGAGCCGAGCATCAGCCCCAGCACTGCTGCCAGATAAACATCTCCACCCCCTAATGCTTCTTCACCATCGTCCTCCTGCTCGACCGATTGCATCCGTCGGGCGCGGTATCGGTTGAATAGCACCCCCATCTGGTAAAAAAGGAACATCACTCCAAACCCGATTACGCCTCCGAAAAGGGAGAGCCCCAGGGCAGAGAACAGTGGCATTTTTAATGCTTGCGTATAGATATATATCCCGACGATCAAGCCAAGCCCTGCACCAAAAAGACTGGTGGAAAACAAAATCAAACGGTGTTCAAGATCAATCACAAACAACACTGCAAAATAAGTGACCACGATCAATGTGAGGGGCAGGCTAAGTGCTTTCGGTGGATTCATGGCAAAGTACACGAACAAAGCAACCATGGCGAATTGCACGATCCACGTGCGCACACCTCTGGGTGTGTCACATGAACGGCAGGAACGCATTGTCATATAATCAGCCCATGTGTACGGAGTTTCACAATGCTGGCAATACGGCCGGACAAAGCGACGCATCTTGGGAAGCACGTCAGCAGCGTAGTTGGTGAACAGCCCGGCTGCCCATCCCATAATGATGAAAAGGATAAGAACAGTATTCATTTAAACCATTATAGTTGAAATTCAAAGCGATTAAATTGCTCTTGTTGGGTGTAAGTCGTTTGTAAGTTCTTGTGTGAGAGTAAAGTTTGACGTACAATCTTTCGGAAATCGAGGAGACCTACATGGAAAAATTCATTATTGAAGGTGGGACCCCGTTGAACGGAGAGATCGTTCCAGCAGGAAACAAAAACGCTGCACTCCCATTGCTTGCCGCTTGTCTGCTGACGAAAGAGCCTGTCGTATTGCATAACGTACCGCAGATACAAGACGTCCTTGTGATGCAAAAGTTAATTGAAAGCCTGGGCGCGGAGGTGGAGGATCTTGGCGGGGCTTCGTGGCGTATCACAGCCCGCGATATCCGTCCGGCCGACCTTAACCCGGATATCTGCCGTCGCATACGGGCCTCCATTTTGGTTGCCGGCCCGATGGCGGCACGGGTCGAGGAGTTCAAACTGCCACCCCCCGGCGGGGATGTGATCGGCCGCCGCCGGCTGGATACGCACATGCTGGCCTTGCGAGCCCTCGGCGTGGATGTTCAGTACGAACGCGGCTTTACATTTAAGTCCAAAGGACTACGAGGGGCAGATTTCCTTATGGATGAAGCGAGTGTGACTGCCACTGAGAATGCGATCATGGCCGCGGTCATGGCACGGGGGGATACGGTCATTCGTAACGCAGCGTCTGAGCCGCATGTGCAGGAGTTATGTCATTTCCTGAACTCCCTGGGCGCACAGATCGAAGAGATCGGCTCCAACACATTGCATATTCACGGAGTCACAAGTCTGCATGGCGGTGAGTTCACCATCGGCCCTGACTATCTGGAGGTGATCAGCTTTGTCGGTGCAGCGGCTGTGACCCGCGGCAATGTGCGCATCAAGAACGCCGGCGTCAAGAACCTGCAAATGATCGCTCATGTATTCGAACGCCTGGGCGTGACATGGAATGTCGAAGGCGATGACCTGATCGTACCCTCCAACCAACGCCTGGAGATCATCCCCGATATGGATGGCGCCATCCCTGAGATCAAGACGAACGTATGGCCGGCGTTTCCCACAGACCTCATCAGTATCGCCATCACCGTAGCCACACAGGCGGGCGGTTCGGTGATGTTCCATGATTGGATGTTCTCCGGCCGCATGTACTTCACCGACAAGCTGGTGGGTATGGGGGCAAAGATCATTTTGTGCGACCCATATCGCTGTTTGATCCAGGGACCGAACCAACTGTATGGCGAAAACCTGGAAAGCCCAGACATCCGCGCAGGCATGTCCATGCTGTTGGCGGCGCTGGCGGCAAAAGGAAAGTCCACGGTTCGGAATATTCGGCAGATCGAGCGTGGTTATCAGGATGTGGATAAGAAGCTGGCCGCATTAGGTGCCCGAATCGAGCGAGTGAACGAGTAAGATTCGGGTTTCCGTTTGCCCTTTGGATGGTTTGGCTAAAAAGCCAAACCATTTTTATTTCCAATCAGGTCCTATATGTAACCAATTATCATCTTCAAAGGTGTGGTTATGCTTGAAATCCATTTCCAATACTTGTATACTTACTCATATCGGGTGATATGCGTGATCTTCTGTATGGATCAACGTCTGTCTGAATGGACAGATGAAAAGGAGGTAATCAAAGTAAATACTGGCTACTTACAAAATATTCCTGCTGTAAGACCTACACTCATTCCAAAAGGAGAATGCCATGAAATTGTCCCGTTTCATAAATATTGTGGCAGCAGCTTCCATGGTGATTGCTGCCCTGGGATTTTCGTATGCGCCCGTCGTTGCTCAAAGTGAAGAACCGCCGCTGCCTGGGTATCCTTTTATTCCGGGTGAAGTGGTGATCGGTTTCACCCCTGGCAAAACCATTACTTCCTATCGTACACAGGCTTTTGCTCTTGCTTCTTCTCTAAAAGGTGAAGTGGTCCGTCAAAATGGCGGCGTTGCCTTGCTGAGCGTCAGCGATTCCGCAGATGTGGAAGCGATCGCTGCTCAACTTTCTCATACACAAGGTGTTGCGTTCGCAGAACCCAACTACGTGTATAGCATTCCGGAACAGACCCAGGCATCTTCCCGCCATCAAACCGGAGGCACAACCACTGTAACCCGAAACACGGGTGAAGGCAAAGAGCCTCTGCAAGTTCCTGTGGAAGCGCTGCGGGCCATGAAGACCAAGAGGAATGGCCGTATACAATCAACCTACCCGAATGATCCTCAGCTTTGGTGGAATGACGGATGGTGGGTGGTCGGTGGAGATATTGTCTCACCGAACACAACCGCCAGTGCCGGTGTGTGCGTGATCGATAGCGGTACAGATTATCTGCACCCTGACCTGGGGACCAACATTGTAAAAGGTTGGGACTTCGTAAACAACGATGCCGACCCCATGGACGATAACGGACATGGTACCCACGTGGCTGGCGTGATCGCTGCCAAGAAGAATAACGGCGAAGGCATCGTTGGTATTTCCACAGGCAAGGTTGTGGCGGTGAAGGCGTTGAACGCCCAGGGATGGGGCAGCAACTACAATGTTGCATCTGCCATTAATTACTGCGCCAATCGTACCGATGTGAAGGTTATCAGTATGAGCCTTGGTGGTGGGGCTTCCACTGCGGTATATAATGCCGTCAATTACGCTGTCAATACAAAGGGAAAACTGGTGGTCGCTGCGGCAGGCAACAGCAACACAGATCTGAAATCGTATCCTGGCGGGTACGCGCCGGATTTCCCCAATAAGGTGCTGGCTGTAGGCGCTTCGGGCGTCTGGTATCAACCGGATCCTATCAATGATCCCACCTGGTGGGCCGTGGATTATGATTGCAGGGCCGATTACTCAAACTACGGTGACTGGGTCTCCATCGTTGCTCCGGGAACCAATATCTATTCCACGCTGCCGTGGGATAAGCCCTTCTACCTGGGCTACTATTATGGATTTGATTCCCGCTATGGCTATCTGGATGGCACCTCCATGGCGACACCGTTTGTGGCTGCTGCGGCCGCCCGGCGCTGGGGTTATTTGCCGGCAAGTTCGAACTCCACAGTGGGCGCAGATGTTAAAGCCAGCGGCGCAGCCATTACGGCAGACGATACGTGCTGGCCGGTTACCATGGCTGGAGTCAATGAACTGAACGTTGCTGCGCTGTTGAACCGCAGCGGCATCTATGGATATATCTATAATGCCACGACAGGGCTGCCATTGGTGGGTGCTTCATTCCCGGTCTATCAGGCGGGCGCTTTACGCGATACCGGCGTAGTCTCCAGCATTTGGAGCGGTTACGCCGAAGGTATTAACCTGCCTTCGGGTGATGATTATTATGCCCTCGTCAATGCCACCGGACTTACTGCTGGAGCGCAGCCCGCGTTCTGGCACTATGGATTGCAGTATCTTGATCCGGGGTATTGGGGATATATGGGACGCGCAGCCGTGCCGAACAAGACTGGCAACTTCGATGTGGTCGGTGGATGGTGGTTAACATCCGATGACCTCGATCTGTACACCTGGCTGCCGGATACTCCCAACCCACTGGATGCAAGCCAGCCGGCAAATTTCATTGTGGGCGTTGGCGGCAATTCCTTTGGGTATCTTGAAGGTGACCCCACCGGCACGTTGGTAGGGTTCCCGTTTGCCGTTCTTAACCGGGAAGGTGGTTTTAACGATTGGCTGCCTATGGAATCCATCACCATCTCCAATCGAAAGGCTCATGCGCCGCTTGCTGCCAATACGTCGCT
>CAZKSG010000118.1:0-14034 GCA_964555335.1 uncultured Anaerolinea sp.
CCACGATTCTCAAGTCGCTTCAGAATCGAATACGCCTGGCTCTGGCTGAGATGCCAGACATGCCCAAGATCGCCTACAACCTTGCGATGCAAGTCATAACCATGCCCGGCTTCGCGATAGAGCAATCCAAGCAAGGCCATTTCCGGCGAAAGGGTTCCAATGTGATGAGGCTTTTCGTTTTTCATAGTACACCAAACGAGCATTTGTATTCAGTCAGTATATCGCAAAACGAAGATGCTACGATTGTCATGGCGAATTTCATTTTATAATCAGATGTATAAAGGGACATCATCATGCTATTCGACTCTGAAATCTGGAATGTTACCGTACTCTCCTTGCAAGTTTCCACGATCGCAACGGTTATCAGCCTGTTGATCGGTCTGCCGTTCGGGACATGGCTGGCATTGGGGAATTTTCGTGGACGTTCCTTCGTCCTCAGCATTATCAATACCGGGATGGCGCTGCCTCCGGTTGTTGTCGGTCTGGTCGTTGCGATGATGCTGTGGCGCAGCGGCCCGCTTGGGGATCTACGACTCATTTACACGCCGGCAGCGATCATCATTGCCCAGACCATCATCGCCGCTCCGGTCGTCACCGGGTTAACTGCCGCCGCGCTCGCGGCCCTGGACCCACGTCTGCAGCAACAACTATTGGGGCTCGGTGCTTCACGTCCGCAAATGACCTGGTTCCTGTGGCGTGAAGCGCGTTTGCCCCTCCTGGCTGCGCTCATGGCGGGATTCGGCTCCGTGATCTCGGAAGTCGGCGCGTCGATGATGGTGGGTGGCAATATTCGCGGGCAGACGCGCGTGCTGACAACCGCGATCGTGTTGGAAACCAGTAAAGGTGAGTTCAAGCTGGCACTGGCTCTTTCCACATTGTTGTTGGTTCTTACCTATCTGATTAACCTGGCGCTTACTTGGATTCAACAACGGGGTGCAAAGAAATCATGATTCAGATACACGACCTGTTGATCCAGCGCAATCGGCGCGATGTTCTGCAAGTCCAATCGCTTGATATACAGCGCGGGGAAACGCTGACAGTCGTCGGTCCCAACGGCGCTGGGAAAAGTACATTGTTGCTGGCCCTGGCGCGGTTACTGAAACCAGCGCGTGGTGATATTGTCTACGATGATAGATCTCTTAATCAATGGGATGAGCTGGAGTATCGAAGGCGTATTTCATTTGTCTTTCAATCTCCTCTTCTCATGGATATGACCGTTGAGCAAAATGTAGCCCTTGGTTTGAAATTCCGCGGCACGCCGAAGGAAGAGACTCGTGAGCGCGTGGGGAAATGGATGAGGCAACTGGGAGTGGAGTCGCTGGCGAAGCGGCGGGCAAGTCAGTTATCGGGGGGAGAGGCGCAGCGGGTCAGCCTGGCGCGGGCGTTCGTGCTGGAACCGGAACTCCTGCTGCTCGATGAACCGTTCGCGGCGCTCGATCCGCCAACGCATGCGAAATTGCTGGACGATCTATCTGCCTTGTTGAAGGAAGACCATCGTACAGCGGTCTTTGTCACTCATAATTTGAAGGAAGCCACGAAGTTGAGTCAGAACATGGCGATTATTGTGGGAGGTGTGCTGCGTCAGGCGGGGACAGCGAAGCAGATCAAATCGCATCCTGCCGATGAGACGGTTGCCGCGTTTTTGCACGAATTGCCTCAATGATATAATCTTCGAAACATTGCGGAGGGATCATGCTGAAGATCGATATCGTTTACTGTGCGGTCTGACACTACACGGGTCGGGCCGTGAGCCTGACAGACGAATTGCTCAAGAACTATGAGCATGTGATTGAAGAGATCAAACTGGTCCCGTCAGATGGCGGGCGGTTCGAAGTGACTGTCAATGGACAGTTGTTGTATTCGAAGTTGGAAACACATCGTCATGCTGAGCCGGGTGAAGTGTTGGGGTTGGTTCGGAAGGTCGTGGGTGAGTAAATTTCATGTCATTGTAAGGGTCGAGATGCAATGGCATAATCATAGAGGCTACGAATGGCAAAAAAAGGACGCGTATTTTCAGGGGCACGGCCCACCGGCCGTCAACATTTGGGGAATTATCTGGGAGCGATCCAGAACTATGTTGCTTTGCAGCAGGACTACGATTGCGTGTATTGTATCGTGGACGTTCATGCGCTGACAACAGTGGAGACCACCCAGGATCTCAAACAAAATACTTTTGAGATGGCTGTCGATTGGCTTGCTGCCGGCATCCGCCCGGACGAGTCGATCCTGTTCGTGCAGTCGCATGTGCCCGAAGTGATGGAACTGCACACTTACCTTTCAATGGTGACCGCACTTGGTAAGTTGACCGATCTGCCCACTTTCAAGGAAAAGGTCGCGCAGCAGCCGGAGAATGTCAATTACGGATTATTGGGCTATCCTGTGTTAATGACCGCCGACATCGTCCTCTACAAGACCGATGTTGTTCCGGTGGGTGTCGACCAGGCGCCGCATATCGAATTTGCACGTGAGATCGTGCGTTCGTTCAACTATCGCTATAACACAAAGGTGTTGGTCGAACCGCAGGTCAAGCATACCGAGATCTTGAAGGTTCTCGGCATCGACGGCAAAGCCAAGATGGGCAAGAGCCTGAACAATCACATTGAACTCGCCTCCACGCCCGAAGAGACGACCGCCCGGGTCCGCGAAATGGTCACCGACCCGGCCCGCATGAAACGCACCGATCCCGGCAACCCAGATGTATGCAACGTCTATTCAATGCACAAGATCTTCTCTCCCGCCGAAGAAGTAGAGATGATCAACGTGGAATGCCGCCGTGCAGGCATCGGCTGTGTGGATTGCAAGAAGCGCTTCGCCGCGAACCTGAACAAGCACCTGGAGCCGTTCCGTGCCAAACGTGCTGAACTGGCCGCCAAGCCCGATGAAGTACAGGATATTTTGAACGACGGCGGAAAGCGTGCCCGCGTCATCGCCCAGAAAACCATGGAAGAAGTGAGGGAAGCAATTCAGCTCCCGTAGCGTCTATACATCAGGAAATGATCGAATTCACCGCAGGCATCCCTGGATGCCTGCGGATGTATATCCAGACAGGAGATTTATATGTACAAGACTCTCCGTTGGAACATCGAGATTTTGCTGACCTTATTTTTACTGGTTGCCTGCGCTCCTGCCCAGCCGACGCCAGTTCCTATCTCCACATTTACTGACCCAGACGAAGAATTTACCCAGGCAGTTCGAAAGGCACAAGATTCCCTTTATATTTTGAGACGTGCATTTCTCGCCCCAAAGCCATCCTATACCTTCATGAGCGTAAAGGTACGCTTTGTCACCGACCAGGGTACTGAGGATATGTGGACAGAACCAATCGACATCCTCGACAACGTCTATACCGTGCGCATGGTGGAAGGTGTCACCCTTGAATTGAAAGCGCATCCTGACCGTTACGTGGAAGTGTTGCCGGAGGACATCATCGACTGGATGATCCTCGAAGAGGACGGCACGGTCCTCGGTGGGTATACCCTGCGGCTTGAGTATCAACGATTGAGTCCCGAAGAACAGAAGAAATACAAAGAGCGGACTGGGTACCTCAGATTTGAATAAAGGAAGATCACATCATTTATGCGCGCATTGTTGCAACGAGTTTCCAGAGCAAGTGTCACTGTCGAAGGACAGGTGATCTCCTCCATCGGAAAAGGCCTGTTAATCTTATTGGGTGTCGGTCATGGCGATGGGGAGGAGCAGGCAAAGTTCATCGCTGAAAAGATCGCCAATTTGCGTGTCTTCGAAGACGAACAGGGCAAGACCAATCTTTCCATTCAGGATGTACAGGGCGAAGCGATCGTTGTGTCGCAGTTTACACTCTATGCCGACACGCGCAAGGGACGGCGTCCCTCCTTCATCGACGCGGCGCTGCCCGAAGTCGCCGAGCCGCTTGTGAGTCGCGTTGTTGAATTGTTACGTGGATATGGCGTCCCGACCCAAACGGGAAAATTTGGGCATCATATGGAAGTTGAAATCCACAACGACGGACCGGTGACGATATGGCTGGAGAAATAAGGAGACCGAACGCGTTGCAGAAACTTTTGCATCGTGTTGTCATGTGGCGTCCCATTACGGAGTTTTTTGCGTCCAGACTCCATCGTATCGATAAAGCGATCATGAAACTAACCAATGGAAAAATAAGCGGTGCTGGAATTCTTGGATGGCCCATCATTCAGATCACGACCATCGGCGCGAAAACAAAACAACCGCGCACCATGCCGCTTATTGGTGTGTTCGATCAGGAAAAGATCGCTCTTGTTGCATCGAGTTTTGGGCGCGAACATAACCCTGGCTGGTATTACAACCTGAAGGCCCATCCTGAATGTGATGTATATTTCAACGGTTGCACAGAAAGATACATGGCTCATGAAACGACCGGGGAGGAATACAACAGATACTGGAAATTGGCGCTTTCATATTATTCAGGGTATGAAAAATACAAACAACGCGCCGCACATCGCCACATCCCAGTCATGTTGCTCGAACCTGTCAAATGATCCGCAAATTCGTTCTGACATTGTGCCTGTTGACTTTCACCTGCGTATCAACTCCTCCAGCTACCCCCACACCGACTCTCTCTGAGATGAATGCCGAGCTGGATGCTGCTATCGCTCAAGCACGTGACTCCCTTCCAACGTTCATCCAAACGATCGCTACGCCTCACGCGGACCGGACGTTTGTCGCCGTTAAGGTGCGTTTTTTTCCACCCGGCGAGTCTCCGCAGGATATCTGGGTGGACGATGTTACCTACACCGACGGTGTCTTCCATGGCAACATGGGTGACGATATTCCCTCGTTGAAGTTGGAATTGGGTGAAAAAATCTCGATCAATGAAAAGGACATTCTTGATTGGATGATCGTTCAGGATGGAAAGTTGATTGGGGGTTACACCATTCGACTTGCTGTACAACGCATGTCCCCTGAAGAACGTGAACAGTTTTTGCAGACGCTCGATTATGTGATCGAAGACTGACTCATCCAATTATTTCCCCACAAAACAGCATCCACCTGTACTGCCATCGCACCGACCGAGAGCATGGCATCGGCATTGTCTTTTGTCCATACGCCGCCCGCGCCAATGATGGGAAGTCCAATCTTTGCCGCCGAGTACACGGTTTCGAGAGTCCGTGGGAAGATGGATGGACCGTAGAACCTGCCAGTCACCAGATGATCGGTCATGAGTGCTCCACGTGGTGCTGATATGCTGATCGCCTGGGCACCCTCCTGCATCAAACGCGGACCAAGCGACAACACTTGTTCCACAGGCAGTGAAAAGATCAAAGGCAATTCACCCACGCACATTTCAAGAGTTAACAAAAGAATATCGTTCGCAAGCAGTGGCGCGAATCCAAGTTCCACAGCCATCACGTTTTCCTGCGTCTCCAACATGCGCACCATGTGCTGGGTTTCTTCGGGGCGATCTGCCATCAAATGGACAATGACCGGCAACTCAGAGCGCGACCATTTCGCCGCATATTTTTTCAAACCTGTGGTAAGTCCGGGGTTGGGCAACCCGGTATGCAGCAGAAATCCGCCCGTGTGCTGGACGATCGCTGGCTTGGCTGCAGGCGTGCGTGGGCGCAGCGAGAACGGATTCGTCACAAATGCCCCAAACTCCTTTAGACTTCCGATGTCTCCAAGGCTTCGGAAATCCGGCGCGAATCCAAATGATCCCGCTGCATTCATCAGAGGTTTGCTAAAATATAAATCGCGTTTCATACTCACTTAATCATGTCATTGCGAGGAGGGTATTCTTCCCGACGAAGCATTCCCCTCGCAGCATGGAATGGGAGCCTTTATGCAACCACTACAAGGCATTCGCGTGCTCGATCTTAGTCGCGTGCTGGCCGGCCCTTATTGTACGATGGTTCTCGGTGATCTTGGGGCAGATGTGATCAAAGTAGAATCACCAGAAGGGGATGAAACGCGTGGTTGGGGTCCACCGTTTGCAGAGGGGGAGAGTGCCTACTACCTGTGCGTGAACCGCAATAAGCGCAGCATTGTTGTCGATTTCAAAACAGATGCTGGCCGCGAAATTCTCTACAAACTAATTGAACAAAGCGATGTACTGGTGGAAAACTTTCGCCCCGGCATGCTGGCACGCTATGCTCTTGATTTTGAGTCTGTATCAAAGCGAAATCCAAAACTCATTTACTGTTCGATCACCGGTTTCGGGCAGACTGGACCTCTACGCAACCGTCCCGGTTATGACTTTATGATCCAAGCCATGGGCGGACTGATGAGCATCACCGGCGAGCCTGACGGCGAACCGATGAAAGTGGGCGTAGCCGTGACAGATCTTTTCTCAGGGCAGAACGCAGTGATCGCCATTCTCGCTGCGTTACAAGCGCGAACTCATGCCGGCAAAGGACAACATCTCGACATTTCCCTGTTTGACTCTCAGGTAGCAATGCTTGCAAATGTTGCCAGTAATTATTTGATCTCAGGAAACCTCCCGAAGCGATATGGCAATGCCCACGCTAATATCGTTCCGTATCAGGCATTTCAGTCCAGTGATGCGTGGTTTATTTTGGCGGTGGGAAATGATAAACAGTTTGAAAAGCTTTGCGGAGTAATTGGTAAGTGGGAATTGGTAAGGGATGACCGTTTCACATTGAATTCGGAACGTGTACAACATCGTGATGAATTGCTTGCCATTCTCAAGCCGATTTTTCTAGACCGAACGGCAAACGAGTGGTTGTCTTCTTTGGAAGATGCAGGCATTCCATGTGGACCGATCAACACGCTGGATAACGTTTTTGCTGAACCACAAGTGGACGTACGGGAGATGTTGATTTATATGCAGCATGAGAAGATTGGAGATTTGACGCTGGTTGGCTCGCCGTTAAAGTTCAGCGATACACCGGTCGGGTACAGGCTTCCACCGCCGAGGTTGGGGGAGCACACAGATGAGATTATAAAAAATCTGACAGGTGTTTGAAGCCTGTCAGATCCGATGGATTAAACGGTTTCTTTCAATCCCATTGCCTGAAGCATCTCGTCATTCGTGCTGAACTTGAAGGCCTCTACTCCGCGTTTGTGGGCTTCCTCTACCTCCACCACCTCCAGTTTCTTGATATCGTCCTTCAAGACCACCGGTTTGCCCAGCCCTTTCAGCTTTTCAGCGACTGCTGCCGTATTTGGCGTGACAGGTTTTTTGGTCTGTAGATATTGCCATACGGCCTTCGATGCGTTGGTACCATCCTTACGGGCATAGCCAACCAACCCCGAGCTGGCCTTGCGTGACCACCCGCCGACGAATATATCTTCGAACGTCGATTCATAGGAAATGCCATCAATGGGGAAACGCGGCGTTTCGCTCTTAACGAATTCATTCCATTGCACGGGCAGACCAAACGATTCGTCCACTTTGTCACCGATGGCGAAGACGACCGTTTCCACATCCAGCCGACGCTTGTTGCCGGTGCCTTTAGCTTTTGTGTCCCCATTGGCTTCCACAAGGATGTTGTCCTCCAACTCCACCTGTTTCAATCGTCCATTCTCGTCACCGATCATTTGGACGGGAGAAGCAAGGAACTCGAAACGGAAACGCGTGTTGGAGACTTTGGGCAGCGCTTTCGGGAGAGCCTCCAAAATCGAAGCGCGGGCCGCTGCCGGGTCCTGATGAACCGCCTGCATGATGGGAGTCACGCGCTCGATCTCGGCATCCAGTGCGGACTGGTCGAGGTTGTCGATGACGTATTCCATTTCCTTTTTGTCGAACTTGACTTCTGTAGGACCGCGTCGAACCACCGCGATGACTTCATCCACTTTGAGTTCACGGCTGAGATAGTGGGTGATATCGAGCATCACATTCCCTGCGCCGATCACTGCGCAGCGTCTTCCGAACAGATATTTCTTCTGACTGTAAGGCGGAAGGTTATTGTAGAAGTAGACAACGTCCTTTGCATGATATACGCCTTCAAGGTTCTCGCCTGGCAAGCCAAGCCACTTTGTGCCCTGCGCACCCGCTGTCACAAGAATAGCTTGAAAGCCCAGTGCACGCAGGTCATCGAGGGTAAGATCGCCTTGTGTGCCAATGGTGATATTTCCGTAGTAATCGAGATTGGGCAGGTCCATGACCTGGCGGAACTGTTTGCGCAGGCCGGTCTTCATGGTGTATTTGTTGGGATATATTCCGTATTCTGCAAGCCCACCCGGTTTGATATCGCGGTTGAATAAGACCACTCGTGCGCCAAGATTGGCAAGTTCGCGTGCCCCAAACAGGCCCGCAGGTCCGGCGCCGATCACGGCAACGAAAAATTGATTTGTCACAAAACCTCCAGGTATTGCTCTGAATTTGCCTTTAGCGGGCTGATTATAGTCAAAAGGAATTTACCGGACAAGATGAGTCTCATTACATTTATATCAGCCTTATACGAGACCAGTCGTTATAATATGATCAAATATCGTTGCAATTGTATGCTAAGATTGCCTATCTACCCGGAGGTCGTATGGCAACGCCTGCTCCCAACCAAGATGAAAACAGCAAAATGAAGAAAATCCTCACTTCCAGCCAGGATGAATCGATCATGGCTCGTTTGCCGCGCGGAAGCGGGATCAAACCTCCTGCACCACCGCAGCCTCCCGAAGCAGAAGCAGATGTAGTGCCGACACCTGAACCAGCCGCACAACCGCAATCAACGGATACGAATCAGCCGGCCAAAACGGATGCGAATAATTGGCGCTCCAAATTTCTGCCCATCTTCTGGACGGTCGCCAGCATTATGTCCTTCACTGTGAATATTGTCCTGCTTATTGTGGTGGTGGTGCTGTTGTTAAATCGTGGCTCTGTCGGCACACTGGCAAACGATCAGGTCAATCAATTGTTGGGTGGGCTATATAACAATTTTGTTTTGATGGATCAGGCGAATATCCAAACGACCATTCATGTTGAGAAAGAAATTCCAGTGCAGTTTAGTCTGAACGTTAGCGGTCCGACCGATGTGACATTACGCGAGGCTGTAACGATCGACGGTGCTTTGGTAACTGTTGCGACGGGTGGTTTGAACATCGTCAATGCACGAGCACGGATTGTCCTGCCGGAAGGGACGGTCCTGCCGATCAATATCCAGAACCTGGTCGTGCCCGTTGACCAAAAAGTTCTGGCAGTTCTCGATGTACCCGTGGATATACCTCTCAATCAGACAGAGCTACACCAACCTTTTGTGGGACTTCAAGGAGTGGTCCGCCCCTGGTATTGCTTGATGCAGCCCAACGCTGTGAATGCCGATAATACAAGGGTTTGTGACGGAGTCGAAAATCCACTGGGTCCGGTCTTTGAATTAATTGCCCCATGAAAAATTCGGTAAAGAAAATAACACTGTCGAACGGTCTGAAGGTCTTTCTAAAAGAGATTCACACCGCACCGATCATTTCATCGTGGCTCTGGTATCGCGTCGGCTCGCGTGATGAAGTACAAGGTCGCACGGGTGTTTCCCATTGGGTGGAGCACATGCAGTTCAAGGGTACTCCACAGTTCCCGGCGAACCTTCTCGACCGGTCCATCTCGCGCGAAGGCGGAACGTGGAATGCATTCACTTATATGGATTGGACTGCCTACTTCGAAACCATGCCTGCCGACAAGATCGATCTTGCCCTGCGCCTCGAAGCAGACCGCATGATCAATAGTCGCTTTGATGAAGGTGAGGTCGCCTCCGAGCGGACGGTGATCACCTCCGAACGTGAAGGCAACGAGAACGAACCGCTCTTCCTGCTGGGTGAAGCGATGCAACAGACCGCATTTCGCGTTCATCCTTATCATCACGAAGTCATCGGCGACATAGCGGACCTGCTCACGATGACGCGCGACGAACTTTATAATCACTATCGCACGTTCTATGTTCCCAATAACGCGGTCATGGCCATGGCTGGGGATTTTGATTCAGAATCCATGCTGGCGCGTATTCGCGAATTATTCGAACCCATCCCGGCTGGAACGGAACCGGCGCGGCTTGCTCGGTCAGAACCGGCACAGAATGGGGAGGTGCGCCTCTCCGTGGAGGGACCGGGCGAAACATGCTATGTCCAGGTTTGCTACCGTTTCCCGAACGCATCTCATCCTGATTTTTTTCCGTTAAGCGTGCTCGACAGCCTGCTTGCCGGACCGAGCAATCTCAACATGTTCAGCGGCGGCATCTCGAACAAAACATCCCGTCTCTACCGCGCACTAGTGGATAAGGAAGTCGTTGTCAGTGTTCATGGCGGCGCGCAAGCTACGATCGATCCATTTCTATATTCGATCACAATGACCGTCCATCCCAAACGCAAAGCCGAAGAAGCGTTGGCTGCATTGGACAAAGAGATTCAGCGTGTGAAAGATGAAAAGGCCACAAAAGAAGAAATCACACGCGCTATCAAGCAGGCTCGCGCGTTGTTTGCCTATGGAAGTGAGAACATCACCAATCAGGGCTTTTGGATGGGCTACGCCGAAATGTTTGCCAACTATGAATGGTTTGAAACCTATCTCGATAAGTTGGCATCCGTCACGGTCAAGGATGTGCGGCGTGTGGCAAATGAATATTTCAAGCCGCAGAGTCGCGTCGTTGGCACCTACGTTCCGCTTGGCTGATGGGAGAGACCATGAAGAATACAAACGTCTCGCTCCCGGGCCCCGATGACATTACGCGTGAGATCCTGCCGAACGGTATCACGGTCCTGACGCGTTCCAACTTCAACAGCCCGTCAGTGGTTGTCACCGGCTACTTTGGCGCAGGTGGACTCTGTGATCCGGATGATAAATTGGGTTTGGCGGAATACACATCCTACGCACTAATGCGTGGAACCAAGACGCGAACGTTCGACAAGATCTACAACGAACTCGAATCAGTTGGTGCAAGCCTGGGTTTCAGTTCGGGAGTCCATACATCGGGTTTCAATGCACGTTCGCTTGCCGAAGACCTTCCGCTTCTGTTGAAGTTAATGTCTGAAGCATTGATCACGCCCGCTTTTCCAAAAGCAGAGATGGAGAAACTGCGCGCTCAACTCCTTACCGGGCTCTCCATCCGCGCACAGGATACATCTGACATGGCGTCGATGGTCTTCGATAAGATCTTATTCAAAGGGCATCCTTACAGCCGTCCGGAAGATGGATATCCTGAAACAATCCAGAAGATCAAGCGTGAGGATCTGGTGAAATTTCATCACGATTATTATGGTCCGCGGGGGATGGTGATCGCGATGGTTGGAGCAGTGACGGCGGAGGAATCTGTCAAACAGGTGAAACGCACATTGGGTGGCTGGCAAGTCAAAGGTCAGAAAGACGCGCCAAAACTTCCCGAGCTGAAGTTGCTGAGAAAGACGGTCAGCAAACATCATCGTATCTCTGGAAAGTCCCAATCGGATATGGTCATTGGCACAAATGGTCCGCGTCGTCGTGACCCTGAATATATGTCCGCATCATTGGGCAACAATATTCTGGGACAATTCGGCATGATGGGACGTATCGGCGAGATTGTGCGCGAAAAATCCGGGCTGGCTTATTACGCCTATTCCAGCATCAGCGCAGGGACGGGGCCCGGTTCGTGGGAAGTAAGTGCAGGTGTCAATCCGCAAAATGTCAAACGGGCGCTTGACCTAATTCAGGATGAGCTGAAACGTTTCGCCCAGGAAGGTATCACAGAAGATGAATTGGGTGACAGCAAGGCAAATTTCATCGGACGTCTGCCGCTTTCGCTCGAGTCAAATGGGGGGGTGGCAAATGCCTTGCTGAATATTGAACGTCATCAATTGGGACTCGATTATTACCGCCATTATCCCGATCGGGTGAACGAAGTCGCGCGCGAAGATGTGCTGAACACAGCCAGAAAGTATATCGATACGAATCGCCTGGCTATTGCTGTTGCCGGGCCATAATCCATGAAACTTGCAACTGGTGTTGACCTCATAGAAATCTCCCGTATCGAGGAAGTGATTGCCCGCCACGGCAAACACTTCCTCGAGCGAATTTACACGCCCGCCGAATTGGATTACTGCGGAAAGCGTGCTGAATCGTTGACCGGGCGTTTTGCTGCAAAAGAAGCAGTGGCTAAAGCTTTGGGCTCTGGCATTGGTGATGTTTCGTGGAAAGAGATCGAAGTTCTGGGTGATGAACAAAATGCGCCTACTCTAACCCTCCATGGGGCGGCGAAACAAAAAGCAGAAGATCTTGGCCTAAAAATCTGGTCTGTAAGCATTAGTCACAGTCAAAGCCATTCAGTGGTATTTGTTGTGGCGATCGGTTAAAAAAGTACCTCCCGGGGGCCAGTTCCACGGGAGGTGTGCAAAGGACAGGACTCGACTCTTGTCCGGGTTGCCTTGTCAATTCTTATCTTCGATGCCTACCCAAATATGACCCGGTAGCACCGGCCGATAAGGACGAACTGTCAACTTGTTGATCTCCATTTGTTTTTGATTCGTCTCCAACATGCTGGGGTGAACAAGACAAAGATCTGGAGTTCGCCCATATTTCTTATGGTAGTACTCAACTGCCTTCTGGATCTTTGCGTTTAATGTCGTTTGCGAATTGTCAAACCACAACATTCCGGTATGCATGTTCTCGCTCCTTTCTAATCACAACTGGGAATCCAAAACCGAAGCCAGTGATCGCCTTCACGCAGAGTGAAGTGCGTACCGATATTAAGTGACTTCAAGTCCGCATCCGCAGCATTAAGGGCATGGATGTGCGAAGTATTCTGAATGGATCCAAAAATCCTTGTATGAAACGCGTCCAGCCAGGATGTTGCTCCATCCATACGGTTGGGGTCAAGGGTAGTAAATGTCCAAACGCGTCGAGCAGGTCCACGCGCAAGGAGCCAACGCAAGTTTTGTTTTGCATCAAGATCCATGTTGGTGGCTGCTTCCAAATCATCCAGCAACAGGAGGACAGACTGTTGGCTCGTTTTATTTCCATGTGCCCAGGATGCAAGGGATAAAATGAAATCCTCGGCAGACCTGTGATAAATAGGGAAGACGCCCACGTTATTCGGGATGGATTCAAAACGGTTCCATTCGTTGGGATGGCTGGTCAGCACTCCGAACTGCAATTCCTCAGTCCGATGCATTTTGCCAGCTGCAGAAGCAATATTCTGAAGAAATGTTGTCTTTCCAGTTCCTGCATCGCTGCTGATAAGGATTGGTCCCGGTACCGCATCATGCAAATTTAAAAGGACGGGAAAACCATCAGTTGCCACGCCAAGAAATAATGCCTCGCCCGGCATGGGACCGAATTCTGCCAGAACATCCCTTAGAAATGGCAACGTTGACACCAGCTGAGTCTGATTCGTCGCCTCAATCTCAGGTTGAAGTTCGATTAGTGCTTCCATCATCATTGCGAAACGGTTAAATTCTGGCATGGGTTACCTGTATAGAACATATGTTCTAAATATACAACCTGCCTGCCAATATGTCAAGAGAGGAATATTTCGTTTGCAATACGTTTGCCAAAGGTTCCACCGTAGCGTTAAGCGGAGAATGGAATCATTCTTGACTTGAAGGATGAATCCTGCTAAACTACGGCTCGTGCTCCCAGCAGTGCGGGAGCAATTTAATTGTCTGTGGATGACTTCCCGTTTAGGAGTGGCTTTGGTATAATCGCTCTGCTTAAATGGGTGCCGAGGGAATCGCAAATAGAGCGATAGGCCGACGTAGCTCAATCGGCAGAGCACCCGCCTTGTAAGCGGGCGGTTACGAGTTCGATTCTCGTCGTCGGCTCTGCAAGGCAGAAGTTTGAAAACCAAATCTCATCATGGGCAGTTACCCAAGTGGCCAAAGGGGACTGACTGTAAATCAGTTGTCAGAAGACTTCGGAGGTTCGAATCCTTCACTGCCCACTCGTGCCGGATGTTTGATCCGGTACTACCGGAAGATTCCGGCAGCACGTATCGCCCACATAGCTCAGTCGGTAGAGCACACCCTTGGTAAGGGTGAGGTCACGGGTCCGAATCCCGTTGTGGGCTCAGTTGCTGAATAAGTTCTATGTCCAGGAAAAAGGAGAAAGAGACATGGCGAAGGCAAAATATGATCGTAGCAAGCCGCATCTGAATGTAGGGACGATGG
>CAZKSG010000119.1:0-14033 GCA_964555335.1 uncultured Anaerolinea sp.
TTCTCATCATCTTCATCCAGACCATATTGCTGCGATGGGCGGTACTGATCCTTCTCCGCATCCCATTGATAGAGGGCGGCTCGCTCCACGCCGACGAGGATCGGCAGGATACGGATGATCGTGCCGAGCATTTCATCCAGGTCATTGAGGCTGACAATGGCCTGCGCCACCTGCAACAACGCCGCAGACGCATACGCCTGCTCCTGTGCCGAGTCATAGAGGCGTGCGTTCTCGATGGCAACCGCGGCGTAGCTGGCAAAGGTGGTGGTCATCGCCTGCGCTTCGTGACCATATCGTCCAGGAGTATTATGGGAAAGGGTGATGACTCCCAGGTTTTGGTCGCCCACACGCAACGGAACAGCCAAGCCGGAATAATGTTGTTCGAAACCCGCAACAATGCCCGTGATCCAGATCGGGTCGGTCGTTTTTCGAATGAGGGGCTGTTCCGAATAAAGAGCGTTCAACAAACTCTCATACGCGCCCGGCACGGAATATAACGTCTCTTCCAGTTTGTCTTCATCGCAGTTATGACAGGCGGCCAGATACAACTCGTCATCTTCCAGCAGCCAGATGGCCGAAATATCGACAGGCAGGTTGCGGTCCAGTTCGGAGAGGATGGCTTCGAGCACATCGTCTACACTGGCATCGGCAGAGACCAAACCTGCAACCTCGCGCAAACTATCTGCCACCTGCCGCCGCCACTGCTCAGAATGGAACAAGTCCGCATTGTGAATGGCTGTGGCAATATTATCTGCAACTGCTTCAAAAATGAAACGGTCATCTTCAGTGAAGGCATTCTGTTGATGAGACTGGATGTCGAGAACGCCTACCACCTGTTCATCATACAACAGGGGAACACACAGTTCCGAGTTCGTATCTTCGGGCGGTAGGGGTGAGGCACGGTAATGCTCATCCTTTTTCACATCATTCGCAAGAGTGGTTCTGCCATCACGCGCCACCCATGAAATGATCCCATGTGGGTCGTCGAGCGAAAGTGTGTACCCCGCGAGATCATGGCTGCGCGCACCGCTCCCCGCCTGGTACTCGATCAGACGGCGGTTGGGATGCACCGTGAACAAATGAACATAGGGATAGCCAAAGCGGTCATGGATCAGGCTGGCGACATTCTCCATCAACGTGTTCAGTTCCAAAGACGAACTCACGCTCTTGCTCACTTCAGCGATGAGGGTCAACTGATCGGCACGACGCTGTACAGCATTATAGAGGCGGGCACCTTCCACAGCGCGGGCAATGGTATCGGCAAGTGCTTCGAGAATAAGCAGGTCATTGGGATGAAATGTCTGCAGCTGATCGCTTTGCACATCGAGCACACCCAGCACTCGTTCTTCCATTTTCAATGGGATGACAACCTCGGAGCGCGTTTCAGGCAACACGTCGATAAAACGAAAACGCGGATCCTTGCGCACATCTTCGACAAGGATGCGTTCTCCCTCCGCCGCGGCCAACCCCACGAGTCCCTGCCCCATCTCCACTTCAAGCGGGATCTGCGTCTTGCGTCGTCCTTTGCGCGGGGTTGTGGCACTGGCGCGGAATCTCAACGCAGTGGAATTGTCGCGTAAGGTAAAGATGGCAACATAGTAAAAATGGAAGGTCTGTTGGATGAGTTCAGTCACACGACGCGCGAGTTCATCCACGTTCATCACGTTGGCGATCTGCGCGCTGACTTCACGAACCAGGTTAAGCTGGTTCAATCTGAAGCGCTCCACCGCAATGCGATGGGAGGCGATGAGGCTGACGGCAATAATACCGGCAAGCCCTTTTAGCAGGTCGAGTTCTTTGGGATTGAATGCGGGACCTTTGGGACGGGTGATCTGGATTGCCCCAAGCTTCATTCCCTGATCTTCGAGCGGGACGGCGGCCCAGGTCCCGCGTGAGGCGCTTTCTTTTGTGCGGTGTTGTTTGGTCCGCACGTCACCGGCTTTCATGGCGCGCAACATCCCATCCAACTCCGGTTCTTCCGGGAAAAGATCCTCCTCAGAGACGTTTGGCAGCCGGAAGAGGTTTTCCTGCAGCCAAAGTTCAACCTGACCCTTTAACAAACGCGAAACCGCACCCACAATGCGATCACGTTGGGCGGCGAGGGAATGCGCGCTTACGATCTGCTCCCCCAGACTGGCGATCTCACGCCAATCTGATGAAAGAGGGGAACGCGGGTCGGCTTTCATGCCGGATCACCTCTTGCGTTTGGTCATTGTCAATACGTTGCTTTTATCCGCGCGCGGTTCGTAAAGGACTTCATCCATCAGTTTGCGCATGAGAAAAATGCCAAGTCCCCCGATCTTGCGGTCGGAGAGATCGGCTTTTAAATCGGGCATGGGCACAGTGGATGGATCGAAGGGGAACCCATAATCGATGAGAATGATCTTGATCGTGTCTGACTCCATGCCGCAGGAGAGATCCAGCACAGCATCGGAAATGCCCTCATACGCATGCTCGATAATGTTGGATGCAGCTTCGTCGGTGGCAAGCTGGATGTTGTAAACATCCTTTTCGCCAAAACCTCCTTGACGCGCAATATCCCCCACAAATTCGCGGATCTCATCAAGATATTCAAACCTCGCGGCGAAACGGATCGATTGCATAGGGTAAATTAAAAAGCCGCCTCAGCCTACGATCAGCTTCAGGCGGCATCCTTCCATTATGAAGTGTGATTCAACCCGGCGACAATTCGCCTAGAAATGACCGACAGCCAGCAGGGAATCATCAAAGGTTTTAAAGAGTTCGGTGAAACCGGCAAGCTCAAGGGCCTCACGAATTCGTTCGGGAACCGTAGCCAGGACAACTTCTCCCCGATTATAGCGTTTGGAGTTGCGCTGGGCGGCCAGGAGGGCACGAAAACCAGCACTGGACATATATTCCAACTCTGCCATATTGATAACCAGTTTGTATTTGCCACCTTCATTTGCGGTCTCGAGTGCCTGTGCCAGTTGAGGAGCCGTCGCGCTATCCACACGCCCCTTGATCGTGATCATATCGCAGTGCTTGAATTCTTGAACCGTGATCTCCATAGTACATCCTCCAGGTTGAATATACGGTCGAACTGGCGGGATTATATCAGAGAAAGTCCCCGGCACACGTGGTCACTTTACGTTTGAGAAAGGGGTTACTTTTTACTGTATGAAAGGGCGCATGGCAATGCTATACTAGTTATACCGAACCGGCAAGATGAGAACATTCCTGAAACTGCCCAGTTTCGAAAACACAAAAGAAAACACCACTGCCCGATTGATATTTTTCATCACCGTCGGGATCGTGGTTGTGGGGGTATTTTTCGACATTGTAACTTTCTTTACATCCCAGGTTGTATTTGGAAGGGCGCTCACAATTGGGTTGGTGAGCACGCCAGTGTGCCTGTTCATCCTGTGGCTCGTGCATAAATCCAAACTTAATATGGCAGGCAACATCCTGCTGCTTTTGGTCTGGCTGGTTGTTACTCTTGGTGCCTTAACAGCCGGGGGAATTTCCGCGCCAATTGCAGTTGGGTATTTATTCGTGATTTTCTTGAGTGGGCTGGTAACCACAAATCGTATAGGGATCCTTTTCACGGTGCTTTGCATCGTCACAGGGGCCGTCATATCAGTGGCGGAAATCCAAGGACATCTTTCAGCACGTCTCGAATACACACCTCTTGAACGTACCAGCATTTATGCCTTCTTTTTTATCCTGACCCTCATCCTGCAACTCATTGTTTCTGGAAACGCAAATCAGTTATTGGCCAACGCAAAAAAGAGCGAAACCAGGTATAGAACACTGCTTGAAAGCATGCCTGCCATTTCATACATTAACACGAACGACGGCGATTGTGCTACCCAATATATCAGTCCGCAGGCAGAACGCCTTCTAGGGTATTCACAGAAAGAATTTATCCAGGATCCATTGCTGTGGAAAAAGATCCTGTACCCTGAAGACCGGGAACGAGTGCTCGCAGAAAGCAGTTTCACATCGGAAACGGGTCAGCCTTTCCAGATGGAATATCGACTGCTCACAAAGGAAAAACGTATCGTCTGGATTCGGGACGAGGCGATTCTTGTCCGGGACGATGAATCTCTACCGTTATATTGGCTGGGCGTGTGGACGGATATTACAGCGCGCAAACAGGCCGAGGAGGAACAGGCAGATTTGATCGGCGTGATGACGAAGCGCACCATCCAACTGCAGACGGCGGCTGAAGTATCGCGCGCGGTCACATCCATTCTGGATATCAATATCCTTTTGCCCAATGTAGTGGAATTGATCCGGAATCATTTCGATTATTATTATGTTGGTATCTTCCTGGTCGACGAATCCAAGAAGTGGGCAATATTACGAGCCGCAACCGGTGAGGTGGGAAAACAGTTGATCGAGCATGGACATCGCCTGGAGGTGGGAGATTCATCGATGGTGGGCTGGTGCCTTTCTCACAAAACCGCGCGTATCGCCCTCGACGTAGGCACAGATGCCGTTCAATTCAGGAATCCTCTCCTTCCACTGACTCGTTCTGAAATAGCATTACCACTTATCACACATGGTGAGCCTATTGGGGCCATGACCATTCAATCGGTGGTGCCAGCCGCCTTTTCGCGCGTGGATATTACTGCGCTGCAAAGCCTGGCAGACCAGGTGGCAAACGCCATCGAAAATGCACGCCTTTTCACAGAACGCGCATCCCTCATCGCTGAGCTCGAGGGGCGCAACGCGGAATTGGAACGGTTCACCTATACGGTCTCACACGACCTGCGTTCGCCACTTGTCACCATTCGCGGCTTTCTGGGCTACCTGCGCCAAGATGCAACAGCGAACGACCTGTCGCGCTTCGACAGGGATATGGACCGCATTGCCAATGCTGTCGACCGCATGCAGACCCTTTTAAACGAATTGCTCGAACTCTCGCGCGTGGGACGTATCATGAACCCTCCTGAGAACATTCCACTCTACACACTTATACAAGAGACCGTGAATCTTTTGAGTGCTCAACTCGATGCACGCAAGGTGCGTCTTACATTACAAAGCGATCTCCCTGTTGTACTTGGAGACCATACGCGTCTTATCGAGATCATGCAAAATCTGATCAGCAATGCGGTCAAATTCATGGGAGACCAGAAAGATCCTGAGATCCAGATCGGCACTACTGGACTGGACAAGGATGGTAAAGTCATTCTCTTTGTACGCGATAATGGCATCGGGATCGAACCTAAATATCACGAACGGATTTTTGGACTCTTCAACAGGCTGGATCCAACCATTGAAGGGACAGGTGTTGGGTTGACCCTTGTAAAACGGATCATTGAGGTTCACGGTGGACGGATCTGGGTGGAATCTCAGCTCGGGACGGGAACGACCTTTTTCTTTACCCTTCCGGTTGGGCATGAGAAAATTGAAAGCTAGCCACAATTCGCTCCAAAAAAAATGAAATAAGGTTAAAATGAAAACATCAAGCGGAAGGAGCAAAAGATGATCGGAGAACCAATCCTCGTAATGCTCGTTGAAGACAACGTAGACCACGCCGAACTTGTGATCCGTACCCTGGAGGAACATCGCATTGCCAATCGAGTGCGCCATTTCCTCGACGGACAATCGGCGTTGGACTATCTGTTCCAACGCGGGGAGTTTCTCAACCGCACAGACAATGCTCGGCCACATGTCATTTTGCTGGATTTGCGACTGCCGCGCGTGGACGGGATCGATGTACTGAAAGCGATCAAAGAGGATGATAATCTAAAGACCATTCCTGTGGTGGTGTTGACCACATCAGAAGCCGAAAAAGATGTGGCCAAGGCATATTACAACCATGCCAACAGTTACCTGGTTAAACCGGTGGGATTCGATGAATTCAAAAGATTGATGGATGATCTTGGGTTCTATTGGTTGAGTTGGAACACCAATCCTGACCCAAGAGACTGAACTCAATCCATCTGTCAGTTTCATAGTACCCAACCAAGCAAGGAGCTAAATCTTCCATGATGGATGATTCCATCCATATTCTCTTAATTGAAGATGACCCTGCCCATGCAGAACTGATTCAACGCGCCTTTGAAGAACGTGGAAATGGTGCGCACTTAATCGTTGCCAGTACGATTTCGGAGGCACGCGCACATCTTGAATCATCCAAGCCAACCCTGATCATCGCAGACTGGAGATTGCCTGATGGCGACAGTAAAACTGTGCTCGAGGAACAGGGCGCCTTCAAAACACCTGTCATCATTATGACCAGTTATGGCAGTGAACAGAACGCAGTGGAAGTGATGAAATCGGGTGCGCTGGATTACATCATCAAATCGTCCGAATCGATGATGGATATGCCTCATATTGCCGAGCGTGCCATCGAGCAATGGCTGATCATTCAGGAACAGGAACGGATCCAGGTCGCCCTTGCCGAACGAGAGGCACAGTTCCGTCTTCTGGCCGAAAATTCATCGGATATGATCTCCCGCCATGATATGCACGGGACATTCCTATACGTTTCCCCCGCCTGTACTACTTTAGTGGGATATCAACCCGAAGAGCTCGTGGGAAAAGGCATCTTGCCTTTCGTCCATCCTGACGATATGCCTTTTATCCTTAACCTGTTCAACCGACCCGGCTGGCAGGACCCGACCGAGGCGATTCCTTACCGCGCTCTGCATAAGAACGGAGAGTACATCTGGTTGGAGACGACCGCTCACGTAATTTACGATCAGGACCATAAAGCAGTCGAGATCCAGGCTTCATCACGCGATATTACAGAACGCAAGGAGTCCCAGGTGGCGCTGCAGCGTGCCCATGCCGACCTCCAAGATGCATACGACAAGACCATCGAAGGATGGGTCAAGGCGCTCGATCTGCGCGACCATGAAACAGAAGGACATACCCAGCGCGTTACAGAAATGACCGTTCGCCTCGCCCGCGAACTGGGCTGCACCGATGAAGAGATCGTACACATCCGGCGCGGCGCATTGCTGCATGACATGGGCAAAATGGGTGTGCCAGATGATATCCTGCAAAAACCAGGTCCACTTGAACCCGACGAATGGGTTGAAATGCGCAAGCATCCCGATTACGCATATCAAATGCTCTCCAAGATCAGCTACCTAAACCAGGCGCTGATCATCCCTTATTATCATCACGAACGCTGGGACGGTTCAGGATACCCACATGGACTCAAAGCAGAGGAAATCCCATTATTCGCCCGTCTCTTCGCTGTTGTGGACGTTTGGGATGCACTTTCCAGTGATCGGCCGTATCGTAAACGCATGCCCCCCAAGGAAGTCATTGAGTACCTGGAAAAGGAATCGGGCAGGCTGTTCGACCCACATATCGTCGAAACGTTCATGAAGTTGATTCAGATCAAATAAGGACTGCCGCCAACATTCGCGGGAATCCTTTTTCTTAAACGCAAGACTATTACACGCTTCAAACTTTCATCCTCCTGATTTGACAGCCCCTCCTACTTCGATTATCCTTGCCCACGTCCGGGCAGGCCCGGCGCGGCAGAGCCTTCCAAACCCCGCCAGGGTCGAAAGACAGCAACGGTACGGTAGTGTCTCTGGGTGCCGCCGGTCACCTGTCCGGATATTTTTATGAGATCAAATCGCTCCCGTTGGGTTTTCATCATTCTGGCTTTACTCGTCGGCATTGGCATCGGGCTTGCTTATGGCTGGTATATTGATCCAGTTGATTTCTTCAACCTCACCCCAGACACCCTGCGAGCCGATTACAAAGCCGACTACGTCCTTATGACAGCGGAAGCATATCATGTCGAACAGGACCCAGGGTTGGCAGCCCGCCGGTTGGCCATCTTCGGCTCCCAATCCCCCACTGCCATCGCCACAAATGGATTGGAATACGCCCATGCCAATGGTTTCAGCGACTCAGACATAGCCCTTATGCAGGAACTTGTGACTGCCTTGCAAGCCTGGAGTGGGATTCAATGAGACGCATTCCCTGGGATGTGGTGCTGGCGTTTCTCGCGGGGCTGGGAGGAGGACTCGTTTACTCATGGATGATCTCCCCTCTACGCGTCACAAATGCCGATCCGGTTGTCCTGCGCGCCGATTTTAAAGATGACTATCGTTCTGCCATTGCAGCCGCTTACGCTGCAACCGGCAACCTTCCACGCGCAGAGTCCAGACTTGCATTGCTAAAGGACTCCGATCCGATCGAGGCGTTGAATGCCCAGGCGCAGCGCATGACTGCCAGTGGAGAATCCTTCCAACAGGCAGATGAAGTTGCTGCATTGGCACTTGCGCTCGAAGGCGGATCAGAAGCGATACCTACTGCCATTATCCCTACGGATACAATTCAGGAAGCGGAAGTCTCCCTTACAGAGACCATCCCACCCCCACCCCCCGATGTCCCACTTATATTGACTGAAACTCCCCAACCGATTGAAACAGCAGAAACACAGCCAGTCATTGTCGCTTCTACACCTCGCCCTACACATACAGCATTGCCAACACTTGGCGCTCCTTACGCGCTTACTGGGCAGGACAGCGTCTGCGATTCCAATCTCCCAGATGGATTGCTGCAGGTAATCGTCCTGAACTCAAATCGCCGACAAATGGCAGGAATGAAGATCATCATCACGTGGGAGGGTGGCGAAGAACCATTCTTCACCGGTTTGAAACCTGAACTTGGTAATGGGTATGCCGATTACATCATGACACCCAACCTCACATATACCGTCCAGCTTGGGGTTGGCAGCGATATCGCCACCGGGCTGGTCGCTCCCACCTGTCAAGCCCCAAGCGGAGAGACATTCTTTGGGGGTATCAAACTCACATTCCAGGAACCATAAAAAATCAGCCGCAGAATTCTCTGTGGCTGATCGTTTCACATCTTCGCTTATGGCATCGGATTGCTGTTTGCCCAGTCATTGCCCAATCTCACCTCCACATCCACAGTGGAGTTGGGATCGGGACTAATGATGATCTGCGCGCTGGAATCAATTCTGAACAGAACCTGGAAATATTTCAGCGTGTACAACTTGGGCGCATACAGGATCACAGTTGTCCGATCATATCCGCGATCGGCATTGCCAACTTCAGTGACTTGAACACCCTGTGTCAAAAGATAATTGCCCGTATTGACGTCCAGTCCCGGTGTCACCGAACCATTCAAAATGCGCACGCGGGCGACATCTGCCTGCATCATAGCCGTGGGATCGTTCTGAGCTGCCAACGGACTCAACGCACCACCGGAGGTAAAGATCTCATCGCGCAACACGCGGATCTTATCGGGCATCGGTTTCATGATGCTTGCATCCGCCCCGCCGAGGACCACATTATCTAGGGTGACCATCGAGTAATCGATCACACCATGCTTGATGCTCTCTATCGGGATGTCCTTTGCCAAAACACCCAACTGCAACGCAAGTTCAAACGGCATATTTGTCTTGATACCAGCGGAAAATTCATTATAGAACTGGTTCGCCTTGCCTAATAGCACCGGGAAATTCTCCGGGCTGAGCACCTTGTCACGAATCGCCAAGATCAATTTCTGCTGGCGCTTTGAGCGCCCTATATCTCCTTCATCACTGTGACGATAACGAGCGTAAGCCAACGCAACATCGCCTTTCAGATGACGCATCCCACAACAGGTCAGTTTGATCTTATCCTTGCCAGTACCCACCTGATCGAGGCGCAGGTTTTCATCGTTATATATATCCACCCCACCGATCAGGTCAATAAATTCAATGAACGTGTTGAAGTCCACCTGGGCATAATATTGCACCGGGACGCCAATAACCTGTTCCACTGTTTTTCGGGCAAGCTCAGGACCGCCCCCGGGCAGTTTGCTTCCCTCACCAGAGGAATAGGCTGTGTTAATACGGCTATAGCCAAAACCAGGGATATTTACCCACAGATCACGAGGAATAGATAAGATGCCTGCCGTCTTGGTCAATGGATCGATGGTCAACAGGATCATCGTGTCAGAACGAGGTGCCCCTAAACCTGCCTCCCAATCACGATAATCAAGACCAATGATTAGAACTGTGATGCGGCTTGCGCCATCCCAGGCAGGCGGTAGGTTGCTGCTATCAGGGACAACGACCGTGGGAGGCAGATTATCCACGGGGACGGCAACGGGAGTACCCTGCTCATTGACCGTTGGGGCGGTAAGTCCGCCAGCAGCGACAGTACCACAATTCGATGGTGCCATACCGGCCAACGGCGTGATCGTCCAGCAAGTGACCATGTTACGGACAAAGAAATATCCGCCAATCGTCACTCCGATGGTGAGAACCCAAAAGATGATTTGTCCTAACGATGGACGCCCCAATTTTATGTTTTTCAGAAAATTCATTTTGTTCATAGAGGTTTAATATATACCATATCCAGACCGAGTCGTTCCAAGCCTTCCTGTGCCCAATGTTGGAGCAGGGCAGAGTCTTCCTGCATTACCTGCATCATCACCGGAATGGCCCGATGGTCACGAATCTCTGCCAACGCGCGTAAGGCGTGGATCCGTTGGACCTGCGATCCGTTTCGTACAATCTCAATAAGAGATGGGACCGCCGCGCCTCCGATTTTGACCAGAGCATTGGCAGCCAGACTTCCCACCATCGAATCGTCATCGTTCAACGCGTGGATCAAAGGCTGAACAGCGTTTTCATCGGGTTTGACGGCCAGCCCCAACGCAGCACACTGACGTACTTCAGGGGTGGGGTCGCCTAGAAACGGAACTAGCCACTCAGTTTGGCAATAAGGCGAGGCAGCCAGCACGCGCAACGCCCACCAGCGGGTATCTACATTGGATGACCGAGTCAAATCCAATAAAGCGGGAATCACTTCTGCATCCAATGAGATCAAAGCAGGGACAGCCGCTTCGGCGCGAGCTTCGTCCCCGCTGGCCAGATCATCCAGAAGGTCTTGCAATGTGGGCACGTTACTTGGAAGGAGGCGGCACAGGCAGGTCTGCTTCCGCAGTACCGACCCACTTATCCCCTTCTTCGATCAACATGACCGGAATGTCGTCCACAATCGGGTATTTGCGTCCACAATCTTTGCACACGAACCAGGCCGATTTGTGGAGCTTAAGCTCACCGCCCGTGGTTCGGACGCAGTTAGGGCAACGCAGGATTTCGATCAGAGTATCGCTAACCATGAAGGCTCCGTTTCTTGAGAATGGCAAAAAATTGTACCATGTATGTCAGGCAGAATTATGAAGATGGATTCCGGCAGAGATTCTTCTCGTTTGCCAGCTTTTCTGGGTTCTTCGAATCAGGCCCATATTGGCAAATGGCCTGCCAGGGTTGGTAATGTGTTGTGAACCGATCCTGGAACAACACTGCTCCATCGCGCATCACTGTACGCGTCACAGTGACATCAGCGCCGTTGGCGGCCCAATCGACCTGCTTCATTTCATTCTTGCGTAGTTCGGGGTTTTCCTCATACATCGGCGAAGGTGCAGGGACAACATTCGTCACGCCGGTGGTATCCCAACTGACAGTACGTCCATCGGAGGTGGAATACAATTTCCAGGTCAATGAACCGCTGCCCATATAAGTTTCCATCAGAATCCAGTACGGTGTGTCGTTCGTAAATTTAAAATCCACCAATGGGAAATAGACCGTGGCATCGAGACCAGCAAGACGCGAGTCTGGCGAACCGCTGGGGCTCTGCTCATAATAACCAACGCGATAGGCATGAGGGGTACGCTCGACGATCGGATAGCCCGCATTGAACACGGCACGGAACAAGGTGGTGCTCACCTGACACACGCCTCCGCCTACGCCTTTGATGGTCCGCCCACCATAGATGATCAACGCCTCAGCAAAGCCATTATCCAGGCTCACATCGCCCATCGTGGCCCCCATCGAGAACGTCTCACCGGGAGCAACCAATACGCCATGAAACCGCGCTGCAGCCGCCTGTATATTTTGCATGCGTTCCGCACTGGAACCAAAGAAATAAGATGTCTCCGACCAGACGAGTTGGGTGATGCCCAACTCCTGGGCAGTTGCCGTGGCAGGCACTTTTGGCTGCGCTTCATTCACCGCAAGTGGAACCGTATGCTCGCCACGCAGCAACGCATCGTTGATCGCTTTGATACTGGCTTCGATATCCATCGTACGTCCAACTTTGGAATCTTCCATCACATCCAATTGATGGGTGTCGTCATTGAAAATGAACTTGGCGTCGGCGGGCTGACGGTCCACCTGGTTCTTGATCGGAACCAGCATGTCACGCAGTCCCTTTTGATTCAACACAACCTGAACGCCGCCATCCACGCGCTGCACGCCGAGCATGTTGGCAATGATCTGTTGGGTATATACATAGGGTCCTGTATCGCTTTGGGTCGCATTGGGAATGACCAATGTCAACGGCTGGCTCAAGATCTGGCGGGCCGTATCTGCCTGCGCGCTGACATCCAGGATCTGTGGCTGGATCTCCTGCACAACCAAGGGTACCTCACCATCGGCAAATGTCTGCAGCTGTGCACCTAGATAGATGAGTGTCGCGTCCATTTTCAGTTCGCGCCCCACCTGTCCCGGCTCGGCAACCACGTTTGTCCCTTCCAGAACGAGGGTGCCTTCCGTCACAGATTGATTGATCTGCGTGGCGATCTGACTCAAATATTGGAATGCAACTCGTTGATCAAAGACAATGACCGGCGCCACTTTGACTCCGCTGCCAGCCGCGCGGATCTGACCAGATAATGCACCGAACAGTCCGCCGCTTCGTCCCAGATCGTAGGCGGTTCGAGCGCTGGACGATGGATCGAAGACCATACCCAGTTGAGCAGGGTTTGCCACCCAGGCTTTTTCTCCGTCCCTAAACAGGATTTTCCCGGTAATGGGATACGACAACGTCTGACTCAATTTCACTGCTGCGTCAGATGGAGTGAGCCCAGAAACATCCACACCGGCAATCGAAACGCCGGGGAAGATGCGTCCTGCATAGATGAGTTGATATCCCAGAGTCCACACGAGGATGAGCACTAAAAATAAGGCAATACCGCTCACCAACGCTGCAACAATTTGTGGAAATAATGGAGTCCTTCGATACGGATAGGAAATCGTAGCCATGGTGAAAAATTATACCCTGTTGAAAATCTAAAACTTAATTCAGGATGAGTATGAAAACATTTCGCAAATATGGCAAAAAGCGACTCGAGTCGCTACCACAAGTGAAGGCAGGAATAGAGACGAATCGGTCGTTCTACTTGTTCCAGGTGAAATAGAGACCCGGGATTAACATCGGCGTCACAGAACGATACTCTGCATACGCCTGGCCGAATTCGCTCAGAAGTTTTCGTTCTTCGAAGTAAATTCCTACAAGGATATAGATCGTAAGCGCCAGATATACAACAAACGAGTTTACGGACATGTTTGGCGAAAGCCAAAGAATGAGCAAACTAAATGTGTATAACGGATGACGGACGAAGCGATACAGTCCACCTGTGGTCAATTTGCCAGCTTGTTCTTCCTGGAACAATTGACGCAAGCCGGCAAAGGAAAGTATATCGGTTTGGAAGACAGCAACGAAGAGTAAAAAGATCGAGGCTCCCTGCCCTACTCGCATCAGATAATCATATGGCGCAGATACTTGATACAACGCTTTATCGGGAAGTACGAGCATCAAATACAGAACCGGCAGGACACTGATCACTGCATATACGTTGTAAAAGAGACGATAGCTCTTCATAAAACCATCTCCGAACGCACGGCGGAGCAGTCCTTTGATCCCAGTGGAAGCAAGTAGTGAATGAAAGACACCCCAGAGAGCAACAGCCAGAATCAACCAGAACATAATTCTCCTTAAATACAAACACGTTGATACATCTAGTAAGACGTATCAACGTGCCGATATCCTACTCAGCCCCAAAGGCAGGCAGTTCCATCATGCCTGTATCCGTCCGGATCATGTAATAGGGCATCCATGCCACGCCGAACAAGTTGATGAAGACATCTGTTTTCTTTGGTGCAACAGTTACTTCTGTCACGTCGCCAACAACCTGCCCCCATCGGTCGTTGATCTCGGCGGTCATCTCTTCGCGGCGTTTTTCAAGTTCGGCAAGCTGACGTTTGAACTCGTCGATCGCGTCGAGCGATT
>CAZKSG010000120.1:0-13764 GCA_964555335.1 uncultured Anaerolinea sp.
GATGAACCGACCGCTGGAATGAATCCGCAGGAAACAGACAAGATGACTCACTTTATCCGCAGTCTGCGTGATGAGCTGGATATCACCATCGTATTGATCGAACATGACATGAACGTGGTCATGGGCATTTCGGACCAGATCACAGTGCTGGATTATGGCGAAAAAATCGCCGAAGGCAAACCGAAGGAAATTCAATCGAACCAGCGCGTGATCGAAGCCTATCTCGGTCCCGACGTGACCAGCCTGACCCAAAGATACCAATTACGAAAGCAGCAACGCTATGCTAAAAGTTGATAATTTACAGGTCTATTACGGCGCCATTCACGCGCTTCAGGGAGTCAGCTTCCATCTGGAGCAAGGCGAGATCGTCGCGTTGATCGGTGCGAACGGCGCGGGGAAATCAACGGTATTGAATACCGTTTCAGGAATCCTGCGTCCGCGTGAGGGCTCGGTGACCTTTGAAGGTCAGGATATCCACACCATTGCCCCGCAGGATATTGTCTGCAAGGGTGTCATTCAGGTGCCGGAAGGGCGCAAGGTCTTTTCACGCATGACCGTCGCCGAAAATCTGGAGATGGGCGCCTACACTCAAACAGATCGTACCGCAATCAATCACGAGGTGGACGAAGTGTTTAAGCGCTTCCCACGCCTGCGCGAGCGAAGCGACCAATTAGGTGGGACACTCTCCGGTGGCGAACAGCAAATGCTGGCGATCGGGCGCGGTCTGATGGCGCATCCCAAACTCCTGCTGCTGGATGAACCTTCCATGGGTCTCTCTCCCATCCTGGTGGAACTGATCTTTGACATCATCCAGGATATCAATGAACAAGGAACCAGTATTCTGCTGGTGGAACAAAACGCCCAGATGGCGCTCGCCATTGCTGACCGGGCGTACGTGCTCGAAACCGGCAAGATCACCATGCAGGGAAAAGGCGATGATCTGCTGCAAGACCCGAATGTGATCAAAGCCTATCTTGGTGGGCACTAGGATACAAAAAACCGTCTCATAGAGGCGGTTTTTTGTAGGGTGATTGAAAATAACATTCTCAAGCCTCTCATCTATAATTGCGACTCCTTTAGCAATTTTGACCAGGTCAGGAGAGTGAGCATGTTTAATCGTATTCGTCAGTGGGTTTTGCCTCCCATCTTTGAAAAGGATGAAGATAAAACCCGTGTCGCGGCATTACTGAATTCCATTTTGTGGTTCTGCATTACGGCTGCAAGTTTGTATGGGTTTTTTGCGCCCATCGCACCTTCCATGATATTTCGCCGGGCTGTGATCATTATTCCTTTTTTGTGGGTCCTACTTGCATTAAAACAGGTGATCAATTGGGGATATGTCCGCTTCACCGGGAGCCTCATTGTCTTTTCGCTATGGGCAGTTTTTACCTGTTCCATGTTGTTTGGCGCAGATTATCACAATCCCGCCTTCATGGGTTATCTGGTTGTTGTGATCTGTGCTGGGTTGATCCTGAGTTGGCGCGCAGCGATCGGTTGGAGTATTTTTAGCGTAATTACGAATGCCATCATCCTTGAACTGGGACAGCGCGGACTCGTAGTCCCTTCAGATACAGTCACGCCTCCGTTCGCTTTTTGGGCGGCTCAGACCGTCTACATCGTCACATCCACGTTCATGCTCAGCCAGACGTTGCACAAGATCGACGAGGCCAGGGCGAAGGCACAGTGTGAGCTGGAGGAACGAAAACGCGTTGAAGCAGAACGCGAAAAGATCATCCGCGAATTGGAGTCGAAGAACGCTGAGTTGGAGCGTTTTACCTACACAGTGTCGCACGATCTCAAAAGCCCCCTGATCACCATCGGCGGATTCATCGGCCTGCTTGAAGAGGATGCACGCTCGGGCAATCAGGAGCGATTCGAAAAGGACCTGCTCCGCATCCGGGAAGCCAAGGATAAAATGCACCGCCTCCTGGATGAACTGCTCGAACTCTCGCGCATTGGACGTTTAATGAATCCCGCTACGCTTACGCCCTTTGCAGAGATCGTCGAAGACGCAGTGTCCCTTACAAAAGGACGAATCATGGCTGGGAATATTGATGTTGTCGTGGCAGACAAACTTCCTGTTGTGAACGGGGACCGTCCGCGGCTGGTGGAGGTCATTCAAAACCTGCTCGACAATGCATCCAAGTTCATGGGCGACCAACCCAATCCACGTGTTGAAGTCGGTATTTGCGAAGAAGGTCATGAAATGATCTTCTTCGTCCGGGATAATGGAATTGGGATTGACCCTGCGTTCCATCAAAAGATCTTCAACCTGTTTGATAAACTGGACCCAAGGAGTGAGGGCACAGGCGTAGGATTAGCCTTGGTAAAACGCATTGTCGAAATCCATGGCGGCCGTATTTGGGTCACATCAGAAGGCAACGGGAAAGGCAGTACGGTCTATTTCACACTACCGATTGTGCATTCTGAATTCGCTTCGATGGCAATCCCCGCTTGAGTGACAAACGTTAATTGAAACCCTGTCTCGTTTTTATGGGACGGGGTTATTTTTTAGTTCGATCGTCACCTGCAGCCCGCCTTCAGGAAGATTCCTTGCTTCAATCATCCCACCCTGGGCTTCGATCAGTTGTTTGGAAATCGCAAGTCCCAATCCTGTTCCACCGGTGGCGCGTGAGCGGGATTTTTCCTTGCGCCAGAAACGATCAAAGATATAAGGCAGGTCCTCAACAGGGACACCCTTGCCATTATCGTTGACCGTTACCTTTGCGCCATTCGCTATCGCACGTACTGTCACCCAAACCCTTCCACCATCAGGCACATAGCGAATCGCGTTCCCGACCAGATTACTGATGACCTGCTCGAAACGCTGCGGATCAAGCTTGGCCAAAACGTTCCCACTATTTTCAGTGAGCGATAGCGAGATATGTTTTTCCTGCGCTTCGGCAGAAAACATATCCAACACACTGTTGACGATATTTACAACATTCACTTCCCGCATATTAAATTGAAGTTGACGAGTCTCAACCAACGTCAGCAACCGCAAATCATCGACAAGCCGCTGCATCAAATAGGTCTGCTCCAACGCCATGGAGACTTGCGGTCCATTCTCAGGATAGATACCATCTACAATCCCTTCGAGCCGTCCACGAATAACGGAAAGCGGGGTACGCAATTCATGGGCAACATCAGCAAGCATTTCGCGTCGTTCATGGTCACTGCGCTCAAGTGATGTCGCCATCTCGTTAAAACTTTCAGAGAGACTTTGCAGGTCCTGTGGTCCCTTCTTCGGGATACGTGTGTTCAGTTTACCGCTCGCTACTTCGTGTGCTGCAAAGATCACATCGGCGAGTGGATTGACGAATCGACGGGTCAACAGCGTGGCAACGATCACCAAAAAGACTGCCAGAATAAGCGAAATGATCCCCACTGGGAAAAGAAGCGCGCGGGCAAGTCCAAAGCGTGTCGAGAGCGAAAAGGTTGTAAGGACAATATATCCCACCTGCTCACCGTTCACCTTAAGGTCCACGACCAAGTCATCGTCCCCAATCTGATAGAGTGAGCCCACCGTCGAAACAGAATCAATTCTCCGATCCAGAACGATGTGCTGATTTTTATCGAGCAGGATCGCGTTCAATTTGTGTAATCCACTGATCGAATCGAAAACCTTCTCTGCACCATCCCAACTCCCGTTGGCAAGATAATATCCTTCCAGCGTGCTGGCAAACGGGAACGGTATGGGGGTCGACGAGGAGGTGAGTACATATCCAATGATGAAGGTGAAGAACATAAAGGATAAGGACAGCACGATCACAAACGCGCGCAACAACAAAACCAACAAACGCCTGCGGATCTCGCTTACAGATGATTGCATATCAAGCCTCGAATTTATAGCCCACGCCATGGACGGTAAAGATCAGCTCATCAGGCTCGAGCTTGCGGCGTAGGTTGCGGATGTGTGAATCAATGGCGCGTTCATAACTTTCAAAAGCGACACCATGCGCAGCGTTCAATAATTGATTGCGGGAAAAGATACGTCCCGGTTGACTCATCAATGTTGCCATGATCTCGAATTCGGTGGGAGTCAATGTGATCATTCGCTTCCCGATCTGGACCTCATACTGAGTCCTGTCCAAAGAGACGTTTCCCACCCGAATGACTTCGGCGGTCGCATCGCCGCTGACACGTCGCAACACCACCTTGACGCGCGCCACCAACTCACGCGGACTAAACGGCTTGGTCATGTAATCATCTGCACCCAGCTCGAGACCGATCAGTTTGTCGGTTTCCTCAACGCGTGCAGTCAGCATGATGATCGGCACGTTACTCTCGCGGCGAATGGCACGGCAGACATCGAGTCCGTCCATTTCAGGCAGCATCAGATCGAGCACGATGAGGTCCGGTTTCTCGCGCCGCGTGGACGAGAGTCCCAGTGCGCCGTCTTTGGCAGTGACGACATCGTACCCCGACGCCTTGAGATAATCGCGGCAGATCTCGAGAATCTCGGGTTCGTCATCCACGAGGAGGATTTTCTTGGGCATAAAACATTTTTACCATGAAGGGCACAAAGTACACAAAGGGAAAACTCCTTCATCTTCAGACTCTAAACCTTCGTGCCCTTCATATCCTTGTGTTTAAGAGTGTCTATTCATATCGTAACGCCACCATCGGATGCAGGTTCGCAGCACGAAAAGCGGGATAGATCCCGAAAAACACTCCGATGAGCAGGGCGAAGAAGAACGCCAGGGCAATCGAATCGGTTGTAATCACTGAAGCGATCAGTCCAGTTGCTGAAAACACCCAGGCAATGCCAACGCCAAGCAAAATACCAACAACACCACCCAGCAAACTCAACGTGACAGTCTCAATAAGGAACTGGGTAAGGATCTGGTTCCGCGTCGCTCCCACCGCTTTTCGCAGTCCGATCTCCTTTGTCCGTTCAGTGACCGAGACCAGCATGATGTTCATGATACCGATCCCGCCCACGAGCAGGGAGATCCCTGCAATTGCGCCCAGAAACGTGGTGAGGATCTGTGTCACGGAAGTCAGTGTACTCAATAAATCGGCCTGGCTCAGCACATTGAAGTCCGCTTCATCTGAAGATGCCAGTTTATGTGCGCGACGCAGCAAAAATTCGATCTGTGCCGAAACAGTATCCATCGCTTCGGTTGTGGACACCGAAACCGAAATACTGTTGACGATCTTCTTGTCGTTGTATGTAGCCGTCTCGCCAAATAATTTGTTGTAGCCTGTATCCAATGGGATGAAGATATTATCGTCTGAAGAACCGAAACCGGAACCTTTTGACTCCAACACACCGATGACCTCAAATTTCAGGCCGTTGATGGAGATCGTCTTTCCGATGGGCGCAAGCCCGCTGAACAGATCTTCTGCTGTCTGCGAACCCAACACCGCCACCAACGACTGCGACTTGTTATCACCATTCGTGATGAAACGTCCCAATGAGACATCATAGGAATTTGTTGATTGATATTCCTCCGTGATGCCCCTGACCGTGACGTTGAAGCTCTCGGTCCCGTATTTCACAAGATAGGAAGATTGATAACTTGGCGCCACTGCGTTGATGTTATCCCTCAATGAGCGCTCGATCAACTGATAATCCGAGTAATACAGATGACTCGCTTGCTGCGACTGTCCCATTCGGGCAGCTCCCATCTGCTGCCTGCCGGGAGAAATGGTCAACAGGTTCGAGCCATTGCTCTGAATTTGACTCGTAATGCTGGCTGTAGCCCCTTTCCCGATGGATAGCAAGGCAACCACGGTTGCAACACCGATGACAATCCCCAAAATCGTGAGCAAAGACCGCATTTTATTGGCGCGCAAGGCCCGTAAAGCGATCTTGAAATTTTCTGAAAACAACATGCCTAAAACTCCTTTTCCATACGTACGGGCTACAAAACTTCCTCTGGGCGCGGTGCACCTGCCTGGATCGGGTTCAAATTCACCTCGTCTGAAATAATGCGTCCATCCGAAATCTTGATAATCCGGTCAGTATGACGCGCTACATACGAGTCGTGCGTCACCACGATCACTGTCTGCCCACTATCTTTATGCAGGTTTTGGAACAACTGCATGATCTCCACACCAGTCTTGCTATCCAGTGCTCCGGTAGGTTCATCTGCCAAAAGAATGGCAGGCTCATTGACCAATGCCCGTGCAATGGCCACGCGCTGCTGCTGCCCGCCGGAGAGTTCATTCGGAGCATGATGAGTCCGTTCTCCCAACCCGACGCGTTCGAGCGCTTTCATGGCGCGATCTTTGCGTTCCTTTCCTGAAATACCGGCATATGTCAGCGGCAGCATCACATTTTCCAATGCGCTCGTGCGGGCCAGCAAATTGAACTGTTGAAAGACAAAGCCGATCTTTCGTCCGCGGATCTCGGCAAGTTCTGTTTCGCTTACATGTTCGACGGCAACGCCATCCAGTGTATAACGTCCGCCCGTGGGCACGTCGAGACATCCGATGATAGACATCAATGTGCTCTTACCCGAACCCGAGGGTCCCATAACGGCGACCATCTCGCCTTTGTTGATGGTGAAACTCGCGCCGTTCAATGCCCGTACTTCTGTATCACCCATTTGATAAACCTTGGTCAGGTTCTCGGCGTGGATCATTGTCCGCCTCCACCAAATGGATTGGGCGCAGTAAAACTACTTGCATTGTTGGACAACACAATTTGACCTTCGACCAAATCGCCATTCACGACAACCAGATCGTTCACGATCACGCCACTGATGACATCAATTCGTTTCGTCGAGCCATTGTTCTGCAGCACCATCACGAATTCTCCATTAGCGTCGTTCTGAATGGTTGTGATCGGCACTGCCAGGGAAGCCGTCGCATCCTTCACATGGATGGTCACATTGGCAGTTGTCCCCAGCGGGATGAATGATTGATCCTCCACGGCATCCAGATCGATGCGTACGTTGTACTTCACCAAACCAGACACTTCTTCCCCAACAGGATTGATCGCCATCACCTGACCAGTGAGGGCGGCCCCCGGCAGCGCATCCAACGTGACGTCTACCTGCTGGCCCGCTTTGACGTTTGCCACATCCGACTCGTCCACCTGTGCCTCCACATAAAGGTGACTCATGTCTGCCAGGTTGACGGCAAGTTGGCCTGTATCCACCGATTCGCCCACATGCGATTCCACCGAGAGCACCTGCCCGTCAAAGGGAGCGATAATGTAAAGTGAATTGACCGTGGCTTGTGCAGCATCCACTTTAGCCTGGGCAGCGAGGATGTCTTGTGCATTCGGTCCATCTTTGAGGCGATCATAGGTGTACTGAGCATCCTCCAATTCCGCCTTTTTCAATGCAAGGTCATTTTCCGCTTCGATGATCCAATCTTCGGGTGCGGGTCCCTTGAAAGTCTTGGTCTTATAGACATACTGCCAACTGTTACGTTTGTGCTCTATATAAGCGCGCGTCTCGGTCTGCGGCACCTTTTGGGACGTTTGCAAATATTTCAAATAATTGTCTGCCTTGTCGAAGGCTTCCTGTGCATCCCGCATATCGATGACAGCTTGAGCCAGTTCTGTATCTGACGAGTTCAACAGATCATCCAGATCCTTTTCTGCGTTCACCAGATCAGCCTGTGCTGAGATGATGCTCGATGAGACGCTCAATGTTTGCAACGTCATCAAGACATCGCCTGCTTGAACCTGGTCCCCCGGCTGAACATTCACCTTCTCCACCGTCCCGCTGGTATTCCAACTCAATGCTGCAAATGGCTGTGCATCCAATGAACCGGAGGCTTCAATCGTCTGCGCCACTTCCAAAGCTACCACTTTCTCCTGCGTGGCTGAGGTCGAAGCGCTGGCAGTGGCAGGTGACATCACTTGAAAAGCGACGGTAGCGATTACCGCCACAGCAAGAAGGGCAAACAGCCCATTTCGGATTTTCTTATTCTTGAACATACCCATATCTCCTTGATGTTTTTCTCACATGATATTGGTCAAATGTGCAGAATTTGTGCAGAAATCCGGCAGGGATGTGGATGCGGAATTTCATGTGTGCAAAGCACAGATAACGTTCCATCCAATAGCAACATGAATTTCTGAGAGTCAAAATGAATCCCGTCTTATCTGAGATGGGTTTTTCTTGAGTAAAATAGGACCATTGTTGAACCGGGAGATAACTTAAATTATGGAGGTACGATGCACGAAATTACATTGCTCATTAATATTGCGGTGGCATTGGTGGTGGCTTTCATTGGCGGTGTCATCGCGCGTCGTATTGGGCTGCCCACCATTGTAGGATATTTGATCGCTGGGATCATCATCGGTCCATTCACACCCGGCTTTGTAGGGGATACTGAAATGATCAGCCAGCTTGCCGAACTCGGCGTGATCTTTTTGATGTTCGGCGTAGGATTACATTTCTCGCTCAAAGATCTATGGCAGGTCCGTTCCATTGCCATTCCTGGTGCGATCGGACAGATGACCCTGGCCACCTTGCTCGGATTTGGCATCAGCCACTTCTGGGGATGGACACCCGCTGCGGGTATTGTGCTGGGTTTTGCCATTTCGATCGCGAGCACGGTCGTTCTGCTGCGCGGTTTGATGGACAACGGGTACTTGAACACATCTCATGGTCAGGCCGCAGTCGGATGGCTGGTGCTTGAAGATATCGCGACCGTGCTGATCCTCGTCTTCCTGCCAACTCTCTCCAACCTTTCAGGCGGTATCGATTGGAGCAATCTGGGATTGACCGTGCTCAAAGCGGTTGCATTTGTGCTTGTATCCCTGTTTGCGGGGACAAGGCTTATCCCGTGGATCCTGCTGCGCATCGCCCACACCCGGTCGAGAGAATTGTTCATTCTGGCAGTCCTGGCCATCGCGCTGGGCATCGCCATCGGCGCCGCTGAGATCTTCGGCATTTCCCTCGCGTTAGGAGCGTTCGTGGCAGGTGTAGTCGTGAGTGAATCACCGCTCAGCCATCAGGTCGGTGCAGATATCCTGCCCTTCCGCGAATCGTTCGCGGTGTTGTTTTTCGTATCTATTGGGATGCTGGTCAACCCATTCTACTTATATGAGAACCTTGGATACGTCCTTGTGCTGACCGCGTTGATCGTACTTGCCAAACCACTGACCACATTGCTAATGGGATTCGTCTTCCCATGGCCGGCGCGCACAACATTGGTTGTCGCTGCGGGCTTGAGCCAGATTGGCGAGTTCTCGTTCATCGTGGGACAGGCAGGTATTGCATTGGGTTTGCTCGATCAGAGTCAGTACTCGCTCATCCTGGCAGGAGCGCTGTTATCGATCACGATCAACCCGCTAATGTTCCGTCTCATCGAACCCATGGAACGCGGTTTCGAAAAATCACCACGGCTTTGGAAACTCCTAAACCGACAGGGACCACCGCTGCCTCAGATCACTGAGTCGATGGAGGGGCATGTCGTCATCGTCGGCTATGGATGGGTTGGACGTCACATCGTCAGCCTGCTGGAACAGATCGGCATTCCTCATCTCGTTGTCGAAAACGATGCAGAACGGAATGAAGAGTTGAGCCGCAAAAATACGCCGATCCTGTACGGCGACGCCGCGAATTCCGAAGTCCTCACTCACGCGGGGTTAACGCATGCCCGTGCGTTGGTGGTTGCAGGTCCCGATGAGGACGCGAGCGCGCTCGTTGTCACCACTGCCCGCGATATCGCTCCTGAACTTCCCATCATTGCCCGAGCTACAAGTGAAGAAGGGACACGACGACTGACGGAACTCGGCGCGCAGGATGTCATCCACCCCGAATTGGAAGGTGGTCTGGAGATCGTACGTCATACCCTGTTGCAGCTCGGCTTCCCACTGCCGGAGATCTATCGTTATACCGACGCGGTGCGCCGCGATCACTATGACACACACATCAATACCGATGAAGAACACAGGCTTCTACATGAACTGCTCGATGCAGCCGGGAGCATTGAGGTCAAGTGGTTTCGCATTCCAGAAGGCAACCCACTCATCGGGCAGACCGTGGCAGATGCGAACTTGCGTGCACGAACCGGTGCATCCATCGTAGCGATCCTGCGCCAGGGCGAGCTGGTGGCGAACCCGAAATCCATGACCATATTCGAAGCTGGCGACCGCATCGGCCTGATCGGTGATAATGAAGAGGTCGAGGAAGTTGAACGACTGTTGCTGATCTCAAATGACCTGAAATAAAAGTGACAGACCCAACGTCGAAAGGAGAGAGTATGAAACATGAAACCGTCCACGGTGTGACCCTCCCTAAGATCGGATTCGGCGCCTGGAGTATCGGCGGCGGCTCCTTCCCGGACCCGTCGCTGGATTCCGCTTCACTGACTGCTCTGCGCGTCGCACTGGAAACCGGCTATACCCATTTCGATACAGCCGAAGCCTATGCATCGGGACACTCTGAGGAACTGATTGGGCGTGCCATCCGAACGACGAACACCAAGCGCGAAGATGTGTTCATCACGACCAAGGTCTCGCCCGAACATCTTTCCTATGGTGACGTACTCAAGTCCTGCGAGAATAGTCTTCGCCACCTGGATATGGAATACATTGACCTATATCTCATCCACTGGCCGGGCACAGGCGTCAATTACGAAGAAACATTCCGTGCCTTAAACCAACTTGTCCACGCGGAGAAGGTGAAACACCTGGGTGTCAGTAACTTTAAATTGAAGTTGTTAAAACAAATCCAACAATATTCCGAGACCCCGATCCTCACGAATCAAATCCCTTATCGCCTGCCTGACAAAACGTATATGGAGAATGGCGTGGTCGAGTATTGTCAGCAGAATGATATCCTGATCACTGCCTATTCGCCTGTAAAATTTCGAAATCTATCGGTAAATAAAACAATCCAGGCAATTGCCGATGCCCATTCGGCAACGCCATATCAAATTGCGTTGGCATGGCTGGTTGCACAGCCGCGGGTCATTACCATCCCAATGTCATACGATCCGCAACACATCCGGGAAAACTTCAAGGCAGCAGAGATCGAGTTGACGCCAGAGGAGTTCAAGACATTGAACGAACTGTATTAACTGCCACGCTCTCCACGCCGAAAACAGGTGTGAAATAAATCCACAAAGACAGAAACAGACGTATCCTTACATGAATATCACCACCACGCCCGATATCCAGATCCTCGAAGAAGTGGAGGAAGAGACCGAACTTGAACCGCTGTATCGCGTTCTCATCCACAACGATCACATCACGCCGATGGATTTTGTGGTGCACATTCTCAAGACGATTTTCTACCTGCCAAGCGAAAAAGCGCTCAACATCATGATGACCGCCCATATCAAAGGCATGGAATACGTCCAGACCCTTCCCAAAACCGAGGCGGAGAAACGAATTACCAAGGCACACGCCGAAGCGAATTGGGCAGGTTATCCGCTTCATTTTTCGATGGAACCCGAATAAAAAACTTTACTCTTCCGAATGTCCTCCCTCGACACCCTCACCCAAATCAATCTCGATGACCTGGTCTCCTCCTTTGGCTGGCAAAATCAGCCTATCCTTGCGGCGATACTGCGAAAAGTATTTATCGGTCCAGCAGGCAAATTCGCCCGGCAAATGGTGGAGTATGACAATCTCGTTGGGAAGATGGGACTTCATGAGGCTTCCCGTCAATTTCTGCAAGCACACTACATTCATGATCTGCGCGTGCATGGGCGGGAGAATATCCCTGCCAACGGACCTGTGCTTTTTCTCTCGAATCATCCTGGTATGAGTGACACGGTCAGTCTCTTCGCCGCGATCGACCGCCTTGACTTGCGCATCATTGCCATGCATCGTCCGTTTTTGGCATCGCTGGTCAATATCACAAAGCAACTCTCCTACATCAGCGACGATACATCTGAGCGGATGCGGGCGGTCAGACAAATCGCATCACATTTACGTGCAGGCGGCGCGGCCTTGACATTCCCCGCCGGAAAGATCGAGCCAGATCCTGAAGTGCACGATGGTGCTTTGGATTCTCTCAATGATTGGACCGATTCATCAGGCGTCTTTCTCCGCTTCGCGCCGGAAACGAAGATCGTTCCTGCTCTCGTGAGCAGCGTCATCTGGGAACGAACTGCCCATCACTGGCTGATGCGTCTCAAACGGACACGCGAAGAGCGCGAGAAACTGGCGGCGGCGTTTCAGTTGCTTGCCATGGTCGTCCGTGAAGCCCGCCCGACCACGGTTCATATACGGTTTGGAAAGCCGATCACGCTGGAAGAGGTGGGTTCAACCGATTCCGATTGCATCCATCAAGTGCTAATGGAACGGATGCGCGGCTTGATCGAATGCCGCACTAGCGACGAAGGGGTCTCTACGCTTTGAGTACAGCATCTTCTCTTCCGACGGCCGCCGAACGTAAACCGAATTATCTGCGCACGATCCTTCTTTATGCCGTCTTGATCGCGCTTCTCTATTTTGCCTTGCGCAATGCCCCTCTGGCAGACATCTGGAACGCGGTCCGTCAGTTGACCCTTTGGCAGGTCGCAACACTGGTCATCATCAACATCACTATTTATCTGCTCATCACCCTGCGCTGGTGGATCATCCTTCGCACGGGGAACAGGACAATCTCCTATTTTCCGTTGGTGCTTGTGCGTGTGGCAGTATTTGGGATCAGCTATTTCACGCTGGGGCCGCAGGTCGGTGGCGAACCATTGCAGGTACTGTATCTGCAACAGAAATATGGCATGACGTACACACGCGCCACATCCACGGTCATCATGGATAAGTTGCTTGAATTTCTGGCAAACTTCTTTCTGTTGGTGATCGGACTAACAGCAATCGTGGAGGCGGGAATCCTTTCGACAAACGTGAGCACACCCCTCGTGAGTCTGATTCCGATGGCGGCGATTTTGTTGTGGCCATTCATCCATATCGCGCTGATGATCCGGGGCATATATCCTGTTGGTGTTGTGCTGCGCGCCGCCTTTTCCCGATACAGAATTCCAAAATGGGTCCGCTTTGTCATCGCATCGGAGCGAATGGCGGGATTGTTCTGTCAGCGAAATCCGCGCGCACTATGGATGGCAGCCGCTGCTTCACTCGCAGCAGGTGCGGGAATGATCAGCGAGTACATGCTCATCACTTCGTTTTTGGGAATCAACCTGCACAACTGGCAGATCGTCGCCGCATGGACCACGAGCTGGCTCGCATTTCTTGTACCACTGCCTGGCGGGCTGGGTTCACTGGAAGCAAGCCAGGTCTTCACGCTCGGTGCGTTTGGCGTTTCTGCTGCGCTTGCGATCGGCGTGACCCTTTTGATTCGCGCCCGCGATATTTTGATCGGAGGATTGGGATTACTTTTGGCAGGTCGCGGGGTTAAATAAACTGGAAATCCGTTTGGAATGTTTCCATCGTAGGAAAAAGAAAGGAGATTCATATGAAACTCTCGGGCAGACAGTCTGCGATCATTGTTCTAACGCTGATTACGGCCGTGCTGCATTTGGCCGCGGCCGTTGATAAACAGCTTTTTCCTGAAGGCCCTGATCCACTATTTATCCTGAATGGTTTGGGGTATTTGGGTTTGATGGGCGCTTATTTTTTGCCCATCTCATTCTTTCGACAAAAACATGAACTTGTCCGGTGTGGATACATAGTCTTTGCGATCATCACAATCGCTGCATGGGTCTTCATCTGGGTGATCCAATATGTGATCATTCAAGGCGTGCCCTTCTTCAGCCATGATTCTGTGTATGGTGTGCCTGCCAAGATCAGTGAACTACTTTTGATCTGGTTCCTCTCGCAAGACAAGGCGGCTGCCTGATGCAAGGTACACCCCAGATGCATCTTTTTTTGTATGAATC
>CAZKSG010000121.1:0-13621 GCA_964555335.1 uncultured Anaerolinea sp.
GCGTTGATGGAGACTCCGGCCGGTTTCGAATTGAATTCTGCTCAAGTGGTCAGGCGCGTTGGCGACTTTATGGCGACACGTTTGCAGAATTACAAACCTGTTGTGGATGTTATCCCTGCCCGCAGGAAGAATTCTGCCTTCGACCCAAACGACACTGAGGTTGTCAAACCGCTTTTGTATGCCAATATGATCTTTATGGGACCGGGCAGCCCAACCTATGCGATCCGTCAGTTGAAGGATACGCTTGCATGGGATGTGATCCGCGCGAGACACCGCCTCGGCGCGACGCTCATCTTTGCCTCTGCAGCGACGATCTCCATCGGCGCTCATGCGTTGCCCGTCTATGAAATCTACAAGGTGGGACAGGACATCCACGTAGTGGATGGATTGAACTTCTTTGCCGACTTCGGTCTGCATCTGTCCTTCGTCCCACACTGGAACAACGCTGAAGGTGGCGTGGATTTGGATACCAGTCGCTGTTTCATCGGCATGGATCGTTTCGCCGAGTGGTGCAGGCTGGTGCCAGACGAAAATGTGACCATCGGGTTGGATGAACATACCGGTATTATCTTTGACTTTGAGAAGCACCGTTGTGAAGTAAGCGGTGTCAGTTCGATCTCGCTTGTACGCGATTGCGACCCTGAACCTAAGATGCATCCATCAGGGACAAGTTTTGATCTGAAAGAATTGGGTGAGTTCCAGATCCCAAGCCCGATCGAAACGAATATCCATGCGGATGTTTGGAAGATGGTAAGCAACGTCCCGCCGTTGGAAGATGGTCCTTCCGATGATGTGCTTGCACTGGCAGAGAAACGTCAGCAGGCGCGGGTGAACAAGCAATGGGAAGAGTCTGATCGGCTGCGCAACGAGATCGCTGCGCTGGGATGGTCGGTGCAGGACTCGAAGGATGGATATAAATTGGTAAAAAGTTCATAGTCACGCTTATGGCGTGACTTTTTTTATTGATCAAGTGGGATACAATATCCTTAAGTCCCCAAACAGAAAGAGTCTTGTGATGGTTTGCAATCTTCACAAGACGAAAGATATATGGGAACAAGGAGAGTTCCATGCGTGCAGTCGATATCATTATCAAAAAGCGCGATCATCACGAACTAACTCACGACGAGATCGAATTTTTTGTGCGCGGTTTTACGAGCGGAGATGTCCCCGATTATCAGGCCTCTGCGTTCGCGATGGCGGTGCTGCTCAATGGCATGAGCCCACGCGAAACCACAGACCTGACATTGGCGATGGCACATTCCGGGTCCATGCTCGATTTGAGCGATGTGGTCGATCTGGCCGTCGATAAACATTCCTCCGGCGGCGTGGGGGATAAGACGAGTCTTTCGGTTCTTCCCATTGTTGGGGCGTGTGGTTTGCCTGTGGGCAAAATGTCGGGTCGTGGACTTGGCTTTAGCGGCGGGACGCTCGACAAACTGGAATCGATTCCAGGCTATCGTGTCAATTTATCCACGGAAGAATTCAAGAAGCAATTAAAAGAAAAAGGGATCGTGCTTACCGGCCAATCCCTTGATCTGGCTCCGGCAGATGGGAAATTGTATTCCCTGCGCGATGTCACCGGAACCGTGCAATCCATTCCTTTAATTGCATCGTCCATTATGTGCAAGAAACTTGCTGCGGGAGCACAGGCGATCCTGCTCGATGTGAAAACGGGTCTCGGCGCGTTCATGGAAACCCTCGACGAAGCGCGCCAACTGGCTAACCTGATGACAGACATCGGCAAACTGGCCGGGCGCGAAGTAGTAGCCTTACTCTCTGATATGAACCAACCACTGGGATGTGCCGTGGGCAATTCACTTGAAGTGATCGAAGCGATCGATATGCTCAAGGGACATGCTCCTGAAGACTTCACCGAGCATTGTCTACACGTTAGCGCATATATGCTTGTGCTGGGAAAACGCGCCAAAGACCTGAACGAGGGTCGTGCCATGGCGGAAAAATCCATTGCGGACGGGAGTGCGCTCGAAAAGCTGCGCATACTCGTCCAGGCACAAGGAGGGGATGTTTCGTACATTGACGATCCGTCCAGGTTCGAGAAGGCGAAATATATCGAAGTGGTAAAGTCGCCGCGGAGTGGATATTTGTCTGAGGTCCAGGCGAGAAGCGTGGGCGAGGCAGCAGTGACTCTCGGCGCGGGCCGGGCCAAAAAGTCGGATCCCGTGGATCACGCCGTGGGCTTTGTTATCCATCACAAAGTGGGTGATAAGCTAGAGGTAGGTGAGCCACTGTTCACCATCCACGCCAATGATGAGGCGAAACAGGCCGAAGTACGGCAGACCGTCCTTGCCGCCCATACATTCAGTGATATGCCTACCGGGAAATTACCTTTGTTCTATAGCTAACGCGCTATTTTTGTGAAATAATGCCCTAATCCTTGCAATATTCATCAGAATGGGGCATACTTACCACAGGAGTATAAAGTTTCATGGCGAAAGTATTCTTGCGTGCATACAACCAGGAAATCGAAACAATGATCGACCGCGGGCACCTGGATGAAGCGATTGCCCACAGCCATCATATCCTGAAGACCTTCCCGAAGCATCTGGAAACCTATCGCCTGTTGGGAAAGGCGTATCTCGAAGGGAAACGCTATGGTGATGCGGTGGATATCTTTTCCCGTATCCTGGCTGCTGTGCCGAACGATTTCGTTGCCCAGGTGGGCATGAGCATCATCCGCGATGAAGAGAACAAACTCGACGATGCCATTTGGCATATGGAACGTGCCTTTGAAACGCAGCCTTCCAATTCCGCGATCCAAAGCGAGTTGCAGCGTTTGTATGGCCGCCGTGATGGTGTCCAGCCGCCGCGCATCCGCATGACGCGTGGTGCGCTGGCGCACATGTATTTGCAGGGTGAGTTATATCCGCAGGCGATCTCTGAGATCAAAAGCGTTCTGGCAGAGGACCCGGGGCGTAGCGACATGCAGGCATTACTTGCCCGAGCATATTTCAAGAGCGGCGCCAAGAACGATGCCGTGGATGCTGCGTTGGCGTTGTTGCAGCGGCATCCCTATTCCCTCGATGCCAACCGCGTGCTTTTTGAGCTTCTCAGTGCTGACCGGAATGAGAATGCTGCCTCGTACCGCCAGCGTGTGGTCGAACTCGATCCATACGCGGCGCAGGTGACAGGGAGCATCTTCCTGGCGAACGAAGTATCAGATGCGGCCGTGAATCTTGAACACCTGGAATGGAACGGAGAGCCGATCGGTGTCCAGCCTGAGTGGCGCGAGAACAAGGCGATCAGCCTCGAAAGCGGCGCGGCGCGCAACGAAGAACCGGATTGGTTGAAGAGTCCGTTTGGAGGGGAAACTGCCCCGGCTCTTTCTCAGCCGACAACAGGTTCCATGTTTGACATGCCCGCCTCCTCCTCGGCCGCTCCTGCCCAACCTGCAGATGAGATTCCTGATTTTCTGAAAGCAGCCGGTTGGGGACAATCCACCGGTGCGTTCGACGAAAGTAAATCTGCATTTGCTGAGAGTGAACCAACAGGCTCCGTGGAACCTCTCTCGCAAGGTGACCTGCCCGATTGGGTCAAAGCGATGAAGCCTCCCGAACCTGAGCCAGCCGCGCCCCAACAGGAAGAAGAACTCCCCGATTGGATCAACAACATCGGCAAGGGGGCTCTCTCCACGGCTGCGGCCGTCGCTGCCCAACCCGAGCCATCTCAACAGTCATTTGTGCCTCCCTCTGAGGAGCAACCTGATTGGATGAAGGGATTTGAACAACAACCCGCCCAGGCGAGCGACGAGCAGCCCGATTGGCTCAAGGGATTTGGTACATCAGAAACCACACCTCAGCCCGCACAGACCGATACCCCAGATTGGTTGAAGGGACTTGGAGACGAACCTGCTACTTCTACACCTGCTGCCGAACCAGACTGGCTAAGAGGGATTGGAGAGGAACCTGAGTCAACTCCTGCGCAGGCAAACGACCTTTCCTGGTTGGATGAAATTGGATCGGAATCTACTCCCGCAGCACAAACAAATGATGTGGACTGGTTGAAACAATTTGGCGCTGAGCCTGAAGCGTCTGTATCCGAAGCCAAAGATCTTGGCTTTATCAGTGAAGTTCCCCAGGAACCTGCCGCACCGACTCCTGAAATGACCAGTGTTGGTGATCTCGGCAAAAGCGTACAGGAACAGGATGACTCCTTTGCCTGGCTCGAAAACCTTGCTGCAAAACAAGGTGCGAGCGAGGGCCTGTTGACCAATCCAGAGGAACGTTTGCAAGAGGAACCTGAATGGGTCAAGCAGGCGAAGGCGGGGACTAGTGAAACTCCTGTCGCTGCACCGCCTTCTGCGAATATCGAAGAGCTTGGCAAGAGTATGCAGGAGCAGGATGATTCGTTCGCCTGGCTGGAAGGACTCGCTGCAAAACAAGGCGCCAGCGAAGGCTTGCTCACCAAACCTGAAGAACGTTTGGAACAGGAGCCCGAATGGGTAAAACAGGCAAAAGGTTTGCCTGTCCAACCCGCTGAATCTCAACCATCTGCCAGTGTAGAAGACCTGGGTAAGAGCGCTCAAGAGCAGGATGATTCGTTCGCCTGGCTCGAAAGTCTTGCTGCGAAACAAGGCGCCAGCGAAGGCTTGCTTACCAAACCCGAAGAACGCCTCGAGCAGGAACCCGAATGGGTGAAACAGGCGAAAGGATTGACAGGTGAGTCTGTCGTCTCTCAGCCATCTGCTACTGTTGAAGAGTTAGGCAAGAGTGCTCAAGAGCAGGATGACTCGTTCGCCTGGCTCGAAAACCTTGCTGCGAAACAGGGCGCGAGTGAAGGTCTCTTAACCAAACCGGAAGAAAGGTTACAGGAAGAACCGGAGTGGGTTAAGCAGGCAAAGTCGGTAGCTGGTGAACCACCTGCTTCACAGCCTGCTCCAGCCACAGAAGAATTGGGTAAGAGCGCTCAGGAACAGGATGATTCGTTTGCCTGGCTTGAAAACCTTGCCGCGAGACAAGGGGCGAGTGAAGGTTTGTTGACAAAACCTGAAGAACGATTGCAGGAAGAACCGGAATGGGTCAAACAAGCCAAGGAGCTTCGTGCTCCTCAGGCAGCGGTGTCAGCCTCCAGGCCCGAGCCAATCGTGGAACAACCCACACCTACGGAAGAGACTCCGGCGTGGTTGAAGGAAGTCGAAGAAGAACAACAACCCTTGCCCATATCTACGGATGAGACGCCGAACTGGCTGAGGAATCCAGATGAAGTAGAGCAACAGCCAGAACCCGCGGATATAGGTGAGACACCCGCCTGGCTAAAAGATATTGGTGAAGAAGAAAAACAGCCTGAACCAACATCCACAGCCGATCAGACATCGTTGTGGTTAAAGAGCCTTGAACAACCGGAGGCAGTTGCCTCTCAACCTGCGGCAGAACCCGTCGATGCGGATATGCCTGCGTGGATGCAAAATGTCGAACAGGAAGAAACCCGGGCGGCGGAACCAGCCATCCCTGCGCAGGAGGCGGTCTCATCCTCAGAACTTCCCAGTTGGCTGAATGAGTTGGAGCGGGAGGAGAAAGTATCCAAGCCTTCAGATACAGGTGACCTGCCCGCCTGGTTGCGCGATGAAACCGGGGAAGTGATCGCTGAGCCTTCGAAGATCGAGCCCACCCGGGCTACAGATTGGAAGCCGGTGGATGAGCCGAAGCAGCCTGAGATCGTCTACAGCCCACCGTTGGAAGAGCCAAAGGAACCGGAAATCATTTACAGTCCGCCGTTGGCAGAAGTGCCACAACCAGAGCTGGAAAAGCCTCTTCCACCCGCCTCATTCGACGTGCCTCAGCCGGAACAGCCCAAGCCTGAGCCGAAGCCGGCGCGAAAGACTCCATCCAAGCCCAAGCCTGCTGAACCCTACAAGGAACCGGCTACGCGCGCCCGGGGGACAGGCATGTTGGTGATGCCAGGTATCGATCAGACTCTTGGGGTGGCGCGCAGCGAACTCTCGCGCAGTAATATCCCTGGCGCGCTGGAATCATATGGCAAGCTCATCAAGAAGGGACGCTTCCTCGATGAGGTGATCTACGATCTGCGCGAGGCGCTGTATCGTTATCCAGTGGAAGTCAGCATCTGGCAATCGCTTGGCGACGCATACATGCGTGCCAACCGCCTGCAGGACGCGCTCGACGCGTATACCAAAGCGGAAGAATTACTACGTTAAGCTAACCTGACAGACCCTCAAGGCCTGTCAGGTTTTATATCTATTTTTGGAGGAAATCTGTGGAACGATCGCTCGTTTTAGTCAAGCCCGATGGAGTGCAGCGTGCCTTGATCGGGGAAGTTGTTTCCCGTCTGGAACGCCGTGGGCTGCGCCTTGTGGCCGCGAAATTCATTCAGGTGAGTCGGGAACTCGCTGAAACTCATTATGCCATTCACAAGGGCAAACCCTTTTATGATGGTTTGATCTCCTATATTATTTCCGCGCCAGTGATGGCGATGGTTTGGGAAGGACCCAACGCGATTGCCGCGATCCGCCAGACGATGGGATCGACGCGTCCCACCGAAGCCGCACCTGGTTCACTGCGCCATGATTTTGCTCTCGAGGTCGGCCGCAACCTCACCCACGCCTCCGATAGCGTGGAGAATGGTGCTGCAGAAGTAGCCTTATGGTTCAAACCCGAAGAACTTGTGGATTGGAAGCGCGAAGTGGATCGTTGGGTGTTCGAGAAATAGTTTCAAGCAAGAGAAAAGAAGAAATAAACGTCCCGCCATTTGGCGGGACGTTTATGTTTTATTTGAACAGGATATTTATCCGACTTCCAGTAATGTGCGCTTTGATATCTGCCAGTTGTTGGACGACTACATCTGCCTGTTGAAGTTCTTCCTTCGAATGCGATGAAGCGATGCCGATCACTTTCATCCCGGCAGATTTACCTGCCTGGATTCCTGTTGGTGCGTCTTCTACAACGACACAATCTGCCGGGTGAACACGCAGACGTTTTGCAGCGAGTAGGTAGGCATCGGGCGCGGGCTTGCCCGCTTTGATATCATCAGCAGTAATGAAGACATCTGGTTTGGGCAATTTTGCATAGTTCAGCCGTGCGGTTGCCACACGCAGTGAACCCGATGTGACGATTGCCCATTGCTTTGGCGGAAGACTGCTCAACAGTTCTTTTGCACCTGCATAGGTTCTCATTCCATCCATGCGTGAGATCTCATTGGTCTCCAGTGCGTAGATCTCATCTTTTACAGAGACATGTGGAGCGACGATATTAATGATCTCCACAGCAGGGCGACCGTGCATCACTTCAGACATGCGCTGTGGGATCACGCCGTGCTGCATGCCCCAATCCTGCCACAGGCGTTCGATAAAAAATGTAGATTCGACAAGTGTGCCATCCAGATCGAACAGGACGGCTTGACAATTCAGGGATAACATTCGATTTCCTTCTAACGTTGTTTAATTGGTTTTACAGTGCGCAATTGTACGATAAGTGTACCGATGCTGGTTGCAATAAGACCTAACAGTTGCTTTACGGTGATTGTTTCACGCAGGAAAATGACCGCAAAGATCGCCACCCACACGAGCATGGTCCCATTGATGATGCTGGATTCCATCGCGGTGAGTGTACGCAAAGTATGATTCCAGAGGGTGAATGCAAATGCTGTATTGACCACTGCCAGCCAGATGATGATTATCCAGCTCTGGAAGTTGAACCGTGGTGCGTCTTCGAATGAGAGTCCTGCGGCTAACAAAAGGATCGACCCTACACTCATGCTGATCACGGTCACTACCAGCGGATTGTGTTTGCCGATGCGGTTCACATCCCTGCCAAGGATGGATGCCGCCGCGTTTGCCAGGATCCCCAGTGCGGCAACCCAAAAGCCAATAATTTGATTTCGCGGAATTTCTATCGGGTAAAAATAGATTACTACCCCGATGATCGCCAAAAGCATTCCAGCCCATTGGAATAGTCGCGGTCGCTCTGCCAACAACAGTATGCCTAAAAGAGCGATGACAACACTGCTGAAACTCCACAGTAGATTCACGGTCACAGCCGGGAGATGGGCAAGCGCTACAAAGATCGCACCTTGCGTGCCAGCGTACAGGAGAATTCCAAGGAGGGTGAAACGCATCCACTCTGCCCGAGTCAGTTCGCGGATTTCACCCTTTGCATCGCTAAACAGCAATACCACCAACAGGCAGATAAATGCAAGGAAATACCTCAACCCTGCAAATATAACTGGTGGGATATCGTGCAGACCGATCTTTACAAACACCCAGGATGTCCCCCAGAGAAAAACAACGAAGAGAGCTTGCAGGACAGCTTTCCAATGAGATGTCATTGTGAATTTTTCTTGATCGATTCGAGCAATTTAGCAAGCTCAACATTTAAAACATCGTAGCCTGCCTGGTTCAAATGCAGTTCATCATAACCATATTCCTGCTTCATCTTTCCGTTTTCATCAGACAAAAGTTTTGCTACATCAAATACGATGACCTTGTGAGTAGACAAACTACGGATGTAACCATTTACTTCAAGAATTGCCCGAGGAATGTCATCTGACCAGACCAGCCTGCGTTGAAGAGGTACGTTTCCCGTTGGGAAAATGGTTGACACTATCACTACCGAATTTAATTGCAATGATTTGTTGATAATTTGCTGAATGTGTTCCTTGCAGTTTGAGATAATTTCCTGTTTTCTCCCGGAAAACAGAGGGATCGTCTTTAGGTCATTAACTCCTGCCTGAAGGATAATGATATCTGGTTGAAGTGGAGCGATATGTGTTTCAAAGCGATGAAGGATTTGGATCGTGGTTTGATTTCCAATCCCCCTGTTTATGAATGTAAACCCTTCAATGTTTGGATTTGTCCATTGTGCTGCACGAGAATCGCCATAAAACACGACGGTTTGTGCATTTGCATCTGAGTTTATCTGTTCTGTATTTTGAAATACGGAAAGTCCCAGAGGATCCAACTCCACAGCATACAACAACGTATAGTATTTGCGCAGTTGTGAATAGAGGAAGACGTTCAGGAAAATTGAGAATATGAAAATGAAAAGAAGAGCTGCTTGAAAGCCCTTCTTAAGTCTGCTTTGTTTCATAATCGCTCAAGACTTAACCAGCCAAACCTTATTGCACCCTTAACAACACCTTCCCGTCACTCCACAATTCCTCTAGGTCATAGTGTTCGCGGATATCGGGTGAAAAGAGATGCACGACCACATCGCCGAAGTCGAGCACAAGCCAGCCTTCGCCCGATTGCCCCTCAACACGGCCTTTTTTCTTGTAATCCTTTTTTGTGGCTTCGAGCACGCCTTTGGCAAGCGCGTCAAGCATGCGATCACTGGTTCCACTGCAGATGACAAAATAATCGGTAAACGATGCAACTTCTTTAATGTCAAGAAGCAGGATGTCTTCGCCCTTTTTGTCCTCCAGGGCTTCGACGATTTTATGGGCAAGTTCTAGTGCGTTCAGATATCACCTCTGTTGTGGTTCTCATTACTATTTCTTTAATGGCGCGGAATAAAGATGGGTATACACCGAGCCGCTGGGTTTCAACTCACTTTTGTAAAGATGTACCGAGTCTACTCTGGCAGTGCCGAGTACGTCAACCTGCGTTCCTTCGATCAGATGGCGGATCTTTTGTTGGTCGGCGACCGTCACATTCTGCCGAACACGCCCCAATGTGAGATGGGGCGAGAAAGGACGTTCCTCCGCCTCATACCCCAGCCTGCGAGATGCAGATTCAATGCCCCGCTGGAGCGAATTCAACCCCGCCGGGGCCTGGATTCCGATATAGATCACGCGTGGCCGCTTTGGGCTTGGAAACGAACCGAGCCCTGCCAGGTGAAGGGAAAACCCGCCGACATTCTCTGCTTCATTGCGAAGCATCTGGACCAGGAACTCCACATTGGACGGAGATATGTCACCCAAAAATTTCAATGTCAAATGCAGGTTTTCAACTGACACCCAACGAACAAGTCCACCGATCTCCCTGCGGAGATTGGATGTTTCCGTATGGATATTTTGCTGTATCTCGCGGGGGAGTTCAACAGCAATAAAAGCGCGGATTAAACTCATGAAGAGGCAGGCTTGGATGGATCTGCAATGGCGCGTTCGACCGCTTCTTTTAACTCAAGGAAGCCAACCGGTTTGGTGATGTATGTGGAAGCGCCCGCTTCCATTCCATTTTTGATATCGGTGGGCATGCTCTTGGCGGAGACCACCACAACCGGGATGTTGCTCAGCTCAGGGTCAGCGCGCATCTGGCGCAAAATATCGAGACCGGAGATCTCAGGCATCATGATATCCAGGATCACAACATCGGGTTTGTTGGCGATCATCATGTTTATAGCCGGGGCACTGCTCGACGTTTTTTCCACGTGAAAACCGCTGACCCGCATCATTTCTGCGAAAAGCTCGGCAGCGTCTTCTTCGTCCTCAATGATCAGAACTGTTTTGGGAGAGGATGTCATAATCGATTTCTTTGGATAACGATAGCATAAGATAAGTGAATTCGCAAGAGCTTTCGTAACGAGCGTCAGTTTGTAAGATTTTCCCAAGTATCCGAGTCAATGACAATAGAAATGGAGATTTATGAGCGACCTGACTGATTTTCGTGCAGAGAAGGACGCCTTTTTTGGCAGGCATCCCCAGAGCCCGTTGACACCCGACCAGCGAAAGGGTTTTACAGGTTTGAGTTATTTTCCTGAGAATGAGGAACTTCGTTTGGAAGTACAGGTGGAACCTTTCAAAGATGAGGCACCTATGGAGATGCAAACCTCCACAGGTGGTGTGCAAGCGTATGTCCGCCATGGACGATTCAAATTCAGCGTGGATGGAACAGATGCCGAATTGACGATCTATCGGAACGAAAATGGATATTTCCTGCCGTTCGTGGATTCACTTGCTGGAAAGGAAACGTATCCGGCTGGGCGTTATCTTGAGCCCGAAGCCCTGCCCGGTAACCGTTTCTTTGTCGATTTCAATCTGGCATACAATCCATACTGTGCCTATAACGAGATGTGGTCTTGTCCCATTACGCCAACAGAGAACCGACTCAAGGTGCCAGTCCGTGCTGGTGAAAAGATCTTCCACGAATAAAAAAACGCTCTGGATTTTCCAGAGCGTTTCACTTTACAAGTAGTTACTTCCTGGATGATTGGGACTTGCTCAAAACATCCAGAAGTGCTTCATACTCTTCACAACATTCAGGGCACACATCAAGATGTTCACGGATAACCGGCATCAGATAGGCAGCGTCTTTCTTATCCACTTCGCGTTCTACATATTCATCAAGCTTGGTGTACAGTTCGGCGCAGGAAATTTCCTCGGTTGGTACTTCATCAAGGACGCGCAAAATCCCAAGAACTGCTTCGTTGGTAAGTTCCTTTTGCAGACCGAGGCTGTGACGAATTCGTTTGATAATATCCTGTATTTTCATAGTCTGCTCTTTTGATGATTAACACTAGATTAATCTTACTTACCTTCAAAAAGTGTCAGAACTTCGTGCGGAGCAATATCCTCCATCGAGAGGCGTCGTTTGAGACGCAGCCGTGCATCATGCAGGAGTTTATACAAGGCATTACGATTGGTCTTGAGCTTGCGGGCGGCATCTTCCATGGGAATATCCTGCACGCCAAGCAGGAGGAGTGCCTGGCGCTGGCGTTCGGTTAATTCCTCGTCGATGATCCTGCGGACGCGTTCGAGCATATCGGCGCGTTCGGCAGAGGTTTCGGGTCCTGCATGGGAGTCGGCCAGCAGACCAGGGGGAGGGGGAACGTCTTCGTTCTCGGTCAGTTCATCCAGCGACGCGTCCCGCCAGCGTTTGCGGCGCAGTTCGGTGAGCGCGATCCGTACGGCAATCTTATGGACCCAGGTGGTAAATTGGCTGCGACCTTCGAACGTGTCGAGCTGGTCAAGAACGCGCAGGAGCGTTTCCTGCGTCACTTCATCGATCAGGGAGTTAAATTGCGGCTCATCAGGGGAAAGCCATCGGGAAAGCGCGTAGGGAAGTCCCTTCTGAATAACGGCGCGTAGATCTTCCAGCGCTGCCTCGCGCTGGGCACCGTTGTTGCGCAAATCGGAAAGCCAGGCTTCATTCGTTCGTGTGGGCATGATGGCAGGAATTATAAAACAGAAGTATAGATATTTTGTAAGAATGAGAGAGTTTCCATACTTTTGACTTACTTTGTGAGCGTGGACTGCGCAGCGCTCGAACCCTACAAAAATCAAAAACGAGCCTTTTCAGCTCGTTTTTTGTGGGCGCGGAGGGACTCGAACCCCCGACTTCTACTGTGTGATAGTAGCGCTCTAACCAACTGAGCTACGCGCCCGAAGCGACGCAGATTATAGTATAGGCAGGCCACTTTGACAAGTAGGGATATAACAAATACCTGGTTTTGCTATGTCTCTGCTCATTTCTAAATTACGGCGGCGGCAACACATCCCACGGATTCACATACGATGAGATCGCCCGGATCTCGAAATGCAGGTGCGGACCTGACGAACGGCCAGTCGTTCCGATCGCACCGATCAGATCGCCTTGACCCACACTTTGTCCACATACCACGCTGATACCGCTCAAGTGTGCGTACAATGACTGGAAGTTATTGCCATGATCGACCATGATCATATTACCGTATCCATAGTTATTCCAACCGGCATATACGATCACACCTGCATCGGTGGCGTACACAGCTTCGCCTTCGTTACCGGCAATGTCGATACCCCAGTGATTGGCGTTCGGGGTGTAGTCGAACCCTGATAGATAATGCTTGTTCGATGGCCAGATGAACGTTCCGTACCCCACAGCACCACCTGTGATCGGGTCACAGGCGCCGGGTCCGAGCACGCGGGCAGAGGCAGGGTTCTCGCGGGTCACGCCCAACGGCGCGCTCCACGAGACGAACTCGCGGCGTCCGTTGGGGATCACAAGCCAGGTCCCGGGCTTGATATTAGGATTCGCCATATCGCCAATAGTGGCTGGGTCCAGATTGTTCGCCGGATAGTTGATAATATCTTCCGGTTTCACGCCGTAGTAATTCGAAATGCCATTCAACCCTTCGCCTTGCTGCCACTCGTGATAGGTTCCATCCACAGGCAGAATGTTCAGTTCCTGCCCGGGCTGCAGAGCGTGGGGATCATCCAACAAGACATAATAGTTCGCCCAGAGAACGGTCTCGGGTTTCAAGCCGAATTTTTCAGCAATGCCAAAAATCGTATCGCCCTCTGCCACCTTGTATTTTTCAACATCCTGTCGGGGACGGGAAGGGATGGTGGTGTGCACCTGTGCCAGGCGGGGAATCCCATCGAACGAATTTAGTCCCACCTGTTGGACGGGTCCGCCTCCCTCCACCGAAAGGGTGGGAACCGTTTCCAGTGCATTGGAAGACGCCTCAGCAACCGGCTCCGCTCCACGGGTATAGAAGATGCGCAGCAGCCAAACGACCCCAACCAACAATGCAATGGACAGTACCGTTGTCCCCACCCGCAACATTGACTCGCCCAGACCGATTCCGATCAATGTATCTACAAACCGTCGAAAGACCCCGGACGATCCGTTTTCTTGCTTTGACGGGAGTTTGTTCTCATCCATATTGAATTTTGTTCTCCAAAACAGAAATCATAACACAGGCACAAAACCTGGTTTCTGGACGCTTAT
>CAZKSG010000122.1:0-13566 GCA_964555335.1 uncultured Anaerolinea sp.
TTTCATTTGAAATATACAGGCGTACATGCTAGAAAAGAATGGTAAATCAAAAGTCCCACGAAACTCTCCAAGCTCGTCGAGGGTTTCCAACCCAGACGAGGCCATTGACCGCAGGTCTCCCGCATTCCGAGTCATTGAGACCTACAGTCTCTAACGGCTCGGTCAACTCCTCTTACAGAGTACTTCGCCGAGCAAAGCTACTCATCGCATCCAAACCTTTCTCTTCTCCTCTTCCGGCAAAAACGACGCTTCTACGGCGTACTCATTGCATTTCATGATTTCGTCCATGCTCATTCCCAGCACTTCATGGGCGATGCGGTATTCGTTGTTCAGGTTCGTCTCGAGCACTTCGGGGTCATCGGAGTTGATCGTGACCTTCACGCCCAGGTCGAATAGCCGCTTGAGAGGGTGCTCTTCAATGGTCCGCACGGAGTTCGTCAGGTAATTGCTCCAGGGGTTCACTTCGAGGGTGATGCCCTCCTGCTTCACCAGTTCCACAGCGTCCATATCTTCGATCACGTGAATGCCATGCCCAATGCGGTGCGGGTGGACCGCGTTGACGGTCTCTACGACGGCCGAGGCGGGGGTATTCTCGCCCGAATGGACGGTGACCTTGAGCCCTGCCTCTTTGGCCTTCAAGATGGGTCGAACAAAATTCTGAATGGGAAAGACATCTTCCGCGTCTGCCAGGTCCACGCCGAGGATGTGCTCCCTGTGGCGGATGGCCCAATCGACCGTTTTGACACAGGACTCGGGTCCCATGCTGCGGGAGGTGATGGCGATGTACCCAACCGCCATGTTCAATTCACGTTCGGCGCGTTCCTTTGCCCGCAGCAATCCATCGAGGCAGGCATCCCAGTCGAGGTTGTGTCCGTGAAAGGCCCAATCGGGAGAGAAGCGCACTTCAGAGAGGCGGATGTTCTGCCTGGCCGAGTCTTCGAACACTTCCCAGGCAATGCGTTCGACCACATCGGGTGAGGTGATGCTGTTTTGGAAAATGGCAAACGCTTCGAGTACCGCGGCCAGGTCGCGCAGTTGGTCGTAGACTTTCACGTGCTTATCCAACTCATCTGCCTTATAGGAGGGCAGGCCCAGCTTGTATTCCTGCGCAATGTCAATGATCGTCTGCGTGCGAATGCTCCCTTCAAGGTGGATGTGGATCTCGGTCTTCGGGATGTCGTTGTAGCGCGTATCAAAGTTTTTCATGTGAACCTGCCTGATAAGGTTTCGATGATTGTACCTGTTTTGTGGGTTGATATTGCGAAAGAGTTTCCGGTAACAGACAAGCTGCTTTATGAGATAATCGCGCCATGGAACCCAAACAACCATCGCTCAAACATCTCGTTCGATACCCAGAGTCCCATCGGCAGGGCTCCGGTGCAAAGTACCCTACCCTCCTTGCCCTGCACGGACGCGGCAGCAACGAAGAGGATTTGATCGGGCTCGCCCCGTATCTTCCCCCCAGCCTGTTATGGATCAGTCCACGCGGCACGTTCACCCTCGGCCCCGGTTCCTACGAATGGTTCCAGATCTCGCAAGTAGGCAAGCCGGACCCGGTGAGGCTGGCGAATGCCATGCTCACCATAGACCATTTTATCGATGAGATCATCGAGTCTTATCCGGTCGATGCAGATCATCTCTACCTGCTCGGCTTCAGCCAGGGAAGTATCGTCGCCCTTTCGCTTGCCGTATCCCAACCCGGGCGAGTATCAGGCGTGATCGCTCAATCGGGATACTTCCCCCACGAATCAGGTGTGCAGATCGATGAGGCCGGCGTGAAGGGTAAACCATTCCTCCTCACCCACGGCATTCAAGACCCGCTACTCCCCGTGCATTGGGCGCGCCGCACCCGTGATACACTGCAAACACTGGGAACGGACCTGGAATATCACGAATTCAACATGGGGCACAACGTTTCCGCAGAGTCCGTTGGTGTCATTGCCAAGTGGCTGGAGAAACAACTCGAGCCATGAGCACACTTCAGAGGCTGCTCGAGCAGGCGGTTGACGCACGCCGATCCCTTTTCGATGCGGCGCACCACACGGCTTTTCGATTGTTCAACGGATTCACAGAAGGGAATCCTGATCTTGTGATCGACGTATATGCTTCGACGCTCGTGCTTCATAACTACGCGGCAGACATCGCGCAGGGCTTGTCACTTGTAAAGGAAGCACAAGGTTTCCTCATGGCATCCCTCCCGTGGCTACGCGCTGTCATCGTCAAGACACGAAACGGCAAAACACAAGAGGCCCGACGCGGTCAATTGTTCTTCGGCAAAGAACCCGATCGGAAAATTCAGGAGCACGGGGTTTGGTATTCAATCAACCTGACGATGAGCCGCGACGCCAGCTTTTATCTCGACACGCGCAATCTCCGCCAGTGGATGATCGAGAATCTACGCGGCAGGTCGGTATTGAACACCTTTGCGTACACCGGCAGTCTCGGCGTCGCTGCCATCGCAGGCGGAGCAAGCCGTGTCACACAACTGGACCTGAGCCATTCCTTCTTGAACGTCGCCAAGGGGTCGTATACCTTGAATGGTTTCCCCATTCAAAAAGAGGATTTCATCGCACAGGACTTCTTCCCCGCTGTGGGCAGGTTCAAGCGCGCAGGCATAACGTTCGACTGCGTAATCATCGATCCCCCCTTCTTTTCGGCCACAGCCAAAGGCAAAGTGGACCAGGTCAACGACAGTATGCGCCTGATCAATAAAGTACGCCCGCTGATCAAGGACAATGGAATCCTCATTGCCATCAACAACGCGCTGTATGTCAGCGGCCGCGAGTATATGCAGACGCTCGAGTCGATCTGCAAAGACGGGTACTTGAAAATAAGAGAGTTAATCCCCGTGCCTGAGGATATGGTTGGCTATAACACGATTTCCGCGCCGATCACAGACCCGACTCCATTCAACCATTCGACCAAGATCGCCATCCTGGATGTGCAACGTAAATGACCGGCGAAACGGATCTCGCCCAACTCCTGCAGAATATGAGCCCTGAGCTTAATGCAGGCGAATATGTCTTTTGCGTTGTCGAGTCGATGGAACGCGCCGCTTCCCTTCGACCGCTCTGCCTGTTCCACGAAAAGGAAGGAATCACCGTCGTCCTCTCACAACAGCAGGCCGATTCCGAGTCTTTAGCTTATTCTGTCGTCATGGCATGGATCACATTAACCGTTCACTCTTCACTCGAAGCAGTGGGGCTAACCGCAGCGGTTTCTAGAGCCTTGACCGAAGCAAACATCAGTTGCAACGTGGTCGCGGCGTATTATCACGATCACATCTTTGTTCCATTCGCCGATGCCAGGCACGCCATGGAAGTCCTTCAGGCAATCCGATAATACGTTCTGCTTTGGACCCTAGCTTTCTCCAATCAATTCAGACAACAGTATGTACCGCGAAATCCGCCAGGAACACCGGGAAAACCTGGTAGACCTTTGCGTTCTTCGCGTGCCTTGCGTGAACGGTTCGATCTCTGCACTTTGAGAAAGCCCTGGGCTCTGTAAAACCAGTGCGGGTCTCGAGGCTCTCTACAGGGTTATAATTAGAACGTCTGTACTACAATCAAGGAGAGCACATGACCCACCCACTTATTGACCAGATCCGTTTTACGCGCAGTGAATGGCTGCGCGGGCTCAACGGCATTACCGAGGACGAAGGCTCCCGTCACTTCGGCGTGATGAACTGCATCAGTTGGACTGTAGGGCATCTGGCCTGGCATGAGCAGCGTACCTTTTTACAGCGGCCGCAGAATATCATTCTTTTCCCCCAACTCAATGAATTGTTCGCCTATGGTGCGCCCATGAACACCCCTTCCCTTCATGAAATGATGGAGACATGGCACATGGTCACCAAGGCAGCCGATCCTTATCTGGATACACTCACAACAGAAGGGCTTCTCACAGATCTCTTATTGAACGGTGAACCCGTCGGTCAATCACGCGGATCTGCCTTACGACGCATCACCTATCATTACTGGTATCACATCGGCGAGATCCAGGCGATCCGCCAGATGCTGGGGCACACCAACCTACCGGAATATGTGGGCGATATCGAAATCGAAGCGCCCTATCGCCCTGAATGAGCCAGGGGATATCCGGGGGAACGACCTGTCAACCCGTTTTCGTCGTCAGGTTAAAAGAGGGCCGGTTGAATGGGGATATCTGGCTTGATCTCGTCCCACGGCAATGGCGGGAGCGATATCTGCTTTGCCACGCGATGATATAACTCGCGTGCGATCTGCGGGGAGGCAAACGTCTCTGGCGAATGACAGAAGACATATGCATCTGCCCCTTCGCTTAATTGCGAGGCAAGGTACGTCTCCCATTCCTCTAAAAACGGAACATTGATCTGCAGGTCAGGATGCCCAATATAGCGGATGAACACAAAATCAGCGGTCCGTGTCGGAACAGAGGGGATATCGGGTTTGCGCTCCCGCGCTTCGACCAAACTTCCATAGGTGGATCCCTCTAAAACTGCGTCTCCGGCCAGGTCCCGGATCGGACGGGTGTCGATCGTGACACGAGCCATGTTGTGACCCAAGAGCAATTGGTTCAAATATCCGTTATATGGTTCGTCGAACCAATCGAGATGGCGTACCTCCACCGCCAGGCGAACATCCCGCGGCCAAACGGCGAGAAACGCCTGAAGCTCTGGCATCTGCTCAGGCGTGAACCGAGGCGGAAGCTGCAGGAACATGGGACCAAGCCGCTCACCGAGTCCTTGCATAGTGGCGATGAACTCCTGCGCACGTGGAATGTTATCCACGAGCCTCCCTTCATGGCTGATCGCTTTGGGAATCTTGGGGCAGAAGCGAAAGGCATCTGGTGTCTCAGTAACCCAGCTTTCGATCGTCTTTGGAGCCGGGACCGCATAAAATGTTGTGTTTCCCTCAATAGTGGTCACCCGTCGCGAATATTCGCGCAAAAAGTCTTTGGGCTTTGTATCAGGAGGATAGAAATTGCCCACCCAACCTTTGAACGACCAAACCGGACATCCAATGTAGAAGTTCATAAAATAAGTATACTCCAGCGAATTCATTACGCAGCACACGCAAGAATAACCCTGTAGCCAGTGGTCTCCCATTCACAGAGTTGATTTTTTAAAACATTCAGCTTATAGTTAAGTAAATTGGACAATTATTGTCTGATTTTAGTCTGTAGATATAGCAAAGGCTGGTAGATGCCAATTACCAGGTAGAACCGATCCAGGAAACGAAACGTCCATGGAAAAACCCACATCCTTCATTGGAACCTTTCGCCTACCGTTTAGCGATGCTGAGATCAAGGGGTTGCAGGATTATTGGAACGTATACGAAATGCACCGTGACGAGATCGGCACGCAGTTGCTTCACTGGGCGGCAGGTGATCCCGAACTTGAATCTTTCGTCAAGAACAACTTCTTACAATTATCCCCTGCCCAACAGGAAGCAGCCGTCGAGCGCCAGCGCCGTGCCATCCTGCATGATGAGTGGGAGCCTTACCTCGAAGGACTTCGGGAACAGGGCATACAGTATGCCCAGACCAGACTCGCTTTTCACAACTGGTTTCTTGTGGCGAGTGTCTTTCAGAGGTTGCTGCGCCCTCACCTGTTGGATGCGTTTGGAAAAGACCCGGATCGTCTGCTATCTGCATTGACCGGCGCCGACATCATGATCGAGTCCGCGTTGAGTGTCATCGGGGAGAGCTATCTGGATACAAAAGAGAAGATGATTCAGGAGCGCGACAGAACGACCCAGGTTGCCATCAACCGCGAGCGAACAGATGAAAAGTTCCGCGGGCTGTTGGAATCTGCGCCCGACCCGGTCGTTGTTGTAGATCGGGATGGCAAGATCATCTTGGTCAATACGCAGTTCGAGCAGGTGTTCGGCTATTCGCGTGAAGAGGTGGTCAACAAAACCATGGAAATGCTGGTTCCAGAACGGTTCCATAAGCAGCATCCATCACATCGGTCTGGTTATTTCCGCGAACCGCGTGTGCGACCCATGGGAAGTGGGCTCGAGTTATACGGACTGCGAAAAAACGGAACAGAATTCCCTGTGGAGATCAGTCTCAGCCCACTTCAAACAACAGACGGGATCCTTGTCACCGCCGCGATACGCGATGTGACCGAGCGCAAACTGGTGGAGGAAAAGATCAACCGCCTCAACGTCGACCTGGAACAACGCGCCGCACAACTGGAAGTTGCCAACAAGGAGTTGGAATCCTTCAGCTATTCGGTGTCGCACGACCTGCGCGCTCCCCTGCGAACAATCGACGGGTTTAGCCAGGCGCTAATGGAGGATTACGGAGACCAGTTGAACGATGAGGGACGCAACTATCTCCTGCGCATCCGCACGGCGGCACAACGCATGGCACAATTGATCGATGATCTGTTGAATCTCTCGCGAATCTCGCGTACGCCGCTCAACGAGGAATCGACCAACTTGAGCAGCATCGCCCAGCGAATCATCCATGAGCTGCAGCAGACTGAGCCAAACCGAATCGTGGACGTGTCGATCACACCCAATATGGTGGCTCGAAGCGATCCGCGTCTGATCAAGGTGGTGCTTGAAAACCTGATCGGAAACGCATGGAAATACACATCCAGGCAGGAGTTTGCACGGATCGAATTCGGCACAAGAGAGAATGGAGGGGGTGCTCACAGCTATTTCGTTCGCGATAATGGAGCCGGGTTCGACATGGCGTACGCCGACAAACTCTTCGGCGTTTTCCAACGCCTGCACACGACATCCGAGTTCCCGGGAATCGGGATCGGTCTGGCGATCGTACAGCGAATTGTCAACCGGCATGGTGGGCGTGTCTGGGCTGAGGGAATCCCCAACGAAGGGGCCACGTTCTATTTCACATTACAGGAGAACCACCCATGAGTCAAAAATCCATTCTTTTGGTTGAAGATAACCCGGATGACGAGGCCCTGACCTTACGGGCATTGCACAAAAGCAAAATCGCAAATACGATTGTTGTTGCACGGGATGGTGTGGAGGCACTGGACTATTTATTTTGCACGGGTCCTTATTCGGGGCGAGACCCTAATGAAGTACCACAGGTTATTTTGCTCGATCTAAAACTGCCCAAGGTCGATGGTCTCGAAGTCCTGCGCCGCATCCGGGCAGATGAACGGACATACATGCTGCCCGTTGTGATCCTCACCTCCTCCAGAGAGGAACAGGACCTGGCCAACGCCTATGGCAGCGGAGCGAATTCGTATGTACGAAAACCCGTGGACTTTAACCAATTTGTCGACGCCATCGGACAACTCGGCTTATACTGGCTGGTACTCAACGAAGTACCGCCTCGCTAGATCATATGGATACAAATAAGAAATTAAAAATTCTGGTGATCGAAGATTCGGAAAACGATGCCTTCCTACTCTTACGCGAGATCCGCCGTCTCGGCTATGAAGTAACATCCGTTCGTGTTGAGACCGAGGATGCGGTCCGTTCGGCGCTAGCAAAAGAGGCCTGGGACTTGATCCTTTGCGATTATTCGCTGCCCCATCTGGATGCAACACGAGCTCTAAATATCTTAAAATCCACCGACCTTGATATGCCGTTCATCATTATCAGCGGCACCATCGGTGAGGAGACGGCGGTCGATGCGCTGAAGTCGGGAGCACATGATTTCATCGTGAAGGGGAAATTTGCGCGTCTAGGCCCGGCCATCGAGCGGGAACTGCGCGATGCGAAGATCCGCCAGGAACGACGGCAAGCGGAGGAGGACCTTCGAGAAAAGGAACAGCTTCTCTCCGAAGCCCAGCGCATCGGTCATATTGGCAGTTGGAGCCTGTACATCCTGAACGACTCCCTGCAATTTTCCGATGAAATGTACCGCCTGTTTGGCGTCGTTCCACAAGATTTCCAACACACAAGTCCTGCGTTTGTTGAGCTTGTATATTTGGCTGACCGCCCCCTTGTTACCCAGTGGATCAACGATATCAAAAACGGCCGGCCGACCCGGGAATTGGATTTTCGCATCCTGCATTCAAATGGGGAGCTACGCTATATTCAATGCCGTGGCGCACTGACGTACGATCACGCAGCGCAACCTGTCCGGTTTGTGGGAACCGCCCAGGACATCTCGGAACGCAAACTCTCCGAGATCCAGATCCGTCAACAGGTATCACGCCTGACCGCTCTACGCAATATCGACCAGGCGATCACATCCAGCTTCAATTTAAATTTCACCCTGGGGGTCGTGTTGACACAAACATTGAGTCAACTTCAAATAGATGCGGCAGGCATTCTCCTACCACACCCGGAAGAATCGACAATGAGCTATGAAGCTGTCCTTGGGTTTTACTCCAAAAAGATTCTTCATGCGAGCGTGCCCATTGACGGCAGCCACGCCGGACGTGCAGTGAAAGAGCGCCGGATCATCAACATCGAGAATATCAACGAAGAAACTGACGGGAAAACGGCCACGACGCTGCGTGAAGGAGAAGGCTTCATCAGTTATTATGCCGTGCCATTGATCTCTCGGGGCAAAGTGCAGGGTGTGCTCGAAGTATTCCACCGCGTTTCGTTACAGCCGTATCCCGAGTGGCTTGAATTCCTGGAAACGATCGGCGGGCAGGCTGCCATCGCCATCGATAACGCCACCCTCTTCGAGAATTTGCAGCAATCCAACCTGGAGCTTGCTCAGGCGTACGACGCCACCATCGAGGGCTGGTCCCACGCATTGGACTTGCGCGATCACGAAACAGAAGGACACACCCAGCGAGTGACAGGGATGTCTCAACGACTGGCACGCATCATGGGCATCACAGGCGAGGAATTGATCCACATGCGGCGCGGGGCCCTGCTGCATGATATCGGCAAGATGGGCGTGCCTGACAGCATCCTACTCAAGTCGAGCCAGCTTACACAGGAAGAACATGAAATCCTTAAAAGACACCCGCAGCTTGCGTATGACTGGCTTGCACCCATCCCCTACTTGAAGAAGGCACTGGATATCCCATATTGTCACCACGAAAAATGGGATGGCAAAGGGTATCCTCGCGGACTCAAAGGCGAGGAGATCCCTCTCTCCGCCCGTATCTTCTCCGTTGTAGATGTGTGGGATGCTGTGACCAGCGACCGTCCCTACCGCGCCGCATGGTCGAGGGAGCAGGCGATCGAACATATCCGGGAAAACAGAGGACAATACTTCGACCCAAACATTGTTGACGTCTTTCTGAAGAATTTGGAAAAAATAATATAATTTGCGGTACCCCCCTTTGCGTACACACGAGCAACCACAAAGCACACAGAGTTCATACACTATTCATTCTTTGTATTTTGTGGCGAAGAAGGTCAACTACAATCATCGCAAAAATATCACCGTCCCGAAGGGATGCCGCTTCGGGACGGTGTGAGCGATAGCGAAGGGTCGCTGTCACAACAAGTAAGAGACTCTCCCCGGCACCGACCAACCGGGGCGGTGTCGATCGCAACGAACGCTCCATCAGAGTGACATAGCGTTTTGGAGACAGGTCCTAGATGTTTACAGGGTCAAATCATCCATTACAGAGCGGACCAATTTCGCGCTGGCACGCAATGCATCGGTCTCTGTTTCACTCAACTTGGGAAAGAACGTCTGAATGATCCCTTCGCCACCGACAAGATTCGGCAGCGAGACTGTCACATCCTTGATCCCGGCGACATCTGCCATTGGAGTACACACAGTAAGTAAAGAGCGTTCATCCTGTAAAACGACTTCGACAATGCGGGCGATGGCACTGCCAATCCCATAATAGGTTGCCCCTTTGCCTGCAATAATGTTGTATGCAGCGCGGCGCACCTTCTCATCGATGGCGGCATAATCGTCTTCGCAGATCGAGATCTCTCGGCCGGTGCAGAATTCCTGCAACGGGATTCCGCCGACAGTCACCTGTGACCACGCCAGAACTTCCGAGTCGCCATGTTCACCTAACACATATGCATGGACATGCTGTGAGTCCACGCTTAACTGGCGCCCGATCAATGCACGAAAACGCGCCGTATCCAGCGTAGTCCCTGAACCGATCACACGGCTGGACGGGACACTGAACTCAGCCGCATAACGAGCTGCGATGTGAGTCATGATATCTACGGGGTTGGTGGCGATCAGCAGGATCGCGTCTGGCGCATACTGCAGAATGTTTGGGATTACCTGCTTGAATACCTGTGCATTGCGCTCCAACAATTGCAGGCGCGTTTCGCCTGGCTTCTGTCCCACTCCTGCTGAAACGACAACCACCTTGCACCCGGCCAGATCTGCATAGTCTCCCGCTGTAACTTCCAGCGGATTCGCGAACGGCACCGCATGCAGGATGTCATCCGCTTCTGACTCCGCCCTGGCACGGTTCTGGTCCACCAGCACCAATCTACGCCCAACGCCACGCATCACCAGGGCATACGCTGCCGTAGCGCCGACAAACCCACTACCTACAATTCCTGTTTTCATCTACTCTCCTCTGCCAATAAATTTGAACACTGCGAAGATCAGCTTATAGTATGCAATTTCGACTTTCGCAAGGTTTATTCATGTGACGCCCAAGCATCGATCTCCACCCATAACTGCGGACTCGCCAGCGCGGCAACATATAATAATGTACTGCACGGTTGATGACCTTGCAATTTGGATGCCACCAATTCCCGCCTTTTCATGGTATCGATCTCTCCCACCAGATAATATGTGAGCTTGACGATGTCCTTCACATCCATATTTGCGGCTCGCAGGTTACGAAAAATGTTCTCGAAGGCAAGATCGATCTGTTCCAGCGGGTCTTCTGGAATCGTTCCGTCCTCACGCATCCCAACTTGACCGGAAAGGATCAACAGTCGCTCTTTGCCCGTAATTTCAATTTGATGGGAATAACCGCCAAGAGGTTTATGAACGTCTTGAGGGTTCCGAAACTCTTTCATGTTTCAACTCCTGTATAATCTTATGATGTCCACATTATAAAGTGAGAGACAATTCATGAGACCAACACATTCCTATACCATCTGGTTTACCCAACGAACCGGTAGCACCCTGCTCTGCAAAGCCATTGAATCCACAGGCATCGCGGGAATCCCGCGCGAATGGTTTAACTGTCCGCCTGACCTGCTGAGCACATTTCGCAAGAACGATCATGCTGAACTGCAAGACTATCTTTGGAAGCTCGGCACAACACCCAACGGCGTATTCGGGGTCAATCATTCCTTGTATGAGCCACACTTCACCCAGTTGGTCGAAACACTGAGGAAATTCCCAACCTGCCCTGCCGCTGTCATAACACGCAAGGATGTCTGGGAAGGCATCTTTCCTAATCATCGCCATATCTTCATGACGCGCCGTAACAAGGTGCGGCTGGCTGTTTCGTGGTGGAGGGCAATTCAATCCGCTGAATGGCATCTTCCGATTGAAGAACAACGCAAACCCGTTGATCTATCCAACGCCTATTCTTACGATGCCATCCATCATTTGTACGATGAATGTTCCATGCGTGAAGCAGGGATACAGGAATTCTTTACCGAGGGCGGCATTGTCCCGTTGACAATTGTGTACGAAGATTTTATCCAAGAGTATGAAGGGACGGTCCGCACAATACTGGAATATCTCGAACTGGACTTGAAATCCGCCAGAATCACGCCGCCTGCATTGACTCAACTCGCAGACGACATTTCTGAAGAATGGGCACAGCGCTTTCGGGAAGACCGCCAGCAAGGCTGGACAAATCGAGGTTGGTAATGGAAATCACTCAAATTCTCTACATCACAACCCGCAAAGACTGGCGAAACTGGCTGAAAAAGAACTACAAAACCATCCCTGAAATCTGGCTGGTCTACCCGAAAAAGACGACCGGGAAACCGCGCATCGAGTACAACGACGCAGTGGAGGAAGCCCTATGCTTTGGCTGGATCGACAGCATCATCAAGAAGTTGGACGACGGGCATACGGTCCAGCGTTTTTCGCCGAGGAAGCCAAGGGCGAAATATTCACAAGCCAACATCGAGCGACTGCGCAGTCTGGTGGCAGAGAAGAAAGTTGTCAAAGAAGTGGCTGAGACACTGGGTGATATTCTCAACGTAGAATTCGTCATCCCGCCCGATATCTTGAAAGCTATCAAAGCCAACCAGGAAGCCTGGAAGAACTTTCAGACATTCTCTGATTCCTACATCCGAATCCGCATTGCTTTCATTGACGGAGCCCGTCACCGCCCTGAAGAATTCAAGAAACGATTGCGATATTTCATTGAAATGACCGAGAAGAACAAAATATTCGGCTTTGGCGGGATTGAGAAACATTACTAGAACTCGTCTCCAAAACACTTTCCATCATCGACAGGCATTCTACACAGATACGAGCTGGGGCTATTGATACTTGAAATTCAGTCAGGCACGTGCTATTGTGAAATAGAGCTTATTCAAAAGATGCACTTTCAAGATGAAGGAGATGCACGATGTATAAAAAGATACTTATCCCCTTGGATGGCTCACCGTTCGCAGAAGCGGTTATTCCTCACGCAGAAGCACTGGCAAGATCGGAGGGCGCTGAAATCGTCATTCTTCGTGTGCCAGAAATTCCTGCCGCAGACCTATTCTCTCGTAACCCCGCGATAGCCAACAAAATCGTTGAGGATATGGAGATCGAGACCGACAAATATCTGCAAGATGAGGTCAAAAAATTGAGTGAGGAAGGCATTAAAGTCTCATGCCTAATTCGCGAGGGACCGGTGCCAGATACCATCCTTGCTACGGCTGATGAAACTCACGCAGATATGATCGCCATGTCTACGCATGGGCGGACAGGTGTACAACGCTGGCTGATCGGCAGTGTGGCAGATAGAATCATTCATCATTCGCACATTCCAGTGATGCTGATCCATCCAAATTAACCGTTTGTATTGTCAGACAATCGAATAACTACAAACAGACTTCCGATAAAGCAAGTCTCGGAAGTCTGTTTGTAGTTGCAAGAAACTATTGTTTTGAAGAATTTCAACGTGAGTCTTTCCAAGCCATCCAGCCGCGGGTCAGGATATACGCAACCATGATCAATACAGCCAACACACCGTCAATTGTCCCTGCCATGGCAGCTTCTTTTGCGCCAGAGAGAACCAGCGCAGAGACTGCCATTGCAGCTTTGTGGAAGAAGGCAAGCTCCCAAACTCCCGCTGAATTACGCGGACGCAGCGCCAGCAGGACGAACATCCCAGTGAAGACGAGGAAGCCGAACATGCGCCAGGTTTCGACCCAAACTGTATCGGATGTTGCAGAGTCCACTGCCAGGATGGCGGATGCAAAAGCAGAGAAGGCACCAAGAGCGGCGAACCACATCAGTCCACGACCGAGAAGTTCCTGCCAACGAGGGGAAGTTTGAAGGGCAAGGGTTGTGTTCATTTTTATATCTCCAATATAAAGCAGTATGAATAAAACTATTGTTTCCACATGATCAGCAAAATTTTGTTGACGACCAAGGTAATCGTATAGATCCAGCCGAGAGTCGGTTTGCCGCTCGCAAAAAGGGAAAGAGCGCCGGTCGAAAACAGGATCAACTCAAGGGTAAGAAAAGAAGCGCCGCTCAAGGGGCGAGTCGCTTTGGGAGCGAGGAACATGCCCC